>NZ_JBMMKS010000004.1:0-284569 GCF_058630515.1 Vibrio sp. HM8-C
TTTCGTTTTTGATCGTTTTTTTTTATTTTCCTCTATACATTACCTAATATGTGTAAATTTTAGACGCTTCACATTTGTTAGTTGTAAAAATAAGTATCTTATTTTCTGTATAAAAACCGAACAGCTCGGATGCTAGGAGGATAGTTTTGTTTAAAAAGGTTCTTATTATTTTCAATCAATCACTATTTCGATCATGGTTAGTTTTTATCATAATATCAATATGTTACATTGAAACACTGTTCATTGACATTCGCCACACTGGATTACTCGTTACAGAAGATTTAGTTGGTGAGAATACATGGCTACAAATTCAACTATATGTACCTATTGTTAAAGATATACTTCAACTATTCTTTGCGAGTACTCTCGCAGTTATTTTCCTTGAAAGCTTCAAGATTGCAGAGCAATCAAAAATACTAAAAGAATTGAAAAAGGATGCATTTTATAATGCATTCGATATTGAATTACCCACTAGCATCCAGAACGCAATAAGAAAACAATTATTTTCTGAGAAGAAATATAGAAAAGATTATACTTTAAAATATTACTTTCAAGAAACTGAAGACCCTGATGTTTTACTAGTAAAAGCTATATCTGACTATAAAGTGAAGAATACATCTCCTTTTGAAATAGAGCATAAGATTGAAAGAGATGTTGAACGTTCTAAATTAAATAAGTTTGATGCAGCATCACTCGAAATCAATGGTACTCCCGTATCTTTTCGAACAACTCAAGGTAAAAACGAATCTCATATAAGATATATTTACAATACTGTAATCCCCCCCTTAGGAGAGCTGCGAATCAGAGTAACATCTACAACACAAAAACTTACTAGAGATAGTGATGCGCTATATTGCCTAATAATTTCTAGTTCAATGAATGTTGAAGTTGTATTCCAAACTCAAAAACAATACAAATGTGACTTTTACTCTTTATGTGAAAATAAAAATGAAGTCGATGCAAATAACTGTAGACAAAGTCATACCAAAAACGTTTTTCAGTGGGAGTGCCCCTATCCGCTCCTAACATATCAAGGAGTGAAAGTTGAATGGCGCCCAGCATGATTAATTCACTCACCCAAACATATCCATCTGATCAACATCACCCTTGCACAGTTCTGGCTGTAGTAGCGGGTCTGGCTTCGCTCCCGTAGGCTCAATGATTCGGTTCACTGTAGTCAAAGTGGTGAACGCGCGGCCGCAGTTTAGGTTCAGGCATTGGCAGTATGCTTCGCGGGTATCTTTGCTCATCGCTTTTGATGTGGCGATACGGGCTTTGCTTTCGCAGACAGGGCAAGTAATTAGCATATTGATTGATCCTCACTTCTAGTTACAAGCCTGCCCTCTTTTAAGACTTTGAACTTATCGAAAAAGCTGGGCTTTCTAGCTCGTCAGAGAGTTCAATCAACTGTCTGATGGCTTCCAGTTTTTCAGGCTGCAATTCTTTCTTTTGGTCTGCAACCAGCAGACTCATTAAATAAATTCCTATATCTGCTCGGCTATCACCAACAGTGCTCAGTGCTACTGCATCAATGATAAAGCCCATTGCATCTAGGAAAATATCCTCTCTTTCTAATGACATAGCCGTACCCATACAAATTTAACTGTATAAACATACAGTATTTTTATCCCCATTTGTACAGGTGATTTTGTTATTTGAGAAATTACACTCAAACTATATGCAATTAGCCCATAGGCATATGCCGCATCGCCTCTTCTCTCACGCTATGCCAGTAGCTAATTTCCGCATCGTCCACATCTTCAATCATTCGGTTTTCTTTCAGAACTGCACCCCAATAGCTTCGCTTATCTTGGAAGCGAATGAACTGATCAGCATAGATAACATCTGCCTCGTGTTTGATGTCGTCACAACTGAAATCACGACACTGCATCGGCCAACCGCGAGCGCCTGCTGCCCAAAGCAAGAACTTATCAACTTTGCTTGCAGCATCTTCCCCTTCGAACGTAATACAAAAACGATTGGTGGTACTGATATGAACGCCACGAGAACGCATAGTTTTGTTCAGCTTCTCCGCTTCCTTTTCCAAACGGATGATTCTTTGTTGCAGCTTCTTGCGATGTTCTTCCGGTTTAGCTTGCTGCTTCGCTATCGCCTGAGCTTTTATGGTTTGCTCTTTCGCTGCATGTAACTTGTTCACTCTGCGTCGAATAGGTTTCTTCCACTGCTCAAGTTTGTAACCTAGTTCTTTGATAATCGCTGTCATGTTGTCGGCATCGAAGGAAGCCAAACACTTCCAATCAGGTGCGCGTGAACATTTCGCTACACCGTAACGGTTACCTTTGATAAGCCCTTGGCTTGCATCATCCCCTTTGGCTGCATAACCAACGGCTTTGATGATGTATGAACCAGCAGCTTCCGGTTTACGGATGCGCTCCAAGTTCGCAAAGCCATGTCCCCAAATTATCTCAAGACGTTTAGCCCAAGCACTGAAAAGATGATGAGGAACAGACCAACGCAGCAGAACGTGAATGTGCGGATTCGGTTCACCATCTTCATTCTCTGGACATTCCGCTACCCAAATATAGTGAAAATCAGCAGGCTCTTGAGTCGGTCCAAACTCTCCGGCTTTCACATGCTTCGGCACTTTCACTTTGGTTAAGTCGCTGTAAGGTGCACCTGTTTCTGGATCAGTTTGACGAGTGTGGTCCGCCACCCAACCACGTAGATATTGCTTCTTCACCGCATCTAAAAATCTCGATGCTTCATTACCTATCGTAGTTTCCAACGTCTTTTCCATGGTGAAGGTATGTTCAGGTTTGGATTTGATGTCGCAGTAATCCCCTGCAATCAAACCGCCCTGGTTCATCACTTTTGGAATCGGTCTGTCTTTGTTCGGAACCGTCCAGTACTCGCCTGCGATATCAACAATAGGGTTGCCCACTTTCTTCTCACCTCGCTTGGCTCTGGTCGTAATCATGTTTCGCTTATAGCCGATTGGATGATGCGGACCTGCCGACACATAATTCTCGCCATCGGTCATGCCACCAAATAGAGCTAAGCGTTGCTCTTTGGTAAAGGTCAGAGTCAAGAACGTGGTGAAACCACCGTGACAAGCTGACGTGTACGCAGCTGCTTCAAAAATCTTACGCACCGAACGACTTGATAACTTCTCAGTAAATCGCTCACCCGTGTTTGCATCTGGCGCGGCACTGGCTGGCGTTTCGGTTATCGCCTGAAACTTGAAAGTGTTGTCCCACTCTCGATGCATCAAGTTCATCGAAATAGGGATTTTCTTAGGTTCACCCCTCGCCCGTTTACCATTCTGGTTCAGAATCTGCGGCTTAGAACGCGCTGTAGTGTCGTAGAGCACATCATGGTTGAAGTAAGCCTCGGGACTTTCAAGCTCAGTTTTCGGGCGCAGTACCTTTCCTAACAGCCTTAAAGACTGCATTTGGCGCTCTTTTCTGTGACGATAATTTTCTGTCGGACTTTTGCGCCCTTTGACTAGCCTATGCTCTCCGGCGATTCTCGCCGCCGCTTCGCGGTCGTGTTCTGAGCGGAAATTTAGCCTTTTAAAAGCATCGGTTCTTATCTCAACATCCAACTGGCGCTTGGATTTTTTGCCAAGAACGCGATCATAAATCGGTATTTTCTTGATAAAACCTGCATCCAAAATTGCTTGTTCTTGGTCGGTATAAATTTTGGATACTAAAAAACCAGCGTTATAGCTGGCATCATTTCGTTTGATTTTGTCGTGGGGCATCACTGCCCCAGCGATATAGAGTAAGTCTTTGGTTTCCATTTTACTAAGCCACTGCGTTATTCACGGTTCCCCAAGGTTCGATACAACCTTCTTCGGTACACACATATTCAAGACAAGCTGAGTTTGATGCCGCTGACTTATGCTTTGGAATCCCATGTTTCTCGCGCAGCTTGCCGAGCAGGAACAAAGAACGCTGACGCTTTTGCGGGTCAGGGTTTTCCATTCCTGCCATATCAGGGCACGGCAAATGAGCCGGAGAAGTAACAGGCAGATTCTTGATAGAAGTACTTGGGCAATAATCGATATCTTCAGTCATAAACACCTCACGCAAGCGGCAGAGTTAAACCTCTGCCAGCTCCTGAATATCCATAACAATGAAACCACCTTGACCTTCGCCCTCGCTCAAAATGCCGTGGCGAATGTGGTTACAGTTCAACTGGTGACATGCTTGTGCGATGGCATCGTCAGCGTTATCGAAATCACCCAGAGCCGTTGTTTCCGGCTCCAGCGTTTTCTTGTGACGCTTCATCGCACCATCACCAAACAAACGAACGGCTACAAACTCCATCACGCAGCCTCTTCCTGTTTAATGAACTGCCCGACTGCTTTGCGCGCTTGGCGGTGCACATCTGTCCATGTACGAACCAGAGAACTTTGCAAGTCCGCCTGCCCTTCTACTGGGTTTTGCTTGATTTTGTTTAGGGTCAGCACCGCGTGGTTTTCCCAATGAATCGCTTCATCAAGCGTGTTGATTTCAATCGTTACTTTTACGTTGTTAGCCATAGCTTTCACCTTCTAAGAAAAACCGGGGATGGGTGCACCGTTTGCCACAAAATCGACGCTCATACTCAGGAACGGCGTGACGCCCGTGGTGCGACTTTCGAGATCAGAAATCAGCAGCACCAAATTACTGATACTTGCCTGAGCCTTTCTGATAATGCTTTGCTTGCTGGTACGGTTGAGGCTGGTTTTGTTTGCATGGTCGAGCGCCATACGCGACAAATCGCCAGAATGAATCGAGTTTTCCAGAGCACGTTTGATGAACGTTTCCACGCTCGCATCCTGCGGAATTTGCGCCGTCACCACACCGAGACCAAGCAAAAGGCTATTAAGAATGGAGTAGTTGCCACTCGCTTTAGTGATGAGAACCAACTCAACGCAAGTCAGCACATGCGGCTGGTCAGGGTTGAGCTTGTTTCGCAGCATCGTTGGGTTCATATCGAGAGCCTTGGCGATAGCTGTCATGTTCTCTGAGTTCGCAAATGCGCAACACGCTTCGTTAAATGCCTTTTGTTTCGAGCCACGTAAAACGCACATTGAGTTCAAATCTTCCATAACGAATACTCAATTGAAGAAAAACGGAACGAAAATGAATGCCCAACCAAGAACATTGAGCCACAACGGACAATATTCTTTGGTGGGAATCAGGGAGGAAAATCGCATGAGTATTACCCCAGCAACTGCATCGCTTCGCGCGTTGCGATTTCATGTAAAGCAACCATGTTGATCATGGGTGTTTCTTTCGCTTTCTCTTTGGTTTTAATAGGAAGTTTGCCTTCTGCCACCCAATCCATGATGGTGCGTTTTGGCATACCAGAAAGCTGCGAATACTGCTCGTAAGTCATAAAAGGAGTATTTATTACTATTTGATATGAAAGCATGGTGCTATCCTTGTAAGTCATTGAATGTTTTAATTCGTGATGATGAGTTGCACCTCGTCATTCACCCTTGAGCACAGATATTAGATCGTTTATGCGTGAATCACAAGACAAAATACACCCAAAAGCGTACATTTCGGGGCGAGATGTTACTGAAAGATTGAAGGAAGTCACAGGATGTCGTGATTTTCAGACACTTGCAGAAGTGCTTGAAGTCTCAAAATCTACCATGTCCACTTGGCATCAACGCAAATTAACACCCTTCGAAGTGATTGTAAGGGTGCATTTGCATACTGGCGCATCTATGGAGTATTTAGTACTTGGTGAAGGGGAAGCATTTCCTAACAAAATCACGCAAAAGCATAGTTCATTAAGTAATGATTCAAATCGTGTAATGAACATAGACTGCTTTGTTTTAGAAGACGGAAAGCTAGTTAATAAAGGTGCAATAGCATTCGATGTGGCTCAGCTTGAAGATGTCAGTGTCAATGACGCGATCGCAATTAAAGACAGCAGCAGAACATTCTTAGTAAACAAAGAATCACGCCAAGCCGTAGCCGGAACCTACCTAGTAGATATGGACGGCCTCCTCTCCCTAAACGAAATCCAACGCTTACCGGGCAAGAAGTTAGCGATTAGCTTTAACGGCTCAACGATTACTGTTGATGAAGGCGATGTGAAAGTTGTGGGTAGAGTTGCGTTGATTATGGAGAGGGTTTGATGTCTGTAAACCTCAAGACAATAACAGCAATTAATGTTCCTGAACTCAGTAATAACAACTTTAAATTACCAGATGCTAGATCAAATACCATCGAAAACCTGCGTCAAATAAATGTAATCATAGGTGCAAACAGCTCGGGTAAAAGCCGCTTTATTCGTACTGTTTTTTCTAATGACATCCCTAAATTTGATGATGGAAGAGACCTAACCAACGAAGCAAAAATCAACTTCGAAAAGAATATTAATTGTGTAAAACCCAGCATATCTCAGCATATATCAATGCTATTCACGAATAGTTCAAATGATTTATTCGACTCTAATATTGGAAGCGTGTTGCATGAAACCATTGAAAACGCACTTCTAAAAAAAATGAGCCCTATATCGAATGAAGAAATATCTAGTGTCGCAGGGACACTATTCACTAAAGAACTATGGGATAAAATCGTAAAATTAAGCACTTTTGATGGATACGATATAAATAGAAACAAAAAAGAATACATACCTATACTTCGAGGTCTTAGAACACTTGTACCAAACACCGATGTATATTTAGAACGCACTCTGCGCGACTATTTTAATGGCGGTAATGGTTCAGCGCTTAAGATATTCACTGGGCATACATTATATGAAGATATGGTCTACTCACTACTTGGAGAAGAAGAGGAACAATCAAGCGTAAAAGAATACCAAAATTACCTATCTACACATTTTTTTGAGGGGAAGCGGGTTAATATTATCCCTCGTAAGAAGCGACAAGAAAAACAAGAAAACAATGTGCTTCATATCAAAATTGGGGATGAACCTCAGCTACCAATCTATGAAATGGGTGATGGTATTCAAGCAATGATTACGCTTACTGTTCGCCCATTTTTAGAAAAAGAGCCCACTATTTTCTTTATCGAAGAACCAGAGCAGAATCTTCACGCTGGTATGCAACGCGCTCTTATTGAAGCATTTAGAGCATGTCCTCAGCATATGTTCTTCTTCACCACGCAATCAAATCACTTTGTTGATCTAACTTTAGAGTCGGATGACATTAATCTTATCAGTGTTAAGAAAATTATTGACGAAGATAATAAGTCTACTTCCATTGTCCAAAGCCAAGCCAACAATAAGGATATACTCAAAGAGCTTGGAGTTTTAGCCTCTTCTGTTCTTCTTGCCAATTGCTCTGTCTGGGTTGAAGGAGTTACAGACAAACGCTATCTGCAAGTTTATTTAGCAAAATATCTAGACGAACTCGAAGCATTTAGTATTTCCGAAGATGGCTCTCATCAAGCTCGCAAAAAAGCGAAGGAACGCGTAGCTAAGTTGCGCACATATAACGAAAACCTTCACTATGTTTTTGTAGAATATCAAGGATCTAACATTACCCATTGGGCATTTACTGATGATGTCGACCCAGATAAGTCACCGCAGACTCCAGCTCAAAGGCTTAGTAAAGATGTTTTTCTATTAGCTGATGCTGACATCGATAGTAAAGGTAGTCGGGTAGAAGATCTACAAGAGGCACTAGGTAGCCGATTTGAACTACTTAAATGGAAAGAAATTGAGAACTACATACCTCACAATGTAATCATCGATGCGGCTAAAACACTCTGGGAAGATATGAAGAGTAAAGGGAATAGTACTCATTCCTTTGACTCATTAACTGATAAATCATTTCGTAGCGAAGAAATAGGTATAGGTGCAATATTAGAAAATCAGATATCCAAAGCCCAGGATGCAAAAGATGGTAAGTTATTTTTCCGAAAAGGCGATGGTTGGGTTAAGACTAAAAATGGAGATAGAGACTTTATTGAGTCATCTGGGAGTACTATTAAACAGAAAGTAGTCTTTTGTGACATTGCTGTAGATATAATGAAAAGCCAAAACGACGACTGGGCATTAAGCGAAGAACTCAGCCAGTTATGTGACAAAATATGGTCTTTTATTGAAGAGTGTAACTCGTAGAGGTTAATGATACTTATGGATAGCCCAATAGAAAAAATTACAGACCCATCATTCACATCATCTGCCAAAGGTTTGATGACTTTGTTCTGTATTGGGCTTATTCATATGGTGATTGGAGTTGAATTAGAAGATGTAAAAATTACTATTCCTTGGCTACCAACCGTTACTTTTGAGCATTCTGAAAGATTAATTTTTCTTTATTGGGTATTAGTTGGATATGCCCTATATCGATACACTCTTCATCAAAAAGCAATTTTTGGAAAATACTATTTTGAATCTTTAGCCAAGGTACTTGAAATAGGACAAAAAGGAGAACCTCTAGTTCGAGATTCAATCTACCTTTCAGACTTCTACTACCACGTAGAAAGTTTGTATCAAGATGACTCGCATCGTATTGATATTGAAGGTGTGGCTGATGAAGATACGGCTTTCAGTTTCAGTTTCTATTTTTCAAAAGACTATTCTTTTAGAAAAATCGACTGCTGGGAAAACCCCGCTTACGATGTAAGCGAATTAGTTACCCATCACGAAGATGTTAAATCTAAATGGGGGCTTACCACCTATGCAGATGAACAAGGATATAGTACTGATGAAACATCTAAAATTGCCGATAGCAAGCTTCGCTATCGCTTGCGTTTTCTTGTATTAGGTTATTACTTCAAAGAAATGACGTTTAATAAAGATATTTTTGATACTACTGTTCCGATTGCTCTGAATATATCTCTTTTCATCTATTGGTTAGGTAACTCAATTTACCAGTATTGCTCTGTAATGGCATAGAAATGGACAACAAAGAAAATATTACTCACGTACGCTGGATGCACACAACTATTGCAGGTTTCTGTATTTCGTTCTTTTTGGTTCTTTTCAGTGGATATGATCAGATCCAAAATTCCAAAATGCTCTATATCTCAATTATCTTCTTTGCCGCGGCTATACCATTTTCAACGGCATGTGCTCTGTTCCATTTCTATGCAGTTGAACAAAACATATCTTCAGAAGCTGTACTCAAAGTAATAAACACTGCAAATGCTGAACGTTTTACCAAGGCTACCTTTATCTTGGTTATCTCTGGTTTCACATTCCTTGTCGGGCACTATTCTGTATTGGCTTTCTTTGTGTTCATTGTTCTATCAGTTGCCTGTTATAAATGGCTGCAACCCTTTTTACGAGCACTTGAAGGGCACGCAAAGCCCGTAACTTTTAAAGTTCAAACGTTCGACAAGATTAATAGTCACATTCAATATAACGGGCATTTGTTTAAATAAAATTAGTATAGAGAAAAATTTTCCATATCAATCGGAGAGTCTTTTCCATTAAGATCAAATAAAAACTTTAGATATCGAATTTGCGTCATAGGATGCACTGAACATTCGGAACCACTCTGATTTTTCACTTTAGAAAAATAAAAAAGATCTTCATCCATTTTTACTGTGACCTGGTAGAAATCATCATTAATACTTTTTATAACTCCTTCTTCAATAGCTTTTTTCATCTGCTTGGAGTTCAACCAGAAAGAAGTTATCTGAAAATCATCCATCTTAATATTTTTCAATTCTTTTTTATAACTTTGATCTTTTCTTTGACTATTGTAAACATCTTGCCTATAACTTCTGTCAATAGCGGCATCTAGCATCATCGTCCCGTCACGATCATCTTCTATACAAACAGGAGCATCGATAATCTGAACATCATAAATACAAAACACTGTAGCTGCATTATCTTTTTTTATTAAGAAATCTACTTCACTTTTCTTTATTGTAAAGATAGCTTCATCATTAACTAAATAAGTAGCTTTAACTTGAATATCAATAGATTTCCTTGTTTCACTATTAAACTCCTCTCGTGCTCTATTGGTTATACAAAGATCAAACCCGATATCGGGATTATACTTATGGGCTTCTAACTTGTGAAAGAAAGCTTGGCTCATTACGTAATGTTCAGCACTATTCCCAAAATAAAAGTTACTATAGTTTTCTGATGTTAATGGCATAAATATCCAAGAAAATAAAATTAGCAGACAAAAATCTTAATCTAATCACTTCTAATATCAAAACAATTTTTTATGATAAATAACTTGCAACAAATACATCCGCAGGAACTAAAAGATTTTTCAATAAACCACACTACATCGACATCCAGTTCTTCATTCAACTCACTCTTTAATGACTCTTCACGACGGAAAATGAATACCTTACCTTCGCTGTTCAAAATGATTCCAAATGAGACGGGAATAGTCGTTGTGCTTCTAACCTCGTAGATGTAAAGAAAAGCCCCATATAGGGGCAATTTCCTATTTAGTTCTATTAGTTAACCAAGTAGCAACTAGGCTTGGTTCCAAACATATATAAGACATTACAAGTAAAATTATCATTCCAATTAGCCAGCGTTTACGTGACATAACACTAGTTAACCTTGCTAGCCAAACGCTCCCCTTAAGTTCATTAAGCTTAAATAGTGAACTTGGGCGAGCATTGTGAGCAGTAATGTAATAGTCATAAGCACTATGCCAAGAATATGAGCCAGCATAAAGTTGCGACCATATGTACTCAGCTTTCTTAAATAGAACTCTATCGCATTTGCTTCTAACGCTAGGTTTTGGACTTTCGGGTCGAATGAATCAAAAGCTAAAAATATTAAATAAAGACACATGAACAGCGCAGCTAAAGGAAATAAGGTGTACATCAACCAATCACTAGATGTGTATTGCCCTTTAATCAAAGAGATAGCAATAGTAGTGAAAGCGAAACTGATGATGGTTAGTGTAGTGATAGCCAGCACCATAAGTACTTGGTCATAAATTGTGGCATATTTCCAAGCAATAAAGCATGTGACAACAAAAGCGAATCCAATAATTCCCATAGCATCATCAGACGAGTTACTTTTTCTACTATTTCCTACTCCATGACTATGAATCACTCGTTCTTTGTATACTGTTTTCGTAACTAACACAGTAGTAGCGTTACTGCCTTTAGGGGCTGAAGTTAAGCCAGAGAAAATTGCGGCGAAAATAACTCCCATAAGTGGGCTGAGTAATAAGCTTTGCATCAAGCTATTGTTTATGATTTCTGTAAGGTTCACAGTCCAATTCCTTATAAAACAAGAGAAGGGGCTGAGGTCTATTACGACCTCAGCATTATTGTTATCGAGGTTTATATTTGTCTTTAGGGATCTCTAGACGAAATGCATCTAGACCTTTTTGGTGCGCGTAAATGCGCTTCCCTTTAACAGTGATAAACTTCGAATAAATAACGACAGTGTCGTTTTGCGCGTTAGGACTCATATGAGCCTCCGTATTTAGAGGTCACTCTTGAAATTCCTAACCAATGTGCTACCTTACAAGTGTCTAATTTGCTGTGGTTAACA
Source organism: Vibrio sp. HM8-C (assembly GCF_058630515.1). Lineage (NCBI taxonomy): Bacteria > Pseudomonadati > Pseudomonadota > Gammaproteobacteria > Vibrionales > Vibrionaceae > Vibrio > Vibrio sp. HM8-C. Next base: position 11,422 of record NZ_JBMMKS010000004.1, read on the forward strand.
CCATTAGCTAGGTTTACGAGGCAGTGACATTACCTCGGAAATCGTACTGAGCAGGAAGGGGTCGCAGCCTTCCTGTTTACGTATCTACTGCTCTTCGTTTGTTCTTTTCTCTTGTATCTCTTTCAATTTTGCTAGTTTCACAATTGCAGCCTCTTCTGTAACACCGAATCGTTCAGATACCGTCGCAGGTGTATCTGTATCTAGATCGATGAGTCGACTATCCGCTAAAAACTCCGAAGCGAATACATCAGCTTGCCATTCACTATCTTCAAAGATTTGGTGTTCACCACCACGAGCAAAGCTTGCCACAACGCCTTTATGCATAATGATGTGCCCTAGTTCATGAGCAATTGTAAATCTTGAATGACCACAAACCCCACAGGCTTTGTCGTACACATCTTCACGAATCGCGATGAAGTCAGAATCGGGATAGGCCCTTGCTTCTTCATCACCTAAAAAGGTTTCTTCATCATCGAATATAGGTTCGTCTGCCTTAACTATTGAAAACTCCAACATTCCAGCATCCTGAAACGCCATCAATAGCCTTCCAATATCCACCTTGCCTTTGAGTTTCAATTCATCACGTAACCCTTGCGCCTCGCTAAATATATTCGCAGTTCTGCGAGGCGGTACTCTTATACCTAATTTGCGCTGTGGTTTTTCCATCAATCCTCCAGGAGTTTTTTCAACTGCTCTTTCTGTTCCGCAGAAAGGGATTCATACTTGCGAGCAAATGAAACAACCATCTCTCTTTCATCTGCACTTTTACCCACCAAGTCAATTTTCACTTGAGGCTGAGACACCGATGCAGCCTGCTCCAATTCAGCAATTTGTTCAGAGCTCAAATTGAAAGCTTTAGAAATTTTCTTTAACACGCTATCAGATATCGCTTTCTTTCCTAACTCGATACCAGACAACAATGCTGAACTAATTTCCAATTTTTCGGCCATATCTTTTAGTAACATGTCCTCTTCTATCCGCAACTTCCGAAGGAATTTCCCTATTTCTGTTACCTTTACACCAACCATCACTACCCCCGACTGTATTTGTACCGTTAGTCAAATTCATTATTTACTATTTTAGTAAATTGTAAAGATCTTTTTTAGTAAATTAAAGACACCATACAAGTGAATGAACGAATACCTGAAACAATCAACTCTGTTCAAAGTATAGGAATTCAAACATTGTTTAACGGTATAAGTCGAATTAGACTGTTTTTATATACAGTATTTAGAATTTTCTATATGTCTATTCGCAACTTAAAAGATGGTTCAAAAAAGCCCTGGCTATGTGAATGCTACCCAAACGGGCGCAGAGGTAAACGCGTACGCAAGGCGTTCGTAACCAAAGGTGAAGCAGCAGCTTTTGAAAAATTCACCATGCGTGAGGTGGAAGATAAACCATGGCTTGGTGACAAACCTGATCACCGTCGTTTAAGTGACGTTATCGAACTGTGGTTTGAGCTTTACGGTAAAACACTGGCGAACGGACCTGTTATCTACCAAAAGTTTCAGCACATGGTTGAAGCTATGGGCAACCCATTAGCGAATCACTTTAATTCCAAAATCTATGCTGATTTTCGTGCCAGGCGTATGAGTGGTTCACTGCCTTTTGTTTCTGCTCGTTGGAATAAAGGTGCACCCAGTATTGCAACGCTCAATTCTGAACTTGCTCGATTCAAAGCTGTATTCGGGAAGCTAAAAGAGCTGGGTGAATGGAGCCTGCCCCACCCATTGGAAGAGATCAAACCATTCAAAGAACACGAACGAGCAATGGCGTTCTTACCGAAAGAGAAACTTCCACCGCTGATTGAATTGGTTAGCCAGCATGAAATTGAAGATATGCAGAAGATCGTCAAGCTGTGCCTTTCAACTGGCGCTCGTTGGAATGAAGCAGCACAAATGCGCGGCTCGCAGCTTTCAAAATACAAAGTCACATTCACTAATACCAAAACGAAGAAGAATCGCTCTGTGCCGATTTCAGAGAGCTTATACGATGAAATCTATAAACCAACCAGTGGGAAGCTGTTCAAGCAGTGCTATACGCCATTCTGCTACATATTGAAGAACAAACTTGGGTTAGATATTCCCACAGGGCAAGCTTCTCACATTCTTCGTCATACCTTTGCTAGCCACTTTATGATGAACGGCGGGAACATTTTGGTACTCAGAGACATTCTTGGCCATGCCGATATCAGTATGACGATGCGCTATGCCCACTTTGCCCCTGACCACCTTTCTGAAGCGATCACCAAAAACCCTTTGGCGGGTTTGTAGCTGTCGCCACAAAAAATTTTTCCGCGAGTGTCGCCACTTTGTCGCCATTTACTGATTTTAAGGCAAAAAAAGAGCCGCAAAAAGCGGCTCATGATAACTCGAATTTTCCGAAGAGTTGGAAGTTTACTCTTTACCGTAAACGTTGTTCTCTTGCTCTTGTACGCGGATGAACGTTGTGCGCTTAGTTAGCTCTTTAAGCGAGGCTGCGCCTACATATGTACAAGTTGAACGTACGCCACCAAGCACATCTTGGATGGTATTTTCAACAGGACCACGGAATGGAATTAATACGGTTTTTCCTTCAGCTGCACGGTAACCAGCAACACCACCAGAGTGCTTGTCCATCGCGCTCTTAGAAGACATTCCGTAGAATTTCATGAACGTTTCGCCGTTTTTCTCGATTAGCTCGCCACCCGCTTCTTCATGGCCTGCTAACATACCGCCTAGCATTACAAAGTCTGCGCCGCCACCGAAAGCTTTCGCAACGTCTCCCGGACAAGTACAACCACCATCACCGATAATACGACCACCAAGACCGTGAGCAGCATCAGCACACTCAATGATTGCTGAAAGCTGAGGATAACCAACACCTGTTTTCACTCGTGTAGTACAAACTGAACCAGGGCCGATACCTACTTTAACGATATCTGCACCAGCAAGAATCAGCTCTTCTACCATATCGCCAGTTACTACGTTACCGGCAACAATTACTTTGTTTGGAAACGCTTCACGTACTTTTTGAACGTAGTCAACTAAGTGCTCTGAATAGCCGTTAGCAATGTCGATGCAGATGAAAATTAGCTCTTCGCTCATCGCCATAATGTCTTTGGTCTTTTGGAAGTCATTATCCGAAGTGCCTGTAGAAACCATAACGTTTTTCAACGTATTAGCATCTGCGTTTTGAACAAACTCAGCCCACTGCTCAACGCTATAGTGTTTGTGAATAGCAGTCATTACGCTATGTTTTGCTAAAGCCTCAGCCATTTTAAAGCTGCCTACAGAGTCCATGTTTGCAGCAATAACAGGTACGCCAGACCATTGACGACCACTATGCTTGAAGGTAAACTCGCGGGTTAAATTTACTTGAGATCGGCTTTTTAGGGTTGAACGTTTCGGGCGAAACAGTACATCTTTGAAACCTAACTTAAGTTCTTGTTCGATACGCATTGTGTAATTCCTTGATTAATTCACAGTTTGTGTCTCTTTTGCAGAGTGCGTAGTGAACACGTTGGCAGACGTAGTCACTTTTCGGACACAAAAAAACCGGAGCGTTGGCAGACGCTCCGGTTTTCAGCATTATAGGTTGTGATTTCTTTCCTACAAGTCTGATATTTGCATTTTTTTTGTGTTATCCTAGCGAAGATTTCATATCCCCCAAACTGGTAATCTCCAGTAGACAAAACCATCCCCAACAATAACTTAAATATCAATAAATTAGCTTACACACGTCAAAATACTGTCCTTTGGCAAACGATTGTCTAATCGTTTAGCTACAGAACAGCATTCCAATAATGTGAATTCAATCACTCCTTCCTGTAATACCGACACTTTAACTTTCGTTTATTTTTCAACCAAACGATTCAAGATCACAGCTTTTTATTTGGTCTTGGAATAAAAACTAATAGCGGTTCATTAATTGCTTATATTTAAAACAGCTTCGCTTTGAATTGCAGAAGATAAGAAAGAATTGATAAGCACAAGTTATTATAAAAGCGCCAGAATCCTGATTGGCACATGTGCTTCTATCGATGGCAGTGGAGAAAAAGATGAAACATTTAGGACAAACTAGTGTTGGTTTATTCCTTTTGATTTTAGCTTTACCAACTCTAGCAGCAGATAGCCGACACCAGTTTTACGCGGATAGTGGTTATAACTACATTGATAACAGTAACAGCACCGAGAGCGCTTGGACGACTACTCTTGGATATAGCTATTTTCTATCCCCTTTCGTAGGCGTTGACTTTGGATACACTGATACCATGTCAGACGGCGCTACATTTCATGATTCGAATGGCGATGCCCAGCAGGTGAAATACCGAAGCTTTTTCGCTGGCGCGAGAATAGAACAGCCCATCAATAGTTTTACCAGCGTTTATGCTAAAGGCGGTATTGGGCAGACGAATCTAGAAGAGACCAACACCAGTGCAATCCCTGAAACGAGCCAAGACTACTCTGGTGTCAATCCTTATATAGGCATTGGTGCTAAAATGCAGCCCATGTATGTTGAGAAACTGGAACTAAGTGTCGAGCTCAAGTATCAAGATTTGCAAAATGAATACTCCGCGACTTCTTTTACATTGGGGGCGCGCTTTAGCTTGTAAGCTACTTTGGTGTTAACGACTGCTTTTAGTTCACCAATTCACGTAAATGGCATACTAGATCACTGGCTAGCATTCCTCGCTCGCCTTTTTCTTTCGCATTCAAATCAGCAGCTTTACTGTGGATAATGACACCCAATTTCGCTGCTTCAAAACAACTTAAGCCTTGAGCTAGGATTGAGGCGACAACCCCAGTTAATACATCCCCCATTCCGCCGCTTGCCATTCCTGGATTACCAGCCAAGCATACGAAGGTTTCATTTCCATCACTGACTAATGTGCCCGCTCCTTTTAGTACGACCACTCCACCATACATCTTATGTAGATCTCTAATTGCTTTGAATCTATCTGCCTCAACAGAACTCACGTCAACACCAAGTAGTCGTGCTGCTTCTGCAGGATGTGGCGTGATAATTCGACTGTCATCTAAATTTGGATTTTGTGCGAGAAAGTACAACGCATCAGCGTCGACAACTTTGTTCACTGGCAGATCCTGAATATGACGAAAAAGCCTCTCGGCTTTTGTATCTCTTCCTAAGCCAGGGCCAATTGCAACAACGTTAGTCCACTCTAATCTTTGCTTTATTCGTTGTTCATCATCCCAACCAGCACTCATCACTTCTGGAATAGATACCAAAATGGAGGAGACGTTTGACGGGTGAAGCAATGATGCCGTTAACCCACAACCTACTCTGGCACAGGCTTGGGCTGCTAGAATCATCGCCCCGCCCATACCTTCATTGCCACCAATAAGCAGTGCTTTACCATACATGCCTTTGTGAGCGCATGCTTCTCTCTGAGCGAGCATCGACTTGATGGATTTGGGTGAGATGGATCTTAGTGTCGGTTTGTTTTGCTGTTCAAAGCTCTCTTCAACACCTAATCCTGCAAAGTGCAACTGCCCCACGTAGTTTCGAGCTTGGCCAGTAACTAACCCTTGCTTAAGACCTATGAAACTGATGGTGTGGTTAGCTTTAACAGCAACACCTAGTACCGCACCTGTGTTGGCACATAATCCGGAAGGGATATCGATCGCCACAACAGGAACGTTGCTCGTATTGATCAAATGGATAATGTCTTGAATACGATCTCGAACCGTGCCAGATAACCCAGTACCCAGTAATCCATCTATGATGAGGTCGACGTCATCTGGAATGACATCATCAAAAGGGTAAACTTCACCACCGTGATCTAGCCAATGATAATAAGCCGATAATGCATCGCCTTTGAGGTTTTCAGGATCGCCATGTTGCCAAACCGTAACTTGAACGCCCATCGATTTCGCCAAACAAGCAACGATGTAACCATCGCCACCATTGTTACCACCACCGCAACATACCAACCAATGATGTGTACCGGGGTATTGTGCAAATGCAATAGTGAAAGCCGCTTGACCTGCCCTTTCCATCAAGCTGAACATTTCAAGTCCAGTTGATTTTGCAGCTAAGACTTCACCTTGTTTAACTTGTTGTGCAGTATAAAAAACGCTGGGTATAGGCATAGTAATCCCTCTCGGCTACCCAATGCTGATATCTTCAAATTATTGAATTGCTACTTTTCCTAAGCGTTATTTGCTCTTAAGACAACCAAGGCTTCCGCAGTTGAATCTTGGATAGAAAGAAACAATGAATTAATAGCACCAGTTGGTGTGCGCATTGGGTTTAACGTTATGTTCTGATACATAAAATCAGCTTGTTGTGTTACTGGACGAACGTTACGACACTTAAACAAATAAGGACGTTGCTGCCATGTGATAAAGCTTCGACAGCCTAAATCGTAAACGGGTTTGGTTTTCAGACGAAACCATTCCTGTGGGATTTCAGGAAAAACCTCAAACAGAGATTTGCCGATCACCTCCTGAGCCATCTTCCCACTGTGGTGCGTCATAAAGCCATTCCACACCTGTACTTTGTAATCACGATCGATGACGATCAATCCCATGTCGACATTCTGAACCATGTCGACCATCCAATGAAATTGTTCAAATTCTGCTGGAAGAGACAACATTAGAAATCCTCCATCAAATAAGCCAGTTTGCTATCGAGCAGCGGCAGTGACTCATCGACAAACATAAATAATAGGTCACAGCGAATAGAAGTGTCTTCAATTGTATAGCTAACCTCAAAGGTCATCGTTTTACTAAACGAACCTGCGGTAGAGTTAATGACTGAATCAATCGTAATATGCTGGCCTAGAAGCACAGGCGAACTTTGGAAAAATCTCACTTCTGCCTGCTCACCTAATCCATTGAGAAACGAGCCCACCAATATGTTGGATACGTCCATTAATAGCTCCAACTCTTCGAGGTCTTCACTCTCTGCCGGCACTTTCATTAACTTCTTCAAATCGGACACGCTGGTATCACTTAAAAGCACCAGCGCTTCTCCTGCAATACCTTCACCGCTAAAGCCTTGGCAGACACCGGATACATGCGCATTATCTGCCAGATCACGCAATGCCATATGAAGCTCCGTTACCTCGAAAATATTCACATTCGGTAAAGGTAAGCGCACAAATACATCAAAGTGTCTTGCAAGCGCATCCGCAGCCCGACCAATAGCCACGTTCGCTACTTCCATATAAATATCGCGGCGACGAAGGGCTGGGAGCTCAAATGACACCGGTGTAACAATTTTGGGTAACGAAGCGGGTTCAACCAGCGTTCTTAGGACATCTTTTAGAACATTTATATCAATCGGCTTTTGAATGAAGGCTTTCGCACCCAATGCCATTACACGTTCTTTGGCTTTAGGTTGAATATCACCAGACACAACCACGACGGGTGTCGAGATGCCTCTGCTCTTCATTTCCTCTAACGTACCAAAGCCGTCCAGCTCTGGCATGGTCAGATCCAGAAACATGAGGTTAAATGTTTGCTGCTGCAAAATTTGCAATGCTTCGAGTCCATGCTCTGCAAATGTAATGTTTGCGTTAAGAGTCGCAGGGAGGGAACGCGCCATCTGCTTGCGAGCAAGAGCTGAGTCATCACAGATGAGTACAGGAAACGACATATCATCACCTTCCCTTTATATTGTTAGGACTCTCTAAAGTGTATACCTAAATGTGTGATTAGGGCTAAAAATAGATGACTAGTTATTGATTAATTTAGAGATTATGGCCAAAGAGTAAGCACAATAATACGCATTAGTACTGCACATACCAGTAGGGCTACGCCTAATCGATACCATTTGTATTCGGAAATGGACATAGGAACACGCTTATAAAACATGGTTATAACGCCCTTCCAGTCGTGGCTACGACGACCGTATTGAGTGATGCCGGTCAAAACTAAGATTATTCCAGCCACTAAGATACTTTTTTCAATCCAAAACAGTGCGATATCCATAACTACTCCTTCGTACTTCATATACGAGCAAGTATATAAGCAAACACAGTTGGACACTTTAGGACTATAGTCGTACGTCAAACAGCTAAAAGGGGCTATAAAGCCCCTTCTTTAAAATTGAATCTATTTTATAAATGTGCCATGCGATTACGCACAATCTTCGGCAACTCTGTAATGCTATCTCTGTAACTAAACCACAAATAAGTCACAGTGATTGAGAAGAATAGATAAGAAAGAGCGAACACCAGTGGAGAAGTAATCAGTTCAGCGGATAGTCCCCACATCACACCTACAACCGTTACAGTAAGCTTAGATAGCAAACCACAGACCAGCAGGAAGACCGCCAGTTCAGGCACACGAGTACTTCTGAAAGCAAACCAGTAACAACTGCCAACAGCGAGAGCAGCAACAGACATGCCTAATAGGAAAGAATGAATATGGGCTGCAGAAGCGACACCAGCAGAAAGTGACGTCATTAATATCAATAATAGTTTCATAACATGCCTACCTCATTAAGTGACAGCGATGAATCCTTTCAATTTTGGAAATATATTTTTCAGTCATTTTCGCTCATCATTTATTTATTTCAAGGTCAATAAATCAACAAAAATTACACTTATTAAACAAATGGTTGAATTGTTAAATAAGCGTTAAATGGGTATTTAAGACGACGGAGATAACACCAAGAATTTGCGAGAAATAAGATTAGAAAAGACTTATTATTTAACAATTAATTAACCATAAATATTCTCAAATAAAGTATTTCAAAATGTAACAAGATCGAAGATTTTTATATTTACACTTGTGCTTTCAATAAAAACTGCACATACCCATAAACCAAGCGAATCAATGATAGATAAATAGAAATTTCATGCATGTTTTTGAGTTCGAATCTCACTATCCACTCGCCAACTTCGTGCTGCTCTGATACCTTTACGCCACTTTCACTTAAGCCTTCAAAAACCATGTTGTCTCAACACAGAATTAACAAAATTGTAGAAATTGGCGATACGCTTCACCGTAGCGGATGTGCACCATACAAAGTAGAAAAATACACCCAGTATTATGCGAAAAAACATGGTGTTGATGTCATGATCCAAGCAACGCCAACCGCCATCAATTATCAATTTCCAGATGACAATAACGCTGTAGTGATGAAGCGCCACAAACCTGCATCAATCAACCTGAGCCTATTAGCAAACACCATTATCAGAATTAACCAACCAAGCAGTGAACCTTTACCAGAGCCTGTGGGGTATTCAAAATGGGTAATTGCGTTAGCGAATATGGGCATTCCACCAGCCTATTTGATGCTTGTGGGTAGCACTCTGGAAGCTGTAGGAATATCGGTAGTTTTAGGCTTGATTGTTTGGATAAGCCAGCTTATATGCCACTCTAGAAGAGCGATTGCAGCTGAATTTTTGGCGTCTATGCTAACGGGGATATTCGTTGCATTTTTAGCCAGCACTGGCTTACCAATCCCTGTCTGGGCGCTATGTGTAGCAGCCGTGATATTGTTTGTGCCAGGGTTGTCCATCGCAAACTCTCTAGAGTGTCTAGCCTTTAATGATTTAGTATCAGGTACAAGTCTGCTTGGTCAGAGTGCATTAACTTTGATTAAACTCTTTGTGGGCATTGTTATAGGCTTAAATATTGGTGAAGCCATTTGGGGACAAGCCGTAGCCGCAACTTATAAAAACGAAGTGCCACTGTTTTTACATATCTTTGGTTTGTTCCTTCTATCTATCTCGATTGGTGTCATTTTCAATGCAAGACCAAAAGATATGCTATTAGGCTTACCGGTAGCGGTGTTAGGCATGTGGGGACCATTCTATCTTGGGTTTGACGCCGGTTGGGTTGTTGGAACTTGGATAACCACAGTACTGATTACGCTCTACGGCACTTGGCTTGCGAAGAAAATGGAGCTGACAGGGTCTATCTATATAGTCCAAGGCATCATTATTCTGGTTCCTGGCAGTCGTGTACTAATAAGTGCCAGTCAATCGGTATTTGAACAGTCCATTTTGCCTATTCCGAGTATCGGTTTATCAGCCCTATTTATGTTCTCTGCCATAGTTGCAGGGCAAATTACGGCTTATTCCATCTATTCTCCAAAAATAGAAAGATAATCTGATCATCTTTCTAATCAAGATAAAGAAAGAGCCCTATTCAAAATCGGCAATTACGCGGCTTTTGAATAGGGCTCTTTTCCCTTATGTTTCATTTTACGACTGAAACTTCCTTTTCCTTTTTTCGCTTTCTCAACTCTTTGTCTAAATAGCTGACTCGTTACAACCGCCTTTAATGCGTTATCCTTAATTTCACCTCGACCAAATTCAGTATCTATTACTTCGTTTGGAAGAGATTCTGATAATGTCTTTTTCATCGAACTCTCCTATAAAAAGTCATGCGTATTTTGCGCTGAATATTAACACTGTCAATGAAATCATCGAATCGATAGCACTGAATTAATTATTTAATAGTGTTTGTATTGCAAAGAAATGGTGCTTAGTGCAAAAAAATGATTGAAACTTGTTTCACTACTTCGACTGACATCAAGATCCGATTGACAAGTTAATTCAATTGCCTAGACTCGTCCTTAGCTAGAAAGAAGTTCTTTGTTTACACATTGTTTCGTTGGATTACTCGTAACTCCCCCGTCGTGTCGTACGCAATAGCAATTTATTTTTCCACGCTATGAGCGCCCTAATCGGCTTTAAAGAAATATGTTTTAGGAAAATCAATATGTCTACACCTGTTACTGGTACTGTTAAATGGTTCAACGAAACTAAAGGTTTTGGTTTTATCAAGCAAGAAAATGGCCCAGACGTTTTCGCACACTTCAGCGCAATTCAAAGCGAAGGCTTCCGCACTCTAGCTGAAGGCCAAAAAGTTGAGTTCGTTGTAACTCAAGGTCAAAAAGGCCCACAAGCTGAAAGCATTAAAGTTATCTAATTTTAATTGCTAACTAAGCTTTAAGAGCCAGCAGATGCTGGCTCTTTTGTTTTGTGAAATTGAAAGAGAGCATGCAACACTCTTTAGAATTAAATCTATAAACCTAGACGGCCGATGACACTGCAACTAGAGTAATGATCTCTTTGTCTGAACCATCAGCAGCCCAGCCGAATGTCTTGATAGCCATAACGTTGCTCTTCTCTGACATCAAAGCCCACTCCCATTTGTAGCCATCATCCCAAATCAGCATAAGATTGCCTTTATCGGTAATTTCCCATTTAACCGTTTCGGTAGTTCCTTTTTTAGCTTTATAGTACTTGGCAGTACCGTCTGAGCTAAACGTTAGATCACGCGCTCCACTGTTAGAAAATGAAAAGCTATATTTCTTACCTGTAACCATTTCGTCAGTAAAGACTTCATAACCACCGCATTCCATCACGGCTTCGTTGAATTTTTCCTTTGATATCATTTGATCTGTAGAATCACCCGTCATACAAAGATTAGACATCATAGCCTCTTCTTCCGGTGATTTAGTCGATTGACAACCTGATAGAGCGAGTAGCGCCGCCGTTGTTAGTATGATTTTATATTTCATTATTATTCCCTTATTAATGACGTTGAGTGAAAAGCATTAACAATTAATAAGGTTTAGTTAACAAATGTTTTACGTCAAACTTGCAAGCGATTTAACACTGTTTATGTGACAAAAATCACACACCAATTAAGTACAAAAAAGTGGAAATAAACCTCTCATATATCGAATAGTGCTCGCTAACTCAATCACTTACTTTATACTGTCCATAGCTAATTAAAGGCACAGAGGCATTTCTGCTGTGCTTACCCTGATTTGACGGAAAGACAAACAAAATATGGCTCTTAAACCAACTATTTATAAGTTTCGAATTGCCTTAACTGATTTGAATAGAGACTATTACGATTCTTTGAATTTGACTGTTGCACTGCACCCTTCAGAAACCAACGAACGAATGATGGCTCGGATCATGGCATTCTGTTTGAATGCACATCCTGATCTCCAATTCACTAAGGGTATTTCTACTGCAACTGAGCCTGATATTTGGCAGCAAAACCTTGAAGGCCGCTCAGAGGTTTGGATTGAACTTGGAGAACCCGATGTTGACCGTGTGAAGAAGGCAACTCGTGTTGCTGATGTGGTAAAAGTTTATACTTACCAAACTCGCTCAGATATTTGGTGGAATCAGAACAAAGGTAAATTCGGATACCTTCCGGTAGAAATCGTACGTTTTGATCCGCAAGCGATTGATACTTTGTCTGCAGCACCATCACGCACCGCAGATTTATCTGTAATGGTCACTGGACAATCTATTTTTGTCGAAGGTGATCAGGGTAGCCATGAAGTTACATTTGAAGTTTTGCAGAATCTCCCTGAGTAGGAAGATCGCTTGCGAATGAAAAAAGAAAAGGTCTGTAAATACAGACCTTTTCTTGTATTAGGCGAATGTCAGTTACAGCGCAACCTGAGGAACTACTTTCGGAAACTTCTCTTCATAAAGTTCCATAAAATCTTTTCTTATTAGTTGTTCCAGATGAGTCGCCTTATCTGTTGGACAAAATATTTTGATGTGCACAACTTGTTCGCCAGCTGCAGTGCTGGTGATTTCAACATGTGGGTCTGCACCCGGCAAATCTACTCCTGCGTGCTTCTCGATAACACTGTTATAGCGACGTGCCACATCCATGAAATGCGCAAAATGCACTTCAATTCGCTCGTGAATTTGAGGAACCAACGGAAACAAATTAACGAAATCGGGAACTACGATCGTAATATCATGAAACACATAGCGCTTCATAAAATTCAGGTTCTTAACCGGATGAATGAAGAACATACTGTTAGGCAACGTTGCTGTTTTGCCAGTGTAGTGATAATGAGCTTTCTGCAGGGCAATTTCTTGAATAACCGTTGCCATCATATTGTGTTCAATAACTTCGCCACTGATAGAACCCACTTCAATCCAGTCACCAATTCGGAATGAACGTGAGCTGGCACGCTGAATCGAACCAGTAAAACACAAAATGATCTCTTTTGAAGCCACTACGATAGCAACAGCAATTGCAGTAACAGACAAAGCAAACTGACTGATTTCTGACTGCCAAAGCATAAAAAGGCCAATCACTGTAACTGTGAACGCGCCATTCTTAGTCCGAGACATCCATTTTCTTTGCTTCTCTGTAATAAAAGCGACATCACCACGAATATGTGAAAGAACTAATCGGCGCACCAGCCATACAACAAACAAAATTAGCAAGGTTAACAACATTTTGTGCGCGAATAGAAAATCTATCACCGCATTAAACTTTTCCATAATTCTTCCTACTGCAACAAACTACCACACAACTTAAGAGCCACAAACCAAGACTAAGTTCTGTCGGTATTGATATAAAAAAGCGTTGGCCACCAACATAGCGCCAACGCTTGAACAAGTATAACCGACCGAAATGGTTGATAAAGCAGTTTATTGTTTATAGTGCAAAGCAGTTTTCTCAGCTAAGGTGACGATCACATTAACCGCCTGCACCATGCCTTCAATAGTAATAAACTCATGAATACCATGGAAATTGTAACCACCAGTGAAAATGTTTGGACAAGGTAGCCCCATAAAGGATAAGCGAGCTCCGTCAGTACCACCGCGGATTGGTTTTATCAGAGGTTCAACTCCGCAGTGCTCCATAGATACTTTAGCTAATTCAATAATATGAGGATGAGGCTCAACCATCTCTTTCATATTTGCGTAGCTATCATGGATAAGGAGTTCAACGCTGCCTTTCGATAACTGTGAATTTAGCTCATTCACTTTCTGCTGCATAAATGCTTTACGTGCATCCAGACCTTCGCGCTCAAAGTCACGAAGAATATAATCCAACTGTGATCTCGCAACGCCCATACAAGCAGAAGATAAATGGTAGAAACCTTCGTAGCCCTCTGTGTTCTGAGGCGTTTCTTCTTCAGGCATCATCAGTACAAAGCGAGAAGCTATATGCATAGCGTTCACCATTTTACCTTTCGCCGTTCCAGGATGGACACTCACACCATGGCAGATAACTTCAGCTGTAGCGGCATGGAAGTTCTCATACTCAAGCTCACCAACAGGCCCACCATCAATGGTATAAGCCCACTGCGCACCAAACTTTTCAACATCAAAATGGTTAGCACCACGGCCAATTTCTTCATCCGGCGTAAAACCAATACAAATGTCACCATGCGGAATAGACGGATTAGCAACTAGCATTTCAATTGCAGTAATAATTTCAGCTATGCCTGCTTTGTTATCTGCTCCGAGAAGTGTATTACCATCGGTAGTAATGAGGTTCTTGCCATGTAACTGGTGCAACTCAGGATATTGGATAGGAGAAAGAACTTCGTCGCCTTTACCCAATGCAATATCACCACCTTGGTAATTTTCTACTATTTGTGGAACAACATGTTTGCCGGAGGCATCCGGAGCTGTGTCCATGTGAGCAATAAAGCCAATAGCTGGTACAGGATAGTCTACATTTGATTTAAGCTTCGCCATCACATAGCTATGACCATCAATTGTGACATCGCTGAGCCCCAGTTCTAGCAGCTCTTCATAAAGAGCTTGAGCAAATACTTTTTGCCCCGCAGAACTTGGACAATGATGATTCTTGGGCTTTGATTGAGTATCGTAAGTAACATAACGTAAAAAACGCTGAATAAGATTTTCCATAACAAGTTCCGCTTTCATTTCAATACGCAGCAATAGAAAACTCTACGCTACAACGCGTTATCCGACATTCGGTGATACGCAGCTTATTGCATTCCATAGTACGTCTTATTTGAAAGTAAGAATTGCTGTAAATCAGTTTTTGGTGACTTTCCCATTGGCCTGCAAGAGATTCATCCGAACAGCTTGCATTCATTTAGACACTAAGCCTTTTGTTGAACGCTATCGGCGTGTCATAAATAAAAATGTCTGTTTCATTCACTACATCTAGTTGGAATTAACATCACAAACCACTAAAAAAGCTAAAGGAAAATCATTCACAACTTTGCTGTTTAACTTTTGAACAGCTAACTTTATCCATGTCTCCTTATTTTCCCCCTAGAAAATATTTAATGCTGACAACGTCAAACTTCTTTAGAGGTTTTATAAAATCCATTAAGGCTCAAAACAAAAAAATCCCCAGCAGGCTCAACTGGGGATTTTTATTTTCACTCTACATTGTTCTACGAATTACTCGATAGCACTACTCATATCCAGAGTATTGCTACCCGCAGATAAAGTAATGGTCGTGACCAAATTTGATGGTTGTGGAATCGTTAGCTCATCGTATTGTATCGAGTCATCTGCACTTCCATCACATACGAAAGCCACTGTATATTCACCGGTAGGCAGATAGCCAAAATTGTATGTTCCGTCTATATCACTAGCACTTGCTGTGGCAAAGGGAGCAATTACATCAGAAGCAAGAGTTGCCTTAACTTCATAATCTGTATCTGTTTGATCAACAAGATCAATCAGAGTACCTCCTGTACCTTGATACAAATAAACGAAAGCGTTATCTGCTGTGGTTGGACACTCTTCCAACCCCACATACAAAGATGAATTCACAGTAACCGACAAGCTTGCTGCCTCACTGTTATTGAGTATGGTCACGCCATGTGGTTTAAGAATATAGCCTTTGTTTGAGCCTGTATTTCCTCGCATCACCAACGATTGACGCAAATCGAACTCGATAGTGAAAGATTGTGTTGCTTCCTCAGTCACTTCAAAGCCTCCAAGTTTGAGTTTGTTACTTGGCTGTTTCAGAGCTTGAGTTCCATCTGCATCATCAACAAAATTCACACCTGACTCACTGCTGATGTGCAGAATAAGATTTTTATATGAACCAACTGGAATCGGCTGTTGAGTGATGATTAAAGCCGAATCTTTTCCTTGATAATCAAGTAAGTCAATTTGTTCATAATCATTACTTGGAGAAGAAGGCTCAACATCCAAGTAAATAGATTCACCATTACTTCTAACAAGTTCCACTTGAGTGAATCCAATCGTAACAGAACTGGCTTCATCTACTGGCGCATCTGACACCGAGAATGAGACATTTGAAGTTTGAGTTGAGCTAGATTCATCTCCTCCGCAACCTGAAAGCAAAAATACGGGCGCAGTTAAGAGCAATATTGGCAAGACTTTCATTTCCACTACCTTAATTAATTTTCTTATAAACTATGGTTTAGAAATGAAATGCTAAATTAGTAATAAATGATGAATGTCATCAAAAAGACAAGCAGGGAAATCCTGACAAAATGCTGGCAGAAACCAAGCATACATTTAACTCAGCGGGCGCATAGTAATCACGTACTTTTTTCATATTATGTAAGTGTTTAAGTAAGTTACCCCCTGATTGAACTACTGCTAGCTTAAATGATTTTGCCGCATCAAGTCTGAATGCGGCTTTTTTTTTGAGCTGTTTTGCGGGACTAATCGTTTCGACGGTTATCACTTACAAAGCATATAGCTGGTTAGCGGTGCTGCCTCCACGAACACTTTAACTCCATCAGATGTAAACTCCGCATCACTCAGCAAGTCTCGAAGTGCGTGATTCCAATTGAGTTCAACGGTTTGAGGTCTTGAGGACTTATTAATAATCACGATCCCCTTCTCGCCACGACTAAATACCAGCAAGTCGTCACTGGCTTCTATCATCACCATCGGAAGTCCATGCATTCGATTGTGAAATTCGATTTGAGCCAAAAGCTTAGGTTCTTGCCAAGCATTAAGCCAACGCGGTTCGCCCAACTTGTTTTTGATGCTACTCGTATCTAAATCGGTATAAATCAGTGGCACTCCACCATCTCGCCCCAAAATATAGCTATATGCTAAACGTTCAAGCGCCTCATCCATAACCAGATTTGCAAACACACCGTTGTTAGGTATGTCATGAGTAATTGCAAAGGTAATAGCGCGATCTTTGGATAACGCTTCACCAAAACAGTAGGGATCTATTAACCATTTCAAACTGCCCGATTTTTGCAGTGCATTAAATACCGTCTGGAACAGTGGAAAGTCATATGCTCCTAAACTCGTTTCCGCTAAATAGGGCTCTAGAAACAGCTGGTACTCTTCTTTTGTTGCTCCGCCATCAGTGATGATCTCGCCAAAAATATGAACATCTTTAGTAATCTCGTCCGTCCAGACTTTCTTTAGATGTTCTATTGTCATGTGCTTAGCAGCATCGATTCTGAATCCCTTAACACCCAATGATTTAAGTGCTTTGAGATAAGCTTGCTGCATTTCCACTACATGTGGACAATCTCTTAGCGTTGGTAGACCTTGATCATGAGGCCCTCCGGTAATTCGACCATTTTGCACTTGCCACTTATCTTTCCAGTCTTTAATACCAAAAGCTTCAACAAAGTCTTCTTCTTTAAACAGAGGCTCTGATAATTCACCGAATAGCGTTTGCTTCTTATAGTACCGCGAGTTTTTGCTGTACTGCTTCAAGTCTTCACTGCTTGGGTACTGAAGATCGAGCCGCTTATTCGATTCATTCGCCATGTGGTTAAACACCACATCAGCATAGACATGAACACCGAGAGCTTTTAGAGCATTTGTCATTTCAACAAAGGATTGGGTGTCACCAAGCTGATTGTCGATGACTCTGTAATCTTGCGGCTGGTAGCGTTGCCACCATTTTGTACCATGGTCGCTTTTCGCTGATTTCATTGGAGGGGAAACCAGTACGTCCTTATATCCTGCTTTGAATATCGCTGAAGCACGTTCAGCAACGAGGGAATAAGGCCAGTCAAATGCATGCAAAATAACGTCAGTAGGCTGATGGTTCATTTGGATACTCCTTGTTACTCAACAAGCCGAATGAAAACGAAAGTGAATGCGCGGCTTGCGAGGGCTAACAGCCCTTTGTATTGCACCGAGTATAAAATATTCAATCATTTTGAAATCCACCTCAGAGTTATTTATAACGGTTGAGAATAGAGGCGTAGATTGACATATTTCACCTAGGTTTGGTTATCCTTTAACCTGATGTCAGTATAGATGCCTATAATTAACTAGACAGTGCAAACGTGTTTTCATTTACGAGACACAAGGTTTGTTACCGCTGAACAATCAAACTAGCCACTCGTTATGGAGGATAATATGCGGTCCCTTAGAATCGATATCGTCTCAGATGTAGTCTGCCCTTGGTGCATTATTGGTTACAAGCGCCTTGAAGCGGCATTGAAGCTGGTATCGAATGAGATTCAAGCCGAAATACATTGGCATCCGTTTGAACTCAATCCAACCATGCCTCAAGGTGGAGAAAATCTTCGTGATCACCTCGCTCGTAAATATGGAACAACAAAAGAAGCCAGTATAGAAGCGAGAAAAACACTGACTCAACTGGGTGCAGAGGTTGGCTTTCACTTCAATTTTTTCGAAGAAATGCGGATATACAACACGCGAAAAGCCCATCAAATGTTGATGTGGGCTAATCAGCAGCATAAGAAAAATCAACTCGAACTGGCGTTGTTTGAAGCTTATTTTTGCCATGAAAAGCAAATAGATGACGAAGATGTATTAATCCAAGTTGCTATTGATGTAGGGCTAGATAAATCAGAATGCCTGAAAGTATTAAACGATGAGTCATGGGCAAAAGCAGTTGCAAGCACTGAACAACAATGGCTACAAGCGGGAATTCATGCGGTTCCAGCCATTATCATTGAACAAAAACATCTGGTATCTGGAGCCCAATCCACAGAACGATTGGTCGAACTGCTAAAAAGCATCGCTCAGAAAATGGCGTCTGTTCATTAATGTGACTTCAGTGCACTCTATATTTCAGTGAGATCTCTATAGAAAAGGCCTTCAAATGAAGGCCTTTCAAGTACAGAAACTAGCCTGTTACTTTCTTAGTGCATTCAGTTTGGCTTGTGCCAAGCCATAAATGCTGTCTACCGGATAGCTACCATCTTCTGTCGCAATACCCACTTTCTTGCCAGTGAAGATTTCAATCGCTTCAGAGACATGGCTTATCGCCCAGATATTAAACTCACCCTTTTCTACCGCTTTGACAATATCAGGTCTTAACATCAGATTGTGTTTATTGGCTTGAGGAATGATCACACCTTGAGAGCTATGACGCCCTTTAATACAGCACACATCAAAGAAGCCTTCGATTTTCTCGTTCACCCCACCTATAGGTTGAGATTCACCAAACTGGTTCATAGAACCTGTAATCGCGATATCTTGACGATTAGGCTGCTTAGAAAACGCAGACACAATCGCACAAAACTCGGCCATACTTGCACTGTCTCCGTCCACACCACCATATGATTGTTCAAATGTAATTGTGGTGGTCAGCGGCACACGCGCCGTGCGTCCAAATACCGAATTAAGATAAGCAGAAAGAATCATCACACCTTTCGAGTGAATGCTTCCGCCTAAATCAACACTGCGTTCGATATCGATAATCTCACCATCGCCATATGACGTTGTCGCTGTAATACGGTTTGGCGCACCAAACATATGGTCTTTGGTTGCCAGCACAGACAGAGCATTGACCTGACCAATAGCAGCTCCGTCTGTTTGAATCAGCGTAGTACCGTTCGAGAAAGTCTCCATGACGCTTTCTTGCAAACGGTTAACGCGCATTTGCTGATTGTTCAATGCTTCTTCAACGTGGCTCTGACGAATCATGTTCGAATTAGCCTGCTTCGCAACATAGTTTGATTCACGCAGCAGGTTAGCAATATGCGCAGAATGCAGGGAAAGCTTAGATTGATCACCCGCCATTCTTGAACTGTGTTCGATGATTCGAGCTATCGCTTTGCGGTCGCAGTGCAATAGATTACTGTCGTGAACGATACTGGAAATGAAACGTGCATAGTGAAGTTCTGTATCGTCAGTACGCTTCATCTCATCTTCGAAATCCGCGGTAACTCTAAAGAGTTCACTGAATTCTGGGTCATAGTGCGCAAGCAGTTCGTAAGTACGGTAATCACCAAACAAAATGATTTTCACATCCAGTGGAATAGGTTCTGGATCCAACGACACAGTACCCGTTAGCGTCACTTCTTTCTCTAACGATGTGAAACTGATTTGGCGAGAGCGCAACGCTCGCTTCAAACCATCCCATACGTAAGGTTGTTCTAATACTTTTACTGCGTCCATCATCAACACGCCGCCATTCGCTTTATGCAGGCTGCCAGCACGGATCAATGAAAAGTCGGTGAACACAGTACCTTTATAGGTTGCTGTTTCTATGTAACCGAACAGTGAGTGGTAGTTAGGATTTTCCTCCACCACAATCGGGAAATTATCATCGCAACGACTTACAAGTACGTTTACTTTGTAACGACGAGGCAGTTTCTTATCTAAAGCAGCGGTTGCAATATCGCCCTGTTCGCCAGCACCTTCCAAAAAGATATCAACATTTTCCAGAATGTCTTTTTGTAGGTCTGTCAGATAGCTTTTTATTTCCGCATACTGCGAATAATCTTGCTTGAGCTGTTTAATGAAATGAGCCACCACATCAAGAGTCACATCATCATTAAGCTTTTTGATTTTTTCAGTGTACGCCTCTTCCCACTCCGTCAAATGACGAACCATGTTACGTAGCGACACTTCCAATTTATCAATCGTCTGACTGAAGTGTTCTTGCTCTTTTTTCGTCAAGGCATCAAAGGTTTCTTCGGTATGTAGCTCTTCACCATTTAAAGCAACAAACTGATATTCGCCTTGGTTAGTGATAGTGAGGCTGATGCCCTTTTCTTTAGCATCTTTAGTGATGTTTTCCAACTCACTTTGTTGCTTTTGGTCGAGCTGGTTTTTCATCTTCTCAGCACGACCAATATAAAGCTCATTATCGAATGCTAACGGCATACCGTTCATTAGCTTGGTCATTAACTTTTCGATATCTTGGCGAAATGCACTGCCTACTCCACGTGGCAGTTTGAGTACTTTTGGAGTACGAATATCGTCAAAGTTAGCGACATAACACCAGTCGTATAAGTTATCTGACTCATACTTATGACGAGTGAGATAACGCATGATCATCGTACGTTTACCTAACCCGTTACGACCTATCGCATAGATGTTATATCCCTTTTCTTTAATCGACATGGCGAACTCAACCGCTTTTTGCGCGCGTTCTTGACCAACGATTTCATCAATTGGGGGTAATTCTTTGGTGGACTTACAAGGCAATTGTTCTAGCTTTGCAACGTGGTAAAGCTGTTCTGCGTTCAGTAGTTGAATAGCCATAGCTCCACTCCTTTGGTTTTATACTTCTTCTTTTGTATATCAAGTCTAGTCATAAAGCTTTGACTTTTTAGTGATTTAGCCCCACTTACAACGCAAGCGAACAAATAATAAACAATTTTAACAAAATTTATTATTGATAATCATTTGCATTTGACAATTTATTGCATTTAAATAAATGCAAATTAGGTCAATGAGAACAAATGATGAACTTGAAACAGTGCTGGGCACACTACACCAAAGCAGAAGAACTTCTAAAAGCCGGTCATTGGCCACAAGCCCATTATCTGTTTGAAGACGTACTGCACAACCTACCTAATCACATAGAAACCACAGCGAAAGATCCACAAGCAAAACCTTGTCAGCTTGTCTGCCTGATATCAGGATTACATGATGCCGCGATCCATCAGGCAGAAATATTGAACAATATGGGGCAGCAAAAACGAGCGTTTGATGCACTTAATCAAGCATATGGACTACTGCAATTCATGTCGATTGAGCAAAATGAGCTGATCTCGACCGTCTCTTCTGTTCTCGACAAACATAGCACCAACTTGTTACTCCATCTCAGTGCTTTTTGTTTAGCTCAAAGAGATGCAAATTGGCAGTTGGAATATCAAGACATTGAAAAAGCTCATCAGTATTTTACCCAATTAAAGCGCTCGTACGGTTTAAGTTTAGAAACACCAACACTGAACTAGATTTGGGCAAATCATAGGTTAAAAGTAGTGTGAAATGGCGAGATATCGAGTACGAATATGTTCGATTAACAAGCGAACTTTGTTTGGCGGCTGACGAGTAAAAGGGTAAACAGCATAGATACCAAGCTTCTTACCCACCAGCTCAGGGAAAATATCAATCAGTTCACCGTTGCGAAAATCATGGTAAACCAGACATCTGGGCACATAAGCGATGCCATGCCCACCCAATGCGGCTTTGCGCAATGCTGTTGCATTATCGGTTGAGAAAGTACCCGACACTTTTACGATGTAGTTCCCTTTACTTCCTTTGAATTCCCAATCACTTGCCCCTGTAGTTTGGTAAGCGTATTGCAGGCAATTGTGATTGACCAAATCTTCAGGTTTCAGGGGTTTACCATTTCGCGCAATGTACGAAGGAGAAGCGCAGACCACCCATTGAGAATCAAGAATGTGACGTGCAATCAAACTGGAATCATCCAAATAGCCAGTTCGAATCACTAAGTCAAAACCGCCTTCAACCAAATCGACAAAACGATTATCTAACGACATATCTACCGTTAATCCCGGATGCATATTGCAAAACTCCGCCACAGCATCAGCCAGGATCAAATCACCTGAGATTGAAGGAACTGACATCTTAATATGTCCGCTGATGTTCTCGCCGAAACCGGCTACGGCATCCATTGCTTCCTGAGTGGCTTGCTTCACATTTTTGGCACTCAACATCAATGCCTTACCCGCTTCCGTCAGGGTCAATTTACGCGTTGTTCGATATAATAGTTGGACACTCAGCTCCTCTTCCAAGCGAGCAATTCTTTTGCTAACTACTGAATTAGTAAGGTTATTTTGTTCAGCTACTTTGCTAAAGCTGCCAAATTCTACCACTTGAGAGAAGAGTATTAAGTCATCCGCACGCATCAAATTATGTCATTTTTGGAAATAATGAATTTCATTATTTCCCTATATCAAAAAAAAAGAAAGCGCTAGATTCACATTTAATTAACACAATAATTACAAGAACTCCCCTTAGGAGAAGCAATGCGTATCTACCCTGCAAAACCTCAGAAAGTGTATTTCTACGCCACGTGCTTGGTGGATTTATTCGATCCCCAAGCCGGACTGGATGCAATGACACTCTTAGAACAACAAGACATTGAAGTGATCTTCGTAGAAAAGCAAACTTGTTGCGGCCAACCAGCTTATACCTCTGGTTACGACGACCAAGCCAAGGCGGTGGCATTAAGCCAGATGGCTCTGTTTCCTGAACCCTACCCTGTCATCGTGCTTTCAGGCTCTTGTGGCGGAATGATGCACCATCATTACCGTCGCTTATTCAAGCAAGATGCACAGCAAGCTCAGGTCAACGCTTTCTGCGACCGTGTCTTTGAACTGACCGAATTTTTAGTCAACGTTTGCCGCGTAAAGCTGATTGATAAAGGTGAACCAACCTCTGTCGTCATGCATACCTCTTGTGCTGCTCGTCGAGAAATGAACGTGCACATCACCGCAACCGAGTTACTTAATCAGTTACAAGGGGTTGAGCTTCGTATGCAAGATTACGAAAGTGAATGCTGCGGATTTGGCGGTACTTTTTCTGTACGTCATCCCAACATTTCTCAAGCCATGGTTGAAGACAAAACCCATCACATAACTCAAACCTACGCGGAGACACTAGTCAGTGCCGATTGGGGTTGTTTACTCAACATCAACGGCGCATTGCAATATCAAGGGAAGGAACTTCAAGGTCGTCACTTAGCCAGTTTTCTTCTAGAACGTACGCAGGGAGAAAAACGATGAGTCAGACTCCGCAACAATTTCATATTCAGGCTAAAACAGCGCTAGAAGATCCACAGCTACGAGCGAACTTTCGCGGTGCGATGGATTACTTAAGGGATAAGCGCAAAACGGCGTTTGCAGATGCAAAAGAAGAAAAAGCCATTCGCGATTTGGCAGAGTCCATTAGGCAACGTTGTCTAAGCAAGTTGCCATCCTTGCTTGAGCAGCTTGAACAACAATGTACTAAAAATGGCATTACGGTTCACTGGGCTGAAAATCCAAACCAAGCCAATAGCATCATCGCAGCTATCGCTCACCGTCATCAGGCAAAAATGATCATCAAAGGTAAGTCGATGGTCAGTGAAGAAATCGAAATGAACCACGAAATGGCCAAACTCGGAATTGAGTGTTTAGAAAGCGATATGGGTGAATACATAGTCCAGCTTGATGGAGATAAGCCTTCACATATCATCATGCCTGCGATACATAAAAATAAGCAGGAAGTCAGTGATACCTTCGAAAAGAACTTAGATGGTTTTACACCTACTCTCGATGTTGATGAACTGATTCAGACCGGTCGCACACGCCTTCGCCAAAAATTCCACGATGCCGATATAGGTCTGTCGGGCGTAAACTTCGCCGTCGCCGAAACTGGAACTTTGTGTTTAGTGGAAAACGAAGGCAACGGTCGTATGTCCACCACGATACCTAACATTCACATTGCCATTACTGGCATTGAAAAAGTGGTCGAATTTCTTGCCGACGTGCCGCCTCTATATAGCGCATTGACCCGCTCAGCAACGGGACAAGCCATCTCAACCTATTTCAACATGATTACCTCACCACGTAAGCCAGGGGAAAAAGATGGGCCTCGTGAAGTGCATTTGATATTGCTCGATAACGGACGTAGCCAAGCCTATCAAGATGAGGAAATGCGCAAAACCTTGCAATGTATTCGCTGCGGAGCCTGTATGAATCATTGCCCTGTCTACACCAAGATTGGCGGCCACGCCTACGGCACTGTCTATCCGGGACCAATCGGCAAAATTATTTCCCCTCATTTGCTCGGTTTAGAGGCAACAAAAGATTTGGTTACGGCATCAAGCCTTTGTGGTGCTTGTGGTGAAGTTTGCCCAGTGAGAATCCCTATTCCTGAAATGCTGCAACGCCTACGCAGAGAAGCAAAGCATGAAGCCAAAACTGGTAACAGCAAAATGGAAGGACAAAACGCGGCGCACAGCAATGTCGAAAGTGTAGCAATGACGGGTTTTGCTTTTGCTGCAACTCATCCAACTTTTTACCATTCTGCGACCGCACTGACTTCTAAGATGCAGGCTCTGATACCGAATAAGCTCGGTGCTTGGACACAGTGTCGAACTGCGCCAAAACCAGCAGCGAAAACCTTGCATCAACTGATGAAAGAAAAGGGACACTCAGCAACCCAAGACGTTTCGTCTACAAACAACAATATCTCTTGCAGAACAAACAATGGTGAGGGCAAATGATGAATTCAGCTCGCGATAACATTCTTAGAAGACTCAAAACAGCCAACACGACACCACACAAAGCCGCTGATATTGCATTTGAGCCTTGGGGCTTTGATAAAAGCAAAAGCGAACAAGAGAAAATGGATCGATTTTGTCAGGCAATGACAGCAAGCCACGCACAAGTCATGCCTATAGAAAGCTCACAAATTGCTTCAACGATTCAGGCACTAAGCTTGGAGAAAGGTTGGCAGCGCGCCGCCATTGGAACTCAAGGTGATTGGCATTCTGATTTTAAGCAAGGCTTGGTAGCGATAGACGTTATCGAATATCAAAGCGAGATTGAGAACTGGAAAAGTGCCTTGTTTCATGAAGTCGATGTGGGTATCACACACGTCCTCGCAGGTATTGCTGACACGGGAGCTTTAGTATTGTGGCCAACAGAGCATGAGCCAAGAACATTGTCATTAGTCCCTCCGTCTCATATTGCGGTGATGAGGGCATCTACGCTACACAATCACTTTCTTGAAGTAATGGAAGAACAAAATTGGGCTTCGAATATGCCTACCAACGCACTTTTAATATCGGGTCCTTCCAAAACCGCAGACATTCAACAAACATTAGCTTATGGCGCACACGGACCCAGCGAACTTATCGTTCTCGTTCTGATAAATAAATAATGGATGAAAGATAAGTAATAGATGACTTAAGTGTTTAGGAAGCAGATAACTAAAATGAAAAACAAAGCACACTATCACCAGCTTATTGAAGTACTGAAAAGCCAGATTGCTGAAGAACGTATTATCACTCAGGAAGCGAAGCGACTTGCCTACGGCACAGATGCTAGCTTCTATCGCCTTATTCCAGAAGTCGTTCTGCGCCTTAATAGTTTAGAGGAAGTCGTCTTCGCGATTAAAAGCTGTGAGAAACTCAGTTTACCCTTCACTTTTCGTGCTGCAGGAACCAGTTTATCTGGTCAGGCAGTCTCCGATTCTGTGCTTATTACCCTAACTGATGACTGGCGAAAGCATCAGATCCTAGACGAAGGTGAAAAAATTCGCTTACAGCCGGGAGTAATCGGCGCAGATGCCAACAAATATCTCGCACCTTTTCAAAGAAAAATAGGTCCAGATCCAGCCTCAATCAACACCTGCAAAATTGGCGGTATTGCAGCCAACAATGCCAGCGGTATGTGTTGCGGTACGGCGCAAAACTCCTATCAAACCATTGATAACATGAAAGTGGTGTTTGCCGATGGTTATATTCTCGATACCAGTGATAAGAAAAGCGTAGAAACCTTTAAACAGCATAGAGGCGACATTGTTAATGGCTTGCAAACGCTAAGAAACGAAACACTGGCAAACCAAGCATTGCATGAGCGAATCAAATACAAATATCGTTTAAAAAACACGACTGGCTATTCACTTAACGCACTAGTCGATTACGAAGACCCTATCGATATTCTAAAACATCTCTTTATTGGTTCTGAAGGCACACTCGGCTTTATCGCTGAGATTACCTATAACACAGTAATAGAACACACTCACAAAGCCTCTGCCTTGTTGGTATTTTCTGATATTGAACAAGCCAGCCAAGCCGTGACTAGGCTAAAGCAATCTCCTGTCGCTGCGGTCGAGATGATGGACGGTCGAGCCATGCGTTCCGTTGCGGACAAAGCCGGTATGCCTGATTTCATCACGTCTCTTGATTTGGAAGCAGCTGCGTTACTGATTGAATCTCACGCTAGCCACCATAAAGCGCTTCAACATCAATGCGGTCAAGTGATGGAGATGTTGAAAGACTTCAAGATTATCGAATCCGTTCCTTTTACCTCTGATGCCAATACTGTCTCAACACTCTGGGGCATTCGTAAAGGCATGTTCCCTGCTGTTGGAGCGGTAAGAGAGGTAGGAACAACCGTCATTATTGAAGATGTCGCCTTCCCCATTGAGAACCTAGCCAACGGCATTCGCGATCTTCAACAGTTGTTCGATAAATATCAGTATCAGGAAGCGATCATTTTCGGGCACGCTCTTGAGGGCAACCTGCATTTTGTTTTCACTCAAGGTTTTGAACAACCGGAAGAAATCGAGCGATACGGTGCCTTTATGGATGAGGTCGCTGATTTAGTCGCGGTGAAATACCAAGGCTCTCTCAAAGCAGAGCACGGAACAGGTAGAAACATGGCGCCTTACGTCGAACTCGAATGGGGTAAAGAAGGCTATGCGCTCATGCAGAAAATCAAAGCCTTGTTCGATCCAAACGGGTTACTCAATCCAGGCGTAATTATTAATGACGATCCCAAAGCACATTTGAACAACTTGAAGTTGATGCCTGCAGCCGATGACCTTGTAGATCGCTGTATCGAATGCGGCTTTTGTGAACCTGTTTGCCCATCACGCACTTTGACTCTTTCGCCAAGACAACGCATCGTTCTGTATCGAGAACTTCAACATCGACGCAAGCAAGGAGCTTTAGATTCGGCAGATGAGTTAAACAAAGTATTCGAATATCAAGGTCTCGATACCTGTGCAACAACAGGTCTATGTGCAGACAGATGCCCTGTTGGTATTAATACCGGCGACCTAGTGAAAAAATTGCGCAGTGCCAAATACGAAAAGTTCACACCAATAGCACGTTGGACTGCAGAACATTTTGCCGCCACAACAGCAATGTCCCGTTCAGCGCTAAAATTGAATAAAGTCGCAACGACTATCCTTGGCGAGAAATCAGTAAAGAGTATCGTGGATGGAACGCGAAAACTGACTCGCGGGAAAACACCCGTTTGGCTAGCTGAAATGCCTCAAAGCAATAGATATCCCCTTGCCAAAGCTGCGGGTGATCTTCCTCAACGAGAAAAGAAAGTGGTTTATATGCCATCCTGCGCTAGTCGCAGCATGGGACAACAATCGGATGCAGCAGATCAACGGCCATTAACTGAAGTCACTCTATCTATTCTGAATAAAGCTGGGTATGAGGTTATCCTCCCTGACGACCTTAACCAGCAATGCTGCGGTATGCCTTATGACAGCAAAGGAATGAACGATATTGCCAAAGACAAAGCTTCTCAACTTGAAGAAGTACTTTGGAAAGCCACACAATATGGCCAATATCCAGTACTAATGGATACAAGCCCTTGTGCTAAGCGAAGTCTTGAGCTGTTTAGCAAACCGTTGAAGGTTTACGAACCCACAGGTTTTGTTAGCCAATATTTGTTAGAGCATTTGTCCATCACACAAAAACAGGAAACGGTGATGCTACACGTTACCTGCAGTTCCCGCCGCATGGGTTTGACCAACGCGATGACAAATCTTGCGAAAGCGTGTGTTAACACTGTTATTGTCCCAGAACATATTGAATGTTGCGGATGGGCAGGAGACATAGGGTTTACCACACCGGAACTTAACGCTGCCGCTGTTCATCCATTAAAAGAGCAAGTACCAGCAGGCTGTAGTCGAGGCTTTAGTAACAGCCGAACCTGTGAGATCGGTTTATCGCACCACAGTGGAATTACTTATCAGTCTATCCTCTACTTAGTGGACGAAGTCTCAAGACCTAATCAATGAATTAAATGTTAATCCGTCATCAAATGATTGGTTAATAACTTCCACCTAAACCCTCAGCCAGTGTCGAAGCTATAAATTTGCCACTGGCTGAAACCCGCGTCTCACCTGCCACTTTCAAATAAGCACGTAAAAAGTACACGCCTCGTTTTTCGTTTATCAACTCTCCGATAACTTCAAGTTGCTCACCAACGTTTACTGCAGTGTGATAACGAACATCCAATTGAGCGGTCAGTGCTGCAATATTTAAGTTGAGCAGACAGTGAGTCATTGCCCCATCCAGTAGTGAGCTGGCAATACCACCATGCAATAACCCCAAATAACCTTGATGCCTTGGTAACACAGTGAAATCCGTTCGAACGGTTTGCTTATTCACTAGAGAAAACTCTGCACCTAACGAGTAGTCATTATTTTTTTCGCTGCCACAGACAGCACAGATTCTATGGGTATGGTGAAAATGAGACATATCAACGATTTCCTGAGCCTTTACGATGTAAACCGTAAATAGCATATGCTATTTACGCAGATTTAATTTCAACGTAATCATTGTTTACTGCAAAGATTTTGGCACCAGCTTCAATCAATCCTCCAAAACGTGACCCATTAACTTTACAGGGCAACAAAAATTCAATAATTATGGTCTAGACTTACGTTGTTTGCGTTTGAGTGTGCGTGCTTTCACTTTATTTGAAATATTCGCTAGTTTATTGCTGGTACATGCGTTATGATTCGCGCGTCCAATCGATTCACGCTCGATAGGTTGTGCGAAGGAAACCTTCCGGTACTAGCGTTTAGCCAGTTTATGTAGAAGCATTTTGTTCAAACGTCACCTAAGTAATAAGCGCCTTCTTTTGGCTAAATAGATTAATTTTTTAAAGATTTGGAGACATCATGTCTAACACTACTGGTACCGTTAAATGGTTTAACGAAACTAAAGGTTTTGGTTTCATCGCTCAAGATAACGGCGGCGCAGACGTATTCGTACACTTCCGTGCAATCACTGCAGAAGGTTTCAAAACTCTGAAAGAAGGCCAAAAGGTTTCTTTCACTGTTGAAAACGGCCAAAAAGGCCCACAAGCTGCTAACGTAACTGTTATCTAAGCTTGATTACAATCTTCGGATTGACGTGAAAAGGTCGCTTTATGCGGCCTTTTGTGTTTTTGTTGTCTCCAAAATTCGTTACACATTAGAGGAACCCAATGCGTACTTTCGTTCTCAGAGCACGTTCAGCCCCAACCGATAGTCAAAAACTGCAAGCAGAAGTGGGCGGCAAAGCTCATGCTGAAATTCTTGCACACGGTATTATGAACGCAATTTTTACCGCTCAATCACACCGTGAAGATGCTGTCATTCACTTGGTGCTGGAAAGTACTCAAGATTTCTCTCGTACCATTACTATCGATGCCAACACCATCAGTGATGTCGGTGGTTTCCACGAGTCTGCGTTAATTGCTCTGCTAGTCAAAGCATTAGACAAGTCTTTGGGTATGACCAAAGAACAAATACGTGAAGTCCAACCAGGTTTAACTGTACAGACGATTAGCTTTGAAGCTCTGGTAACCAAGCTTGCTGATTCCCATTCTATGTACATGATGGACAAGAAAGGCGAATCCATTCGTACCATCGAAATTGGTCCAAATCCTTGCTTCTTACTTACCGATCATATTCCGATGCCGAAAAAAACAGGCAATTCCCTAAAACGCCTCGGTGTCGAGAAATTGAGCTTAGGACCTAAGATGCTGTTTGCTTCGCAATGTATTACGCTTATTCATAATGAATTGGATATGCGTGAATAAAGGGAAAAGATGGATCACTTGAACAACGAAGAAATCCTGACTGGTTACTGCCATTGCGGAAATGTCACTTTAACTATCGCTCACCCAACGAAAACGGCTACAGAGTGTAATTGTTCAATTTGCTCACGTTATGCTTCAATTTGGGGATATTTCAGAGAACCTGAAGTAAAAGTCACTATTAAAGAAAGCGGTGTGAGTGATTACAGTTGGGGTGACAAAGAGATTCTCTTTCATTACTGCAACAAATGTGGCTGTATTACTCATTATTCTTCATCGGATAAGTCAAAAAGTGACCGAATCGCCGTCAACTACCGCATGTTCAAACCCGCCCTCTTAAAAAGCATCAAGATCCGCCATTTCGATGGTGCGGAGTCTTGGTCTTATCTCGATTAGCAATCTACCTCTCTCCGTTGTCCTTTTTCCGCTTTGTCTGACATCATGCTCAGTTGATGTCAGACCAGCACTACAAATTTAGTGAGAAACTTCTCGTTTTACTACCTCATACCTTTTGGTTATTGCATTTCCACTACGGCGTGAGTATAAATTGAACAAATAACAATAAGCCCTATAACAATCACAGTACGCGACGTCTTTTAGCTTCAAACCTCGTCAAAGGCTCGGTATCCGTTTTTCGATTTTTTAGGGTGTTCATTACAATGCGTATTAATCAACCAATTACACAAAAAGAAGTCCTTTACCCTCCTCATTACAACCTACTGTCGATCACTCAACCTAGCAGTCATATTACTTATGCGAGTGACGAGTTCTGCAAAGTTGCCGGATACAGTTTAGAAGAGATGGTTGGCCAACCTCACAACCTTGTTCGTCATCCTGATATGCCAGAAGCTGCTTTCCAAGATATGTGGTCTCATTTAAAAAAAGGACGTTCATGGATGGGAATCGTAAAGAACAGAACTAAATCTGGTGATCACTACTGGGTTGATGCCTTTGCCTCTCCAATTATCGAAAACGGCAAAACCATTGAATACCAGTCTGTTCGCTTATCTCCAAATCGTGAACATGTTGAAAATGCCGAAAAAGTGTATGCGCAGCTCCGCGCAAATAAAACGCCTTGGCAACTAAAGATGCCGAGAACTCGCTTATGGCAACGAATGACCGTCGGTTTTATTGGTGCTGCAATCATTTCTGCTGCTGTTGACTATTTCCTATCTGGTTTTGGCGTACCGGTAATGTTCTTTTTAAGCGTAATCACCGGTTACGCATTGACGCGCCGTTTAGAGAAAGTGGCTGAGACTGCTCGTAAAGTGTTTGATAACCCACTAATGGAGCTTGTTTATAACAAGCGCGTTGATGATATCTCCGAAATACAGCTTGCTCTAAAAATGCGCCAGTCTGAGCTGAACGCGGTTGTTGGACGAATTCAAGACTCGAACCTTCAACTTGTAGAAGCCGCTAAAGCATCGTCAACGAACTGCAATCATACAGCTGACAACCTTGATGGTCAGGCTCGTGAAACAGAGCAAGTTGCTACAGCCATTACTGAGATGAATTCAACAGCGAATGAAATTGCCAATAACGCTCAAGCGGCATCAGCTGTGGCTAACAACGCACAAACCGCAGCAAATGAAGGTGTGGATTCCGTAGCTGACACAGTCAATTCAATTGTGCAGCTAGCAAAACAACTAGACTCAGCAACAAGTGTGATTGAGAAGCTTTCAGCACAAAGTGCGACTATCGGTCAGGTTATCGAAGTGATTCAAAGTGTTTCTGAGCAAACCAACCTACTTGCCTTAAACGCGGCTATAGAAGCAGCGCGAGCCGGTGAACAGGGTCGAGGTTTTGCCGTTGTAGCCGATGAAGTACGTAAACTCGCACAACGTAGCTCAGAATCCAGCGAAGAGATTCAGAACATAGTTCAGTCGATCCAAAACAGCACTCGTGAAGCCGTAGATACTATAAGTCATGGCAATGTGCTGTCACAAAGCTGTGTGAATAGTGCCAATCATTCGGGTGACAAACTAAAAGCCCTGCTGGCACAAATGGCTGATATTGCACAACGAAATGAACACATAGCAACTGCGGTCGATGAAATGGCTCGTGTTACGGAAAGTATGAACGCCAGTGTTCAATCCATCAGTGATGGCTCAACAGCCACTCTCTTACTTGCCAATGACACACATGAACAGTGCAAGGCATTGGTAACAAACCTTGATTCACAGGGTTCTTTAGTCAAACAGTTTAGACGCTTATAGCATCTAAATTCAGTCAAAGGTCTACCTTTTGAGCTAGACCTTTTTCTTTACGATACATCCCTTGTCAGATTGAAGAGTTTAAGAATTCTCAATACCTAACAGAGTTTTAAGGTCTTGAACCATAATTTCTGTCGCTCTCACTCCGCCCATCGATATGTACCAAGCGTTTAGGCTTAAATAAACAATTTGATCCTTTTGAAACGCGATGGTTTGTTTCACTAATTCATTGTCAAACATTTCACGAGTCTGTTCAGACTTTGCATCTCTCAACTTTTCGCCATCGATGATAAACAGATAATCTGGATTCACTTCTCTAATGAACTCAAAGGAAACAAGGTCACCATGACTGTTTGTTTTTAGTATTTGCGAATCCGTTTGGTGGAAGCCAAAGTCATGATACAACGACGAAAAACGAGACTTTGCAGAAAACGCTGTTACGTTGCCACCAAAATTCATCACGGTCAGTGATTTCGCAGGATGTTTTGCATTAAATGCTTTGATCGCTTTGAAATCTTTATCGATTCGAGAAATTGTCTCTTCTACTTTATCTGAAACCTCAAAAATGCGGCCGATATGACGCCATTGCTGTTGCGTACTTTCCCAGTATCCATCTGTAGCATGAGGGCTTAGTACTACCGTGGGAGCAATCTCAGACAGCTGTTGGTAATTACCAGCCATACGAGGTCCTGTAATAATTAAATCCGGTTTTTGTGTGTAAATGTCTTCGTAGCTCGGCTCAAACAAAGTTCCTGCTGAGGGATAATCTCCTTCCGTGTATTTTTTCAAATAGTCAGGTTGATAATCATGATTGACGGCGATAGGAGTAACACCGAAATAGTCGAGCATATCCAACACGCCAGCCCCGATGACAACCACTCTCTGCGGCTTTGTTTCGATGACCGTAGACCCAGCCGCATGCTCGATTGTGACTGAATTTGCATACGCTGATACAGATAGTAATAGTGAACAAAATAGCGATAACACTTTCATAAGTGACCTCTGATGATAAGCGCCGATTTGCGCGCTCATTCATATTTATTAGTTAAAAGAAAAGTTCGAGCGAAGCACCTACAGTTCGTGGTGTCTGGCGAAGGGGTTCATTGATAAAATTTTTACCGCCAATATCAGTAATGCTGTTGTCATTAAACAAGTTGTGCGCAAACAGGTTCGCGCGACCATTTTTAAACACATAAGATATTTGAGTATTCACAATCCAATAAGGATCAATTTTCAAGCTTTCATCGTTAGTTAGATCGGAAAAGTAAGCGCTTGTGTAATTGGCATTGGCACTCGCTTCAAATCCATCAAAGAAGTGATATAACGCACTTAAACTAGCCGAAAATGCAGGCGCTCTTGGGAGCTCTTTCTTATTTCCACCTTCAGCAACCGTCTGTGTGTAATCAGTTTTGAGCAAACCAACGGCAGCCATAAGTTCTAGATCTGAGGTTGCCATCCAATCTATTGCAGCCTCAGCTCCATATGTTTTTGCATCATCTAGATTCTGAACTAACACATACCCATCATCTCGACTCTGTTGAATTTGCATGCCATCGTAATCGTTGTAGAACCAGTTCGATGTCAGAGTTACCGTTCCGTCTGCTAGGCCATGGCGAGTGTAAAACTCGTAGTTCCAAACATACTCTTCGTCAAACTCGTAAGGTTTCCTCGGCGCTTTAAAGTTCATACTGTTAAAGCTCACACCAGCACCACCGTTGTTATAACCTTTACCGACTTTAAATCCGATGGTTTGGTGGTGTTCTGGACGATAGGCGGCCTCTAACTTAGGTAAGAACACGGAGACATTTTCATCGTAATCAATAGTGAATCGAGGCTTAAGGTCTGCTTGACGTGTTTTGTTCTCTTGCTCGAAGCGCCCAGCAAATGTCACATCAAACATAGGCGTAACTCGGTACGTTGCTTCACCGAACGCAGAGGCGGTTTTGGTTTCTCCACCCATAGGGAAACCTCTACCTGAAGAAAGAAACTCATCATCTTGATCGGAGCTAAAATAGCGAAGTCCAAATAAGCCACTTAAACTGCTTTGTTCCGAGTGATAGCGAACCAATGGTTCGACCGAAAACTCATTTCCTTCAGTAGTAAAGTCAGCATGATTTTCACCAGGTTGAGTAATGCGTTCATATTCAAACTCAGTAACGATCAGACGGTTTTCAAAAGTCAAAGCATCATTGAGTTGCCATTCAATATTCCAAATGCCATTGGTGGATTGAGTCTCATATACCGCCCGCTCTTTCGCGTAATTCACCCCTATCTCATTTAAAGACTGAGGAGAACGAGTATCACTAAAATCAACGGCTAGAATAGAAGTAAGACCTTGGAACTTGTCTGGTTCTATTAGCAGCTTTGCTCTTGCAACAGTGGTTTCAATTCTTCGGCTATCGCCTGCCGGCTCATAGGATGCCAAAGGCAGTTCAGTAAGCCGCTTTTGCTGATCTACACTCAATCTGAGAGCGAGCTGGTCTTGGACAATTGGAGTGTTAACGATGATGGAATTTTGTGAGTAACCTTGTTCTCCGTAGCCACTTTTAACGCGCGTTTCAAACTCATGAATGGGATCGTTAGACTTAATCACTATTGCACCGGCCGAAGAATTTCTCCCCTGAACATAGCTTTGAGGGCCTAAGTGAACTTCGACTTGCTCGATGTCCCAAAGAGAGCGAGGACCAAAGGCAATTTCAGAATAAGTTAAAGAACGACCATCGATAGAGAGGTTTAATCTTGGTGCCGTTCCCGCGAAACTGGCGATGCCGCCTACCGAAGGGCCAGAACCATCAACACCACGAATCGAAGGTAAACTATTTCCTTGGCCACCATCGACCATATTTGGTGTGAGTTGAAGTAAGTCATCAAGCTGAGTCGCATTTGGCGTAGACTCAAGAGTGTTTTCATCATAAACCCATACACTCGAACTCGTTTCATAAATCGTTTTTTCTACTTTTTCACCGATAACAGTAACAACTTCCGTTTGCTTTACTGCATTATCCTCAGCCAAGGCTTGAGTATTGAAAAGAATGCTTGAAATACTTACAGCTAATATTGTTTTAATTGCTGGAGTACCAGCATTTATTTGAACCTCATTTTGGCGCAGCGCTGCCATATCTAATCTCCATATTTGCCACAATCTAAGTGGATTCGAATAACAAGTTCGCTAGCTTTAAGCATTACTTGCCTGAATTTTCCGGACATGAAGATAATGAGCACCGAGATGCTTATCAAATGATAATTATTATCATTTAAATATGACTCGTAAGAATGGTTTCTATGACTTGCAGAGTAGATATTTTTATGAAAGACGCATTCAATTTTGCAGAGGTGACTGTGGGAAAATCATATAAAACACTTGTAGACGACATAGTTGTTGGCACGATGAACAAAATTTCATCAAATCATGCCCTTATAGTAAGTCTGTTATCACTACGAGTATTAGTTTGCTTTTAAGGTACCAATCGTGAATTCCTTCGCCCATAATAACCGCCAATAACATTCTCAAAACAATGAAGATAATAATTCGCGAATGAATCCTCCATCATTATCCAATCAGCTATTTCAAATGACTTGGCCGATGCTTTTCGGCGTCTTGTCACTGATGAGTTTCCAGTTAGTCGACAGTGCATTTATCGGTCAACTTGGCATTCTTCCACTCGCCACACAAGGTTTCACCATGCCTTTGCAAATGGTGATCATTGGTGTACAAGTCGGACTTGGTATAGCAACAACCGCTGTCATATCCAAAGCTTTGGGTGAAGAAAAAACACTCTACGCGAAACAGCTTGGTGGCTTAGTTTTAGCGATGGGCAGCAGCTGCGTGGCTCTGTTTGGTTTGATCATCTACTTGTTGCGCTACCCTATTCTTTCCTTGCTTGACGCACCAGAAACCATCTATTCGATAATTGATGTCTACTGGGTATGGTGGGCGATTAGTGCTTGGACTGGTGCCGTTCTGTATTTCCTTTACAGCGTGTGCCGAGCCAATGGCAACACCATGTTGCCCGGAACTATGATGATGGTAACCAGCTTACTGAACTTGATTTTGGATCCTCTGTTTATCTTTGTGTTTGATCTCGGCATCAATGGTGCGGCTATTGCGACCATACTTGCATTTGGTATTGGCATTGCAGTAGTGATGCCAAAAGTTTCTGGCAAACATTGGATTAGTTACGAATGGCAAGATTTGGATATTGTCGCAAGCGTAAAATCCATCGGTCATATCATGGGTCCAGCAATGTTAAGCCAACTTTTGCCACCACTTTCTTCTATGCTAGCAACAAAACTATTGGCAAGCTTTGGCGCAACCGCAGTCGCAGCTTGGGCATTAGGGTCTCGCTTTGAGTTCTTTGCCATCGTCGCGGTGTTAGCATTAACCATGTCTATGCCACCAATGATCGGCAGAATGTTGGGAGCAGGCAAACTTGCAGATATCCGAAAACTAGTAAACATTGCCATTCGCTTTATTCTTATTTTCCAACTCGCTATTGCGCTTGTCGCTATCGCGCTGTCGACACCATTGGCATCACTGATGACCAGTGAAAAGAGCGTTGAATCCATTTTGAACTGGCACTTGATGATTGTCCCTCTGAGCCTAGGTTCTCTTGGAGTTTGCATGTTGATGGTGTCCGTATCGAACGCGTTAGGAAAATCCTATATTGCATTAACCATTTCAGCTTTGAGATTGTTTGTTTTTTTCCTTCCATGCTTATGGATTGGATCTCAGTTGGGCGGTTTACAAGGTCTTTTTATCGGAGCATTTATCGGAAATCTATTGGCGGGTAGCACGGCTTGGTGGGTATATCAGAGAACATTGAAAGAAATTGAACGACATCAGCTAGCAATTCAGCCTTAAGTTTATTTTTTTCAATCATAGGTGAAAAATAAGATCAAAAAAGGCTCTCAACTTGAGAGCCTTCTTACTTGGCGTTGATTAGCCTTTACGACGCTTTTCTACTGCATCGGCAAGTTGACGTAATACTGTCTCTGTATCGTTCCAGCCAATACATGCGTCAGTAATTGACTGACCGTAAGTTGGCGCTTTACCGTCAACGAGGTCTTGGCGACCTTCAACAAGGTGTGACTCAATCATTACGCCAAAAATTGCGTGTTCACCACCAGCGATTTGTGCGCTTACATCTTCGCCTACAACCATCTGACGTTGGTATTGTTTAGAGCTGTTTGCGTGACTGAAATCAATCATCACTTTTTGACGCAAGCCCGAAGCTTCTAACTGATTTTTAATGTCACTGACATGTTCTGCACTGTAGTTTGGCTCTTTACCACCACGAAGAATGATATGGCAATCAGGGTTACCTGCCGTCTCTACAATCGCTGAGTGACCAAACTTAGTTACTGACAAAAAGTGATGTGACGACTCAGCAGAGCGGATCGCATCAGAAGCTATCTTGATGTTGCCATCTGTACCGTTTTTGAAACCCACTGGGCATGAAATACCAGAAGCCAGTTCACGGTGTACTTGTGATTCAGTAGTACGAGCACCGATAGCACCCCAACTGATTAAGTCAGCAACATATTGCGGAGTGATCATGTCTAAGAACTCACTCGCAGTAGGCATACCCATGTCCGTTAAATCAAGCAATAGCTTGCGACCCATGCGTAAACCATCATTAATCTTGTACGTGTCGTTTAGGTAAGGGTCGTTGATAAGACCTTTCCAACCCACTGTTGTACGCGGTTTTTCAAAGTAAACACGCATTACAACTTCAAGCTGACCACTGAGCTCATCGCGCAGTTTCTTCAAGCGTTTACCATATTCGATCGCAGCTTCAGGATCATGAATAGAGCAAGGACCAACGATAACAAGTAGTCTGTCATCTTCATCATTTAAAATGTTGTGAATAGCTTGGCGTGCTTGAAAAGTTGTTGAAGAAGCAACATCAGTCGCTGGAAATTTTTCTAGTACTGCAACTGGGGGTAATAGTTCTTTAATACGTTTAATATTTACATCATCGGTTTGATACATCGCTTACTTCTTCCTATATTGCTTCGCTGCAGGGGCTATTGAACGGTTAATAGCAAATCCTTTGGCAGTCTCGTTTCCTCAGTCCGTAACTTAATCTACCTAGACCGAATTGCGCAACCATTATTTTTAATAAAATGCAATATGATGGAAATATTTACAAAATAGATGGTGTGTAATTTATTTTTTACACCCATAGTGACTGATAAAAAACTGAGTGTTTTGCTTAGCCAAATAGCGCTTCTCTTGCTCTGAAAGACTGGCTTGGATACCCATCACTTGTGGCCAGAAACATCCCCCTTTAACCAAGCTGTGTAGCTGACCATTAGCCAGCTCAACATCCTGTATAACAAGGCTTTTCAGGCTAACCTGCTGTTTAAGCCAACTGAATATTTGACTCTCCTTTTTCGCCATTTGCTCTGATTGT
Source organism: Vibrio sp. HM8-C (assembly GCF_058630515.1). Taxonomy (NCBI): domain Bacteria; kingdom Pseudomonadati; phylum Pseudomonadota; class Gammaproteobacteria; order Vibrionales; family Vibrionaceae; genus Vibrio; species Vibrio sp. HM8-C. The sequence continues at coordinate 50,519 of NZ_JBMMKS010000004.1, forward strand.
TCAAGCAACTCTTCTGGACGATACAGGTAGTATCCAATAACTACACGAGCGAGATCTATGTATTCGTTTGAGGAAAAAATTTCTATTTCACTGTAAAGCAATTGTTCTAGCTGCTCTTCCATTGGCAACGCAACTAATAGCTCTGAATCGACTAAATTCGCAGTCGCACTCCACAAATCAGCCAGCAAAGTCATGATTAGAATTTCTTTGGATGAAAAGTGGTTATATACCGTACGCTTAGAAACCTGCGCTAATGCCGCAATCTTATCCATGCTGGTGTTCTGCGCCCCGAATTCTCGGAAAGCCTCTTTGGCAGCTAACAATATCGCTTCACGTTTTAATTCACTTCGAGTTTTTTTCATCACTGTGTTCTGCATTGGTCTTGAAAAACAATTCTGACGCCAATATTACACTAATCAGTTTACTTTTCATTAAAATTACGTAAACTACACCGTATAGTTTACTTTAAAAGTTCTACGAAACGTCACAAACGCTTCATGAATCTATTCGATCATAGAACTTAAAAGTAAGGGAACCTCTCACTTGGCTACAGGAGAAAGAGAATGAATCAAGTTGAAAACAATCGAGTCTCAGATACAGCAGTGCTTGATGGCAAATTTGCTAACCACGAAGTGGATAACAAAAACAGCATTCGTGATTTCTTAGCTATCTCTTGGGCTTATCTAACTGAAAAACATGAGGATACAGTGCCAAAAAAGCCGATTCCGGTGCAAAGTATCACTAATGAACAGTTAGAAATAGAAAAAGAAGACGTAGTTTACCGCTTAGGTCACTCTTCTATTTTGATGAAGTTGGACAATCAATGGGTGTTAACAGATCCTGTATTCAGTGACCGAGCTTCACCTGTGCAATGGGCTGGACCAAAACGTTTTCACCAGCCACCAATTTCGATTGAAGAATTGCCAACAATCGATGTGGTATTGATAAGCCACGATCACTATGACCATTTAGATAAAGCGGCAGTAAAAAAACTAGCTAAAAAAGTAGAACACTTCCTAGTGCCACTTAAAGTTGGTGCTTTACTAGAAAAATGGGGCGTCCCAGCTAGTAAAATCCAAGAGTTTCGTTGGTGGGATAGTGCCAGCCGAGGTTCTATAGAGTTTGCATTCACACCTACCCAGCATTTTTCAGGTCGCGGTTTGACCGACCGCAATCAGACTCTTTGGGGTAGCTGGGTTATTCGTAGCAGCGAAAAGTCGATTTTCTTTAGTGGTGACTCTGGCTATTTCAGCGGGTTTAAAGAGATTGGCGACAAATACGGACCTTTCGATTTAACCATGATCGAGACAGGTGCTTATAACAAGCTTTGGTCTGAAGTTCACATGTTCCCACGCGAAAGTATTCAGGCACACATCGATCTTAAAGGTAATGTGATGATGCCAATTCATAACAGTACCTTCGATTTGTCGATGCACCGTTGGTATGAGCCTTTGGAGAAAGCCTCTAATCTTGCTCGCTCGTTAGGTATAGACTTGGTGACACCGGTTATTGGTCAACGTATGCCTCTTAATGAGTCATTCCAGTCTGTGAAATGGTGGGAACAACTTGAAGTAGAAATAAAGGCAGAGCCTGCAGTACAAAACTGTTTAAACTCCGCCTCTTAGATTTCAAACGTTACACGAAATAGTGATCGAGCAGCAGCGCAATAAACAACATCATCAAATGGTAGATTGAATATTTGAAGGTGGTAATGGCTGACTGCTCGTCCGAACGATACTTTAAAATCCACGCCGAGTAGATGAAGCCTAAGCTCAAAATGGTTGAAGCGACAAAATACAGCACCCCACTCATTCCAACCAAAACCGGTAATAAGCACACAATCGCCAGCAGAAACGTATAAAGCAAAATCGATGTTTTGGTGTACTCAACCCCGTGGGTGACAGGCAACATCGGTATATCAGCTTTGGCATAATCTTCTTTGCGATGTATCGCTAAAGCCCAGAAATGAGGCGGTGTCCAAATGAAGATGATCATGACAAGCAGCCACGCATTTCCATGCAGTTCATTAGTTATGGCTGTCCAACCTAACAATGGCGGCATAGCTCCAGCTAAACCCGCGATAACGATGTTTTGTGGTGTTGCTCGCTTGAGATAGACCGTATAAACCAACGCATAACCCAATAAACTGGCAAACGTCAGCCATGCAGTTAATGCATTTACACCCAAATAAAGAGTGGCAAATCCAGCGATACCGATAACCGTAGCAAAAGCGAATACTTTATACGCTTGGATTTCACCAGAAGGCAATGGTCGGCGATAGGTTCGCGCCATAATGGCATCGATACGTCGGTCAATCAGGTGATTGTATGCAGCAGCTGATCCCGCCATCAAACCGATTCCTGATAATCCCAATACGACTTCTTGAAATGGCAACGCAGCTTGCTGCGCCAAACACATTCCAACTAAAGCGGTCAATAACATCAGTGCGACCACCTTGGGCTTGGTCAGAGTCCAATATATTCGCCAGCGAGCGGGAGCGACGGTGATATCTGATCGAGCAGCGGTAACTGAGCTGGCAGAAGTAAATGAGGCTGACTTACTCATGAGATACCTTCCTTATACTGAGTTTTGTAGCGCTTTTTTGGTATTCAAACGAAGAGGATTTGGCTAGTGAAGTCTGTTCTAAACTCACTGGTGAAGTAGTCGCCGTAGAAGCGACTCGTTTATAAGAGAACAAAGCATAATTGCATTTCAAGACTGCAATCATCAGTAGTGCTGCGCCCAAGTTGTGCAGTACTGCAATCATCAAAGGCAGATTAAATACCACATTACTGATACCAAGAAGAACTTGAACAGATAGCGCGCCGAGCAACATTTTCGTTAACGAAAACAGCGCTTTTTTCCATAACAAAAGCGCCAGCAGCAATACGGAGAAGATGGTAAAAATAGCGCCGAAACGGTGTGATACATGAATGGTTAGCCTTGGCGCGTATTCCAACACGCCAAATTCATAGCTCTCATGTCCATGATGAATCAGAGTAAATGCGGTTTTGAAATCTAAATAATTGGTCCAATTACCTTCGCAGATCGGCAGACTACTGCACATCAAAGCGGCGTAATTTGATGATGTCCATCCCCCCAGCATAATTTGCCCAATAACCACCAGCAGAGCAAAAACAGCAGCTAATTTTAGGCGAGAAGAAATAGTCACATTACTATTTTGGAAGTGAGAAGAGTTATCTTGGGTGTGAGAAGAATTATCTTGGCTATGGGAGAACATCGCTTGCGATTGCAACTGCCACAGTAACAACCACAAGCTGGCTAGTAAGGTGAATCCCCCTAGTAAATGCCCCATCACAACTAATGGCAACAATTTCATGGTCACTGTCCACATGCCGAGCAATGCTTGAAAGATAACAACGCCTGCAATGGCCAGTGGCAACGTCATCGAAACAGCTCGTAATTTGAAACAGAGAAACGTAATGAGAAATACCACTAAACCGAGCGTGCCTGCAAAATAGCGATGAATCATTTCAGGCCAAGCTTTATGAGGTTCCACATCTAAATGTGGGTATAACAATTCCGCCCTTTCTAATGCCGATGAAGATTGAGGCACAGTGAAATGCCCATAACAACCGGGCCAATCTGGGCAACCTAAGCCCGCATCAGACAAGCGTGTATAAGCGCCTAATGCAATTACGGTAAGGGTTAATATCAGTGCAAATTTAACCAGCCGAGTTAACCCTATGTTGGAGTTGGTCATCATTCACCTCACCCTACTCTTGAAAGTTTGAGTAACTTACGTAGATCCGCGAGAACACTTTTACTCTGAACCACCAATTGTGACGGTTCTGCTTTGGGGTAATGCATCACCAATTGACCAAGAGGATCGACAATCACTATTTCTGAGCTCTCAATAGCAGACATAAACGCTTGGTTTACAGACAATTTTTCAACAGTTAAATGCTCAACACTTTGAATGTCACTTTGCGGCTCGAGCAATAAAATGGGTTCAACCCTGCCTTGCTCTTTACCTAGGGCTGTATGGCTCTGCATTAGCATATAGATGTGTTGCTGGCATTGCTGGTCACACTGTTCAGGCACCACGTAACCCACTCGCCACAATTTTTGCTGCGTTATGCTCTCTAATCCAAGCGAACTGAGTGTGATTCTTGGCTCAATCAATATGCCTTTATTCGTCACACCGGATTGATACCAATGATTGGTTAACACCGTCTTGGCAAGCAAGGCAGGCAGAGCAAAGAAAGCAATAATCGCGACTAAGATTACGCGTCCTTTCGTCTTAGCATTCATGCGGCTCTCCTTGATTGATAAACCCTCAAACATAACGCGAGGGTGATGAAAAACAGCACTGTTGCCATAACAAACCACTGCACCGCATAGCCAAAATGTTTGTCTGCACTGAGCGGAATCGGAACCCACGGTTGAGCGTACGACCAATCGGTTTCTTGTGGCTGGAAAGCAACAGGGAGTATTGGCTCACCTACCCACCGTGAAAGTTGTTCGATGTTTAAATTCTGAATGCGATGAGGCGTTTTATCTTCAATGCTTAGCTCCGAGCTCAATGGGTTTAGGGATTTGTGATATAAACGCCCCACAAGCTCACGTGACTCAGCAAGCCAGTTAACCTCTGGCAAAACATTTCTATCATTAGCGGCTGGAACAAAACCGATCTCAAGCAACATCCAATGACCGCTACTTTCTCGGACTAATTGGTAGGCTAAATATCCGACTTTTCCCTGATAAGTTTGGTTATCCAGTAAGAATGTCATGTTACGGCTTGGCGTCACTGCAATTTTGACTCTAACGCCTGCTATATTGGTCATCGAATATTGTTCTAAAGCCATACCTAAAGAGATAGGTTCCATCTGCTGACGAAGCTGCAACTCTTGCTCAAGTGCCTGTTTTTGTTCGCCACGCGACATTTGCCACAATCCCAATTTGACCAAAACAGCAAACACAACCACAGTTAACACAGCGCCTAAAATTGCTTTCACCGACAACTTTTTCATCACCGAACGGCTACCCGTAGACACGGAACGACTCAGAGGATCAGACATGCTGCCACTTGTTGTAAAAATCATTTTGGTTCTGTTTCTACTGTTCATCATATTCAACCTAGCTCGCGCCTTAATCCAAATGGTTCGAGAACCTAATGACGACGATCGCCCAATGAGTTACTACCTCGGGCGACGTCTGATGTTTTCCGCTTGTGTGGTTATCTTGCTCATTTTTGCTCTCCTTAGCGGTTGGCTTCACCCCAACCACACACCTTATTAAAGCGTTATTTGTATTTTCCGCATCTGATTCAAACACCTAAGTACGTTGGAAAGCCTTCGCTACAAGACATAGACAAAGACAAACAAGCACAACCACACCACGTCTACAAAGTGCCAATACCAACTGCCTGCTTGAAATGCGAAGTGGTCTTTGGGCGTGAAATGATCTTTCGCGATTCGAGCCAGTAATACGGTCAAGAACAAAGTTCCGAGGCAAACATGCAGCCCATGGAAACCCGTCAACATAAAGAAGGTGTTGCCGTACACGCCAGATTGAAGCGTTAACCCCATTTCGTGGTAGGCGTGTGCGTATTCAACCCCTTGGAAATACAAGAAGAAGCCAGCAAGCACTATGGTAATTTCCAACCAGACGATGAGCGCCATTCGTTGGTTTTTCTCTAGGCTAAGATGTGCCATGTGCAAGGTTATAGAAGACAACAAAAGAATAACCGTGTTCTTAAGTGGGATACCTTGCCAAGGCATCGCTTGAACCGTTTCTCCAGCAGGAGTCGTTAGCAAAGGCCAAATAGCTTCAAATCCCGGCCAAAGCAGTTCGTTGGTCATAGCATTATTGCTAGCGCCGCCCAGCCAAGGCACGGCTACCATGCGTGCGTAAAACAGCGCGCCGAAAAATGCCCCGAAGAACATGACTTCTGAAAAGATAAACCAGCTCATTCCCTGACGAAATGAACGTGCTATCTGTTTGGAGTACAGCCCTGCCAGTGATTCACCAATTACGTTACTAAACCAGCCCGCTAACATGCTGAGCAAAACGATAAAACCAATAATCAAAATGGCTTTGCCAAAAACACTTCCCGCGCCACCAGTACCAACATGCTGCACTGTTAAACCTGCACCTACCGCCACCAAAAACAGAGCTACCGCGCCAATAATTGGCCAACGGCTTTGAGCAGGAACATAGTAAGAATCGTGTTTGGTACTCATAGGTTTGCTCCTTGCGTTGGCTCATCCTTCACATGAGCACTTGAGCTAGTTTTCACCAATTGGGGCTCAGCTTTATCCGTGATGTTATATAGGGTATAAGAGAGCGTCAGCGTATGAATGGAGTCCGGAATGTCCGGTTCAATGTAGAAAATCAAAGGCATTTCAGCATCCGCTTGGGCAGATAAAGGTTGCTGATGAAAACAGAAGCACTCAATCTTGTTAAAGTAAGTGGCTCCCTGCCCCGGAGAAACCGAAGGCACCGCCTGCCCAACCAGTGCATCACTGGAAAAATTGTTGGCTAAAAAAGCAGTCTGAATAATCTGCCCAGGATGCACGTCCATGTGCGAAACTTTGGGAGCAAATTTCCACGGCATACCGTTACTGACATGCGCCATAAACTGCACGCGAATGGTGCGGGATTCATCAACTTTCATGGTCGTCGGCTGAACAGCTGCCACATCATTGGTTTTACCGTTAATACCTAATGTGTTGCACATCACGTCATATAACGGCACTAACGCAAAGCCGAAACCAAACATCAACACCGTACCAATCAAGAGCTTGGCAATCAGTTGGCGATTCTTGGTTTTAAGTGATTCATCTTCCATCTCACGCTCCTAATCCACCCTAATCTTCTACTTTTGGTGGTGTTGAGAATGTGTGGTGCGGCGCTGGGCTTGGAACTGTCCATTCCAAACCTTCGGCTCGTTCCCATGGTTTAGCGGGCGCAGGTTTTCCTCCTCGCACGCACTTAATCACTACCCATAGGAAAATCAGTTGCGACAAACCAAACGCAAAACCGCCTATGGAAACAATTTGGTTCACGTCAGCAAACTGTATCGCGTAATCCGGAATACGCCTTGGCATGCCCGCTAACCCTAAAAAGTGCATCGGGAAGAACAGTACGTTGACCGAGATGACTGAACACCAGAAGTGCCACAGGCTGAGCCTTTCGTCGTACATATGCCCAGTCCACTTAGGCAGCCAGTAATAGGCTGCGGCCATAATTGAGAACACGGCACCAGAAACCAAAACATAGTGAAAGTGCGCCACCACAAAGTAGGTATCGTGGTACTGAAAATCGGCAGGAACGATAGCTAACATCAACCCCGAGAAACCGCCTATGGTAAACAGCACGATAAAGGCAATCGCAAACAACATCGGCGTTTCAAAGGTGAGTGAGCCTCGCCACATGGTCGCAACCCAGTTAAACACTTTTACGCCTGTAGGTACGGCAATCAGCATGGTGCAATACATAAAGAACAGTTCGGCAAACACTGGCATGCCAGTGGTAAACATGTGGTGCGCCCAAACCAAGAACGAGAGCAGCGCGATACTACTGGTGGCGTACACCATCGAATGATAGCCAAACAGTTTTTTGCCACTGAAAGCAGGAACAATGGCAGAGATGATGCCAAAAGACGGCAGGATCATGATGTACACTTCCGGATGTCCGAAGAACCAGAAAATATGCTGGAACATAACAGGGTCACCACCACCAGCAGCATCAAAGAAGCTCGTACCGAAATACTTGTCGGTCAATACCATAGTGACCGCACCAGCTAGGACAGGCATCACCGCAATCAAGAGGAATGCTGTAATCAGCCACGTCCAGACAAAAAGCGGGAGCTTAAACCACGTCATGCCCGGTGCGCGCATGTTCACTATAGTTACAATCACGTTGATTGCGCCCATGATGGAGCTAATACCCATAATGTGAACCGAGAAGACAAACAGCGCTGTGCTGTCAGGTCCATAAGTAGTTGATAGAGGTGCGTAGAATGTCCAACCAAAGTTTGGACCACCACCCTCGGTAAACAAAGAAGCAAGAAGAATGAGAAAAGCGAAAGGCAGAATCCAGAAACTGAGGTTATTCATCCTTGGCAGAGCCATGTCTGGCGCACCAATCATTAATGGCACCATCCAGTTGGCAAGACCTGTGAATGCGGGCATTACCGCACCAAACACCATAATCAAACCATGAACCGTGGTCATTTGATTAAAGAATTCTGGCTCGACTAACTGTAATCCCGGTTGGAACAATTCCGCACGAATCACCATTGCCATTGCGCCACCAATTAAGAACATGGTGAAGCTAAACCAAAGATATAAGGTTCCTATGTCTTTGTGGTTAGTGGAATAGATCCATCTTGCGATGCCAGTAGGGACATGATGCTCATGATCGTTGTCTTTGTAGCTGTCATCAACGCTGCCGGATTCAGGATTTGAAACATCTGCATCCACCATCGGAGCCGATTTCACGCTATGAACGTTGGAAGATTTCATTGTCCCTCCCCGCTTTTTCCATTGCTTGCCTTGAATGCAAAGATATCCGATGCCTGAACCGCATCTCCTGTGTTATTGCCCCAAGCATTACGCTGATAGCTAATCACAGCAGCCAATTCTTGGTCACTCAACTGGTTACCAAACGCCTGCATTGCCGTACCAGAGCGACCATTAACAACGACCGCCAAATGCGCGCTAACTTCACCTGTTGCAACAGGGCTACCTTTAATGGCCGGAAACGCACCCGGAATACCTAACCCCGTGGGTTGATGGCAAACCGCGCAGCGCTCCATGTAAATTTTCTCCCCCATTACCATCAGTTCATCCAGAGACATTGAACTTAGGCGGGCTTTTTCTGCCTCTTGCTTAGCAACCGCAATTTCAGCTTTTTTATCCGCGAGCCATTGGTCGTATTGTTCGGGTTCCATCGCTTGAACAACAATCGGCATAAAGCCATGAGCACGACCACACAACTCAGCACATTGACCACGATATACTCCCGGCTCATCAATACGCGTCCAAGCCTCATTGATATATCCGGGAATCGTATCTTTTTTCACGGCAAACGCAGGCACCCACCAAGAGTGAATCACATCGTCTGAAGTCAGCAAAAATCGGACTTTGCGATCAGTTGGCAATACCAAAGGTTGGTCAACCTCAAGAAGGTAATGCGCCCCCTTGACCTCTTCACCATCAATCTGCTTTTGTGAGGTGGCTAAGAGGCTGTAAAATTCCACGCCTTGCTCGAAATAGCTGTAATGCCATTTCCATTGTGAACCCGTGATCTTAATTGTGAGGTCTGATTGAGAAGTATCTTCCATCGCAACCAAGGTTTTCGTTGCGGGTATGGCCATTGCGACCAAGATGACAATAGGAATAATTGTCCAAATGATTTCAACTTTGGTGCTTTCGTGAAAATGAGCCGCTACCGCGCCCTTCGACTTGCGATGCTTAAAAATGGCATAGAACATGGCACCAAACACCACCAGTGCTATCGCTACACAGATATAGAAAATAAGCATGTGCAGCTGATACACCTTACCACTGATTTCGGTAACACCCGGTGTCATGTTTAATACTCGTTCTGCAGAAAAAACCTGTGGAGATAAGCTGATTAACAGCCCAACTGCTGGCAGCCACAGATTGGTTACACATCTTCTCAAGAGTTCTCTCCTCTGCTTCGCTGTACTTCAACACCTCTCTGTACTTCAGTACCTTCTGTACTTAAACACAAAGAACGTGAATCGACACAAACAGCAAATTTGACTCAATTGTTATGTTTGTTAAATTTTTGTTATTTAAAATATTAACTAAAGGCTAGTTAGGGTTTTGGGTTTGTTCAAGGAATAATCAAAACAGATTTATAAAAGTGGTTCATAACAAAACTGTTCTAGAATAGTTTTGAATCTAGTGAAGACATTTGAATGTAACGGACGACGCTTAATACATGTTTTAGCGATTGCGCACTCATAAATGAGAATACATATCAATTATGCTGCGTACTCAAATCCATACACAAGGTGGCAATCATGATGGAAAAAGTCACACAATGGTTATCGGCAGACCCTGATCCTAAAACTCGGGAAGAACTGCAATATCTGATTGACCATAAGAAATATGAAGAATTAGAAGACCGCTTTAAATGCCGACTCGAGTTTGGTACTGCCGGTCTTCGCGGAAAAGTCGGTTGCGGTCCAAACCGCATGAACCGTTTAGTGATTCAACAAACCGCATTAGGTCTTGGTGAATACCTAGTGAAACAAGTCGACAATGCTAAACAGCGTGGAGTCGTGATCGGCTATGATGGTCGAACCGATTCTAAATCATTTGCACACGACACGGCTGCGGTGCTAACAGCTTTAGGCATTAAGGTTTATTTGACTCATAAAGTCGCCGCAACCCCAATAGCCGCATTTGGTGTCAAACACTTCAATGCTGCTGCGGCTGTAGTAGTAACAGCGAGTCACAATCCGCCAGAATACAATGGATTCAAAGTTTACTGGGAAAACGGCGCGCAAATCATTCCACCGCACGATTCTGGCATTGCAAAAGAAATTGATATCGCGGCCACTCGCATGATTCCACTGATGCCTCATGCCGATGCTGAACGTCAAGGTCTGCTGGTTTGGTTACGTGATGATTACTATCAAACCTATCGCAGCGCGATTAACAGCAACCCACTACTTTCAAATCACACCGACCCAAGCAGCATCTCTATTGCTTACACAGCAATGCATGGCGTTGGCGCAAACATGGCAGAAGACTTACTCCATGATGCGGGCTTTAAGAAAGTAATGAGCGTAAAAGAACAGCGCGAACCAGACGGTACTTTCCCAACGGTTAACTTCCCTAACCCGGAAGAAGCTGGCGCAATGGATATGGTCATTGAGCTTGCCGATTCTATCGAAGCGGAACTGGCTTGTGCCAATGACCCAGATGCCGACCGCTTTGCCGTTGCTGTACGTAAACCCGATGGAAGTTACCAGATGCTCTCGGGCGACCAAGTGGGTACTCTTTTCGGTAACTACTTACTGAGTAAAACCGATGCGAAATCTCAGTTAGTGGGTAATACCATTGTCTCTTCCAGTCTACTGAGCAAAGTAGCAAAAGCGCACGGCGCGAAGTATTACCAAACGCTAACGGGCTTTAAATGGCTAACCAACATTGCGATGCAAGAGCAAAGCGATGAACACAAGTTCCTGTTTGCTTATGAAGAAGCACTTGGTTACACAGTGGGTAACACGGTTTGGGACAAAGATGGTCTGTCTGCTTTGGTCGCGTTTGCTCAACTTGCAGCAGAACTGTACAGCCAAGGTAGAACCATTTGGGATCAACTGGAAGAGATCTACCGTGAACATGGCATGTACATTAATGCTCAACGTAGTATCGCGCTTGACCCAGATTACCCGCCAGTAGGTGAACTTTTACGTGCTGAACCACCGACTAAAATCGCGGGTAAAAACATCTTAGTTACTGAAGACTTAAAACTCTCTGTTCGCACGGATAACCATGGCAACAAAGAAACCATCAACCTACCAAGCAGTGATGTACTCATTTATCACTTAGAAGGCGGTTCTCGCGTGATTGTTCGACCTTCTGGCACAGAACCAAAACTGAAATGCTATTACGAAGTGGTAGGCAGTTTTGCTAACAATGAGAGCTTTAAAAGCGCTCAGGAACGAGCTGAAGAACAGATGGCTCTGCTGATTAGTGAACACCAACACAGCTTGAGATAAGCATTGAAGCTAACTCGGTATCATCCAGTTCTAGGAAGATAGCAGGATCAAAAAGAGACAAAAGCACTGTGTTTTGTCTCTTTTTATTTATCACTTTCACTGATGCACAAATAGCAGGTCTAGATTCTGTCTCCCACATTTCTGGCAATCATCAACACTTCATCTGCTGAATACAGATTCGAGATCGTACTCTCCACTTGCGCACCCAAAGTGTCTCGATATAACTGCTGAGCGAAGTTGTCTGCTCTTGTTGTGACCATAACATGCTTGAGCACTGAATCTTGCTGAGCAAGTTGTTGTTTGACCAAAGGTAAAGACTCAATAATTAGAGCTTTGCCAAACCCTTTGCCCTGGTATTCGGGCAACACAGCAAGTTGTTCTAGTTCTAAAACCGCTTCTGGTCTAAAACCACTTTTTTGTACCCAGATGATATAACCCGCTATGGTCAATTTTTCCTGTTCTTCAATCTCAGCGACATAAATTAAGTAGCGAGGAAATGCATTAAAATTACATTGCAACCATTCCAGTGAATGGCGCTGTCTGAGAAACGCAGACTGGTGCACTAACGCAGCTTTAGGTAAGTCACTTTCCTGCATCAAACGTACAATCAAAACTCTATCCTCATACCTAACAAACGACACCTAGTTGTAACATTAATGCCGTTATATTGCTGGTTTCAACTAACATAAACTTATGTCAATAAACCCAAATAATGAAAAACACCTAAGACCAGTAAATCGAAAATTAACTTTGACATACTCTAGTTTTAGACAAAATAATTAAATTTAATGATAACTATAATAATTATTCACCCAGCCGATAACTAGGTTATTCACATAATAAAACGGTGCTAAAACACAGCTAAGGTTACTATGTTTTTTAATCAGTCACTTAAGAAAGAAAATCAGCAATTAAAAGAGCAAATCTACTCACATGAACAGATACGTGAAAGCCTAGATCAAGACATGCTGAGGTTAACCATCGATCCTCAGGGCAAAATTGTATCCGCAAACGAAAACTTTGAAAAAGAACTAGGTCTTAAATCCGACGTAATTGCAGGTACTCATTTAACGTCATTAGTTCCGGAAAAAGCCAGACAGTCCAAACACTTCCAGCGAATGAAAAGCGCACTTGAGCAGAAGAAACACTGGAATGGCGCTTTACAAATTTCCAAAGCTAACCGACAGGAAGCTTGGCTGCGTATTATTCTTCAGCCCATTTTTGATGCTCAAAACAAACTGCTCAGATTTACGCTTCATGCAACCGAACTGACCAGAACAATCTCTGCATCACGTGAACACGAAGATATGCTTAAAGCCATAAACCGTTCTATGGCAGTGATTGAGTTCTCTCTAGATGGAACCATACTTCGTGCTAACGACAACTTTCTAAAAACCATGGGTTACAGCAGTAACGAACAGATTGCAGGTAAACATCACCGAATTTTCTGTGAATCAAGTGAAGTTAATTCACCAGCATACACTGAATTCTGGAAGAAACTGGGAAGAGGTCAATTCGTCTCAGAGCGCTTTAAGCGAATTGATAAACATGGACATGTTGTATGGCTAGAAGCTTCTTACAACCCTATTCATAACGATACTGGTGAGCTTTACAAAGTCGTGAAGTTTGCAACAGTGATTACTGATCAAGTGCAACAAGAACTTGCGGCTCAAGAGGCAGCGCAAATCGCTTTTAACGTATCAGAAGAAACCGGACGTCAAACGACTCAAGGACAAGAAGTCGTTACTGATATCATAAAGAAAATGGAAAATTTGGTGCGCCAAATGAAACAAGCAAGTGCTGATATCGAAGCACTCAATGCACACTCTAAAAGTATCAGTGATTTGGTTGGCAACATCAGTGGTATCGCAGACCAAACCAATCTACTCGCACTCAACGCAGCCATTGAAGCAGCTCGTGCAGGAGAACAGGGCCGTGGTTTTGCTGTGGTTGCCGATGAGGTAAGACAGCTGGCTTCGAGAACCAACAACACTACCGAAGAGATCGTTACAGTCGTTGCTGAAAACATGAAACTCACAGCCAAAGCCGTTGAACTTATCGCGGTGTGTCAGTCTCAAGCGGGCGATGCACTAGATCTTTCCACACAGGCAGGTCAAGTGATTGAACAAGTTGAACAAGGTGCAATTCGAGTCGTTGAAGCCGTCCGCCAGTTTAATCAGCAGTTGTAACTTGACTCAGTAACTGTAACTCAAACGCCTAGAAAAAAGGTCTAGCAACTTGCTAGACCTTTTATTTGGAATCTTTGACTCATCAATCAAGGATGAGAGGAAGCTTATTAGTGAATAGGCGCTTCGTTTTTCGCATTGAACTTACCAAAGTACTGCTCCAGAATTTCTGGTGTCAGCTTGCCTTCTGCTTCCAAACGCTTCAGCTCTGCAACTATCGCTTTTTGTTCATCAATACTTGGTAATGCAACCTCTGCTTCATTACCTGCTTCTTGAGTCATCTGCTCTAGTTCTTTTTCAAAATCGCTCATTACTCTTACCTAAACTTCAAAGTTCAAAATATCAAATTCTGGGGAGAAGTTTACCCAACTCCCCAGCAGGATACTAGAGTTTAAAGCTACCAACCATCTTATCCAAACGACCAGAAAGCTCACGAAGTTCTTGGCTAGCGCCTGCAAGCTCTTCAGCCGTACCCGTTGTGATTTCGTTGATAGCGTTAATTTCTTCAATGTTCATGTTGATAGTATGAACCACTGTCGACTGTTCTTCTGTCGCGGTTGCCACTTGAGTATTTCGGTCTGAAATATCATGGATACGTTCCGATATACCAATCAACACTTGAACCGCTTCGTCAGAGGAAGAAACACCCTCCAACGTCACTGATTTACCCGCTTCCATTGCCGACACAGCATCTTTTGCATCACTTTGTAGCTGGTTAATCATCTTCTGAATTTGCTCAGTCGAAGCTGCGGTACGACTCGCCAAATTACGAACTTCATCTGCCACTACCGCAAAACCACGACCTTGTTCACCAGCACGAGCTGCTTCAATCGCCGCGTTAAGTGCTAACAAGTTCGTTTGTTCAGAAATGCCGCGAATAACATCCAGTATCGAACCGATATCTTGAGTAGTCGATGCAAGCTGGCCAACCACCTGACCAATGTTTTCAATGTCATCGGCTAAACGAGCAATCGCGTCTTTTGCCTTATTCACCACTTTACGGCCGACTTCGGTGTTTGACGTCGCTTGGTTTGCCGTTTCCGCAGCAGTAGCAGCGTTAGAAGCAATCTCACTGATGGTCGCACCCATTTGGTTAATGGCTGTCACCACCTGAATAGTCTGGTCGCGTTGCTGCTGGCTGTTGTCATGAGTAGTATGCGCTTTGGTTGAAACTGTTTCAGCGGCGACTTGTAATGCATTACTGGTTGAAGCCACTTCTTTCATCGACTGATGGATCTTTTCAATAAAGCCGTTGAATCCAGTTGAAAGTTGAGCGATTTCATCGTTGCCCAAAACTTCAATTCGTTGTGACAAATCACCATCGCCCTTACCTAAATCCGTAAAACGAATCGCAATCTGACGAATTGGGTTAGCAATACTGCTTGCCAAAACCAAGCCCATCGCAATAAAGATGGCTGCGACAATTAGTGTGGTAATCAGCATGCGTTGAGCAACGTCGTTCAAGTCAGCGAACACTTCGTTAACTGGCACTGTACCGACAACAAACCAGTCCATAGACTTAACGTAGAAGCTTGCCACGAAAACATCGACACCTTCATGTTGCGCAGTAATCAGGTTGAAACCAGACTTGTTCAGCAACTTGTTGGTTTCCGCACCGAACAGTTGAGTCAGCGTTGATTTTGCCTTCGACTTTTCGCGGTGGATCTGAACTTCGCCTTTCGCGTTAGTCAGGAACACATAACCTGTCTGCTCAATCTTATAACCGTTTAGCAGCTTCACCATGTCATCCATAGATTTAGAAAGACCAGACATAGTATCGCCATTCACGTCCTGATAGTTGGCGAACATTTTCACCTCACCAGTCGCTTCTTGGAACATGCTTACCATGGTTGGGTTGCCGGAACTTACAAACGCATAAAACCAGCCATCTTGCTGCTTGTTCAGTTCACGAAGGAAACCATTTTGGTTCCAGTAATAAGCGGTTTTTCGGTTCGCAACAGAAGCATCGTTCAACTTGAACTGGGCGCGAATGTTGTTTAGTTGCTTAACCAGCATTGCTTCATCACCAGAATCGACATTCTTGGTGGCGATAGCCTTTTTAATAAATTCACTGTTGGTGATCTGTTGCGCAGCCAATAGAAGATGTGTCACTTCGCTATTGATTGAGCTGCTGATCTGTTCCAGCATCGATGGGAGTTCAATATCCACTAATCGATGCTCTAATACATCTCTTGCCTGACGTTGTGCCATGACCCCGACAATAATCGTCGAAGCCAGTACAGCGAAGGTAATCCCTGCGACTACCTTCGTCTTAATGCTGACATTGCTAAATTTGAGCATCTATTTTTTACCTATTTTGGCGACTTGTTTTAACGAACGTTGTATCGACTTTAAAGCATAATTCTTTATGACAAAACGGCAATTAATTCAGCAAATTTATCAATCAAATAAACCTAGTTTCATAAGGTGTATTTATTTCATTGAAAAGGTTTAGAAAAGTACCAAGTAACTCCATATGTTGATGATTAGGACACACATGACGATTAATTCGTTTGCTCAATAAACCATCAAACAAACGAATATCTCATCGTGTAAGGAACTTTTTCAGTTACAGGCTCACTAAGAACAAGATTATCAAGGAGAGTAGGATTTCATGCAGTCAGAAACCTTTCATTCGCTACAGCAGCATTTAAACCAGCAGGTTATTGGTCAATCCGCCTTAGTAGAGCAACTTCTGGTCGCGCTTTTGGCCGATGGTCACATTCTGGTAGAAGGGCCTCCGGGGTTAGCGAAAACTCGTGCGGTTAAATCATTGGCAGACTGTATTGAAGGGGATTTTCACCGTATTCAGTTCACTCCCGACTTACTGCCAGCGGATTTAACGGGCACTGACATATTCCGCCCTGAAACCGGTGAGTTTACATTCCAAGCAGGACCGATTTTCAACTCCCTCGTTCTTGCGGATGAAATCAACCGCGCACCAGCAAAAGTTCAGGCTGCGATGCTTGAGGCAATGGCGGAAAAACAAATTACCGCTGGTAGAAAAACGTATCGTTTACCAGAGCTATTTCTAGTGATGGCAACGCAAAACCCGATTGAGCAGGAAGGTACATATCCGCTACCAGAAGCTCAACTTGACCGATTTTTGCTGCATCTCAATGTGGATTACCCTGATGCCGAGCATGAGCTAGAAATCCTTCGTCTTAACCGTGGTGAAGCGAAAGGTGAAGCCTCGCAGACGCTGCCAAAAATTACTCAAGAGCAGATCTTTGCTGCGCGCCAAGAAGTACTGAATATTCATATGGCTGAAACCATCGAGAAATACTTGGTACGTTTGGTGATGGCAACGCGCAAACCTGAACAATACGACGCCAAACTGGCCCAATGGTTAGAGCTCGGTGTCAGCCCGCGCGCGACCATTGCCCTAGACCGCTGCGCACGTGCCCGTGCATGGTTGCAAGGACGAGACTACGTAAGCCCTGAAGATGTGCAAGCAATGGCGTTCCCAGTGCTTCGACATCGCTTATTGCTCACCTATCAGGCACAAGCCGAAGGCGTACAGCCTAACCAAGTGATTACCCACTTACTTGCTCTGGTTGGCAGTGCGTAAGGCAGCATGATGTCTCTGTCATTAAAACAGGCGTTACCTGCAAATTCTGATGGCGTTCACCTGTGCTTGGAAGAGCTACTTCCTTACAAACAACATACGGTGAAATGGCTACCACCTGCCAAAAGTTTATGGTCGCAGCTGTTAGGTCAGCACCAGAGCAAACAACTGGGGCGCGGTATGGATTTTGCCGAAGTTCGGCAATATCAGCCGGGTGATGACATTCGTGCGATAGACTGGCGCGTGACTGCTCGTACCGGAAAACCACACACTAAGTTGTTTTCAGAAGAACGGGAAAAACCCGTGATTCTGTACGTTGATTTAAGCGCGACCATGCAGTTTGGTTCGTCGTTGTTACTCAAATCTGTGCAAGCCGCTCATATGGCAAGTTTGCTGAGCTGGCTTTCCGTTGCAGAGAAAGACCGCATAGGCGCAGTGATTGATACAGGTTCTAACCTCGTCGAAATAAAACCAACCAGTCGTAACAAAGGCCCACTGCAAATCATTGCCCAACTTGTCGAGTGCCAACAACAGGCTCTTACACAAGCATCGGCACCCAGTTCCATGCAAACCGTACTAATGACATTGAACCGACTCTGCCCTAAAGGCAGTGAAGTGATAATGATCAGCGATTTTGTCAATTATGAGGATTCTTTTAGACCATTATTCAACCAGTTACGTAAGCATAACCGCGTGAAATTAGTCCATATTTTCGACCCATTAGAGCAAGGTGAGACACAATTTAGAGGAATTGAGAGAGTGAGTGATGGCAAAAATGCGCGCTGGCTTAACTTTTCGTCCAAATCTGATCGCCTAAGCATCAAAAAGGTCTTTGATTCTCAGAAATTAGAATTAGAATCATTGTGCCAATCTATGGAAATGGACTACCGATCTCTTTCTAGCGATATATCTTTGCTACAACAACTATCTGGATAATTTAAAAGATATGCAAGAATCATCAAATTTACTCAATCTTAGCGATTTGCATTTACCTGCAGTACCTTCATGGCTACCACTTTCTTGGGGATGGTGGGCGAGCCTATTGGCTATTATCGTGGTACTGGTCAGCATCGCATTAATTGTCCGTGCTAAGAAAAAACGTATGGCGCCGAAAAAGACCGCTTTACGTTTGCTCAACCCAGCACTCGGACATCAGACTCCGTCATCAGCGATTGAGTTAGTTCGTCAAGCAGCGTTATGTTATTTCCCACGTGAGCAGGTTGCTCATTTAACCGGTCCAGATTGGTATGCATTTTTGGATTCTCAAGTTGGTTCGCCTCTTTTCATGAAGAACGAAGAAACTTGGCAGAAAGCTTTATATCAAAAGCAGAAAGTCGAAAATGCTCAAGATTTGGTGGCGGATTGCTATCAATGGGTGAACACAGCGTTGCCGCCGCAAAAAAGGAGAAACTTGAGCGTTGGCAAACATTGAATTTGTATGGTGGTGGCTGGTCGTATTACTGCCACTACCGCTAGTTATTAATCGAGTTTTACCACCAGTAAAAGAGAGGGCAGCCATCCAGTTGCCCTATTTACCTCAACAACACTCTGTCGCACCACCAAAGCAGTGGTTGGCTAAATGCTTAGCTATCCTAGTCTGGCTTTGCCTGATTGCTGCTGTATGCAGACCTGTCTGGTATGGTGACCCAGTGACAACCTCGCCAAAACATCGAGATATGATGTTGGTCGTTGACCTCTCCTACTCCATGAGTCAAGAGGATATGAAATCCAACGGCGATTACATTGATCGATTAACGGCGGTTAAAAAGGTTCTGAGTGATTTTATCAGCAAGCGAGAAGGTGACCGATTGGGTCTGATCTTCTTTGCTGATCACGCGTATTTGCAAACACCACTCACCTTAGATCGCCAAACCATCAGCCAGCAGCTTAACCAAGCAATACTCCGCCTAATTGGTACCAAAACGGCCATCGGTGAAGGTATTGGTTTGGCAACGAAAACCTTTATTGATAGCGACGCTCCACAGCGTGTGATGATTTTGCTAAGTGACGGCAGCAATACATCTGGCGTGCTAGAGCCGATAGAAGCGGCAAAAATCGCCAAAAAATACAACGCAACCATCTATACCGTGGGTGTAGGTTCTGGCGAAATGATGGTGAAAGAGTTCTTCCTCACCCGCAAAGTCAACACGGCTCAGGACTTAGATGAAAAAAGCCTGATGGAAATCGCTAAGATTACTGGCGGTCAGTATTTCCGTGCTCGTGACGAAAAGGAACTAGCCACTATCTATGACACCATCAACGCACTAGAGCCGATTAGCCAAGCTACACAAACGTGGCGACCTCAAAGCGAATGGTTTGGTTATCCGTTAGCGCTGGCGCTGCTGTTTTCGGCTGTTTTATTTATCGTAAGGAGAAACCATGTCTGATTTCACCCTCCTTGCTCCCCTATGGCTTTTAGCGCTAATACCTTTAGCTGGTATCGTCTTTTGGTTGTCAAAACACAAACAAAGCCAAGGGCTGATTGCCAGTCATATTGCCAGTGCACTTGGTATTGAAAATCGTAATCGCACCAAAACTGTAGTTTTACTCATAGCGCTAAGTTGGCTTGTCGCAGTCATTGCTTTGGCAGGACCGAGCTTCGAGAAACAGACTCGCCCAAGCTATACCAACAGCAATGCGCGTATTTTGGTTATGGATATGTCTTTGTCACTTTACGCAACGGACATCAAGCCTAACCGTTTAACTCAAGCCCGTTATAAAGCGCTCGACTTACTCAAAGGTTGGAGTGAAGGCAGCACAGGCTTAGTCGCTTATGCTGGTGATGCGTACACAGTCAGTCCATTAACCAGTGACACGGCAACCATCGCCAATTTGCTGCCTAACTTGTCTCCCGACATCATGCCCTATCAGGGCTCTAATGCCGCCGCAGGCATTAAGCTCGCTATCGAGATGCTAAAGAACGCAGGTCTTGCCCGTGGTGAACTCGTTTTATTCGCTGACGATCTTGATGAAAGGGAGCAATCCGACATCGAAAGCGAACTTTCTGGCACTCACTTTAAGCTGGTGATTCTTGGTATCGGGAGTGCAGCAGGAGCGCCAATCACATTGAGCGACGGATCGCTTCTCAAAACAGATAATGGGCAGACGGTCGTTGCCAAGACTAACTTTGAATCGATGCAATCTTTAGCAAAAAGCGTCAACGGTGTCTTCACGCCCTATCTGGCAAACGGTCAAGACGTTGTGCGTATCCTTGCAGAACAGCAAGTGCAGCAAGATGTGAGCAAGAAAGACGATAAAAAGACGCTAACCGAGAACGTTAATAACGGCTACTGGTTATTACCATTGCTCATCGTTCCTGCTTTATTGCTTTTCCGCAGAGGGATGATCTTTGTTTTGTTACTCACCACCGGAATGACGGTCATGTCGCCGGATGCCAGCGCAGATACGGGACTCGACATTAGTTCACCTTGGAAAAACGCTAACCAACAAGCGATGGAAGCTTATCGAGCCAAAGACTATCAAAGCGCCAGTGAGCTATTTACCGATCCTGAATGGCAAGGTGTGGCTCGTTATAACAACAAGGATTTCAAAGGCGCCATCGAAAGCTTTTCGAAGGTAGATAAGCCATCATCAAGAACGCAATACAACCTCGCCAATGCTTATGCTCAAAATGGTGATTTGGACAAAGCTAAGGAAATCTACCAGCAGATTTTGCAACAAGATCCAAGCAACCAAGATGCAAAACACAACTTAGATGTTGTTGAACAAGCGCAACGCCAGCAACAGCAACAGCAACAGCAACAGCAACAGCAACAGCAACAGCAACAGCAACAGCAACAGTCTCAATCTGGCTCGGATTCTGGTCAATCTCAAGATGACTCATCACAACAGCCTGATTCACAGACATCGCAGCAAAATGACACTCAGCAATCGCAAGAGCAGCAACAAAACCAAAGCTCGCAGCAAGACAGCCACCAACAAGATGACAGTGAGCAAGATAACGATGAGGCTAAGGGCAAGGAATCGGATCAACAATCAGATGCTCAAGCCAAAGCGCAAGCTGGCAGTCAACAACAGCCGACTGAAAAAGACGATCAGTCCGATGCAGAGCCAAAAGTAGCATCAACGACGACAGAAAACATAGATCCCGAGCTGAGAAAGCTAGAGCAAGTCGAAAGCGCCCGAGATCCTAGTCAGCTATTGCGCGCACAACTGATTCTTCAGGCTCAAGGTAAAGAGCCTCCACAAACTCATGGTAAAAAGTGGTAACGATGAACGTATTACATTCTCCAATCGCTAACTTTCCGCGATTTACATACTTTCCGCGATCTACATACTTAGCTCGTTTTGGACGAATCGCTCTGTGCTTAGTTATTACAGCGCTAAGCTTCAATAGCTTTTCAGTTCAAGCCGCCTCCTTTTACGCCAGTGTCAGTAAGAACAAAGTCGTTAAAAATGAAGTCTTTCAATTACGCGTGGTTAGCGACGAAAAAGCCTCTTCTGACGATATTGATTTCACTGTGCTCAGCAGCGACTTCCTTTTAGGACGCCCTAGTTTCGGTTCTTCAATCAATATCATTAACGGCACTCGAACGAACAAAAGTGAGTGGACCATATCCCTCGCAGCAACGCACATAGGTATTGTCACCATTCCGAGCTTTGAACTTAACGGACAAAAGACTCAACCCATCGCAATTCAGGTTGCTCAAGATGAACAAGCCCCTGAAGTCAAAGATCTGGTTGAAGTGCAGACTCAGCTTTCTGCGTCAGAGCTCTACCCAAATGAAAGTGCGTTATTAAAAGCTCGCTTGATCATCAAAGCAGACCCACGTCGCTTGCAAAACCCAACGGTATCGCCACCAGCGGTTGAAGGGTTGGAACTTAAAGCTGCGAGTGAAGCAAATCAATATCAAACGGTACTAGACGGGGTGGAAGTGACCATCGTCGATCAGGATTTTCGTGTCACAGCAAAAGAGGCAGGCACTTACCAACTCCGTGAACCCGTGTTCAAAGGTACGATTGTTTATGGCAGCAACTATGGTGGCGGAACACGTCTGGTTCCTATCGAAACCAAAGCAAAAACGTACACTATTACTGTCAATGCAAAACCGACTAACTATCATGGTATTTGGCTACCAACGGATAAACTGAGCCTAACGCAGAAGTGGACAGATGCTCAGGGAAATACGATTTCCGGTAATAGCTATCAAACGCAGGTTGGCGAATCCATTACTAGAGAAGTAAATCTGCAAGTGTCAGGTTTAACCCAAGAGCAATTGCCGAACATTAAAGTGAGCTACCCTACTTCATTAAGTACTTACGATGAAAAACCGCAGTTCACCACTTTGGAAAATGGTGATGTGATGATGACGGTGAAACAAGTTCTCATCCCACGCCAAAGTGGTGAAATTGCATTACCTGAGATAACCGTCGATTGGTGGAACACCAACACCAAACAACAGCAAGCGAGCAAAATATCAGGTCTATCCCTAAATGTGACGCCTAATGATGCTCCGCTCGTTGCTACGCCGACGCCTGTACAACCGACAACAAAAGTCGAAACCATCACAGTTAATGATGCTAGTTTTTGGCCTTATCTAACCGGACTATTTGCTGCACTTTGGGTTATCACAAGTGTGTTTGCATGGCGTTTTAGAACTTCGCCAACGTTACAGAAAGCGACAGAACATGAGACAACAACGTCCAGTGAGTATCAGACGCTAAACAACCTCCTGTCCGCCTCGGATACTGGAGAAGTAGATGGTATTGCTGTTACTGGAGCCATAAAAGCATGGCTAAATACGGTTGAACTCGAAGAGGAAGAACAGATTGCCATCAACAAGGCGTTGAATGAGGTCAATCAAGCACTCTATTCATCGACGCCTCAAGAAATAAAAACAGGCGAACTGAAAAAACTCATCGAACGTATTCAGAAACAGCAAGCAAAGCGTCATAAAGTTAAACCAGTAACTCTTGCTAAACTTTAAGCAGCGTTTGGCTCTTCGCCTTGAAATTTTTTCATTAAAAGAAATGAGTATTGCGCCATCGAAAGGTGGCACAATACTCATCAATAACTCACACAGATTGGCCTTCCATCCATGTTAGAAAAAGAAAACCTGATCAAGCTAGCCCGTATTCAAATGCCATATGGAAAATATGCAGGACGAGTGTTGATTGACTTACCCGAAGAATATTTGCTTTGGTTTGATAAGAAAGGATGGCCTTCTGGCGAACTTGGTCAACTTCTTCAACTGTGTCTAGCACTGAAAATCGAAGGGTTGGACAGTGTTGTTAAGCCATTGAAAAGGATGTAATTGACATAATCAACGCAGGCCAAAACTTATACTTTATCTCCGATTCAAATATCTTTTAGCCCTTGTTATGGCTCTTTTGTGGGCTGACATCACCTAGAAGTTCAATCAGAGCTGGTGATTTCGGATGAGAAAATATATGGCAGACATTTAAGATAGTTACCATTGTTACTAAGCCACTAAAGTAATTTATTGTTTTATTGGCTATAAATTTATAGTGCAAGATTGCACTATAATTTCCGTTTACATATCGAAGTAGAGTGCGATGTTATTACAAGGTTCGAATCTCAATATGCCTCTGGCCGAGCTGGTTTCTTCGCTGACAGTAGCGTTAGATATGACAGAGGGACAACCCCCAGAACACAGTATGCGTTGCTGCTGGATTGGAATGCATATTGGTGAGCGAATGAACCTCTCATCATCAGAGCTCCATGATCTGTATTTTACGTTACTTCTCAAGGATGCTGGCTGCAGCAGCAATGCGGCGCGTATTTGTGAACTCTACGCCACCGATGATCTTACTTTTAAACAACGTTATAAAACGGTCGGTACAAGCCTGACGAGTGCAATTAATTTTGTCCTAAAAAATGCAGGCTCAGGAGAACATTGGCGCAAGCGTATCTCAACCACTATTGATATTTTGAAAAATGGTACAGACTACGCCCAAGAACTGATTCAAACACGTTGCACAAAAGGTGCAGAAGTTGCTCGTGAGCTTTTATTCAGTGAAAATGTGGCGCAGGGTATACGACATTTAGACGAGCACTGGGACGGTTCAGGACGACCTGATGGGCTGGTGCGTGAGCAAATCCCTTTATTTTCAAGAATTGCTCTTCTCGCTCAAGTAATGGATGTTTTTCAATGTGAGCATGATTTGAATACAGCATTTTCTGAGCTAGAAAGTCGTGCAGAAAACTGGCTGGATCCGAACCTAGTGGCCATCTCTAAGCAGTTGCAAAACAATCCTGATTTCATTAAGGCACTCAATGCCCCATCCATAGTCCCATTTGTGCTTGCTATGTCACCTGCCCAAGCGATGATTCCATTAGATGATGATTATTTCGATCGAATTGTGACTGCGTTTGGCAAAATCATCGATGCCAAAAGTCCTTTTACCTCCGGACACAGTTCCAGAGTGGCTGTTTTTAGTACACTCATCGCCGAAGAACTCAACTTAGACCAAGAGGATCGACTATGGCTAAAGCGTGCAGCACTGTTACATGATCTGGGTAAACTCGGAGTAAGTAATACTATCTTGGATAAACCTGGGAAACTGGATGATGACGAGTGGGCACAAATACAAAATCACGCGGTGTTTACCAGAGAGATCATTGAACGGATATCTCCTCTAAAACAATTTGCCAAAATGGCAGCTGCTCATCATGAAAAATTAGATGGAACAGGCTATCCCGATAGACTGGTTGCCGATGAAATATCTATGATGACTCGGATTATAACCACAGCGGATATTTTTGATGCCATTACGGCTGAGCGACCTTATCGAGGTGCTATCCCAATTCCCAAAACTTTAGAAATCATGGAAGAAAATGTTGGTACAGCCATCGACCCAGTGTGCTTTGATGCTCTAAAAGCGGCACTAAATAAATTACCTGAGAAGTATATGAAAGATATTGGTACGAGTGGAGTTCCTTCATCACCGATACTCTAAATTAGTTTGCAAACACATTGTCTAGATTAGATTTGTCTCTCCAGTAGGTGGGTTATGAAAAGTCCAATATCACAGATCTGATCAGCTTCCCTTTTTCAAATGTCTCTTCGTGTTTAATTGACAATTAGCTTATTATTGTAAAATCAGTAACCCACTGACCAATCAAGTAGAAAATAAAATTGCCCCTCTAAAGGAAGCCAGTATGCTAGGACTGTTTGTTGGCCAAATTGCTTTATTCTCACTTTTCCCACTATATTTTTCGCGCCTAGACCCCGGTATACGTCGAACCTCTTTTTATATTTGCATCTCTCTTTACCTGTTAATTGGCGGCTTTTTTGGCAACGTTTATTCCTTACCTATAACTGAAACCATCAATATTTCCGGAGGCAACCTCTGCTACGGCGCATTTATGATGACATCAATACTTTGTGTGTTGGTGGAGCGTGATGTTTTTATTCTGCGTCACCTCATCCGCTTGGTGATTATTGTCGATCTATTTAACGTACTGTTTGCAGGGTTAGCTGAATACACGCTAAAACAAGATGTCGTGAACCCACACAGCATTCCTGCTGAATTTTTCCACATATCCACGCCTTTTATTATCTTAGGTGGTGTATTGATTATCACCGAATTGGCTTTGCTTTTCTTTTTGTTTGAGAAGCTCAAAAATCTGAAATTGCCAATGTTTGCTTCTGCACTGGTTTATCTTTTGGGGTTTATCTGCGTGTTAGTTGCAGATGGAATCGCTTTCCCATTAATAGCCTTCGGTGTGAGTGAGCCAGTAGTAAATATAGTGATCGGTGGGCTTGCAGGTAAAGTGCTGATGGCCTCAGCCTTTAGCGTACCACTCGCATTGTACATATTGATTAAGCGCCGTGAATTTACCCAATATCTCCAAAGTGAACCTTTAGATTGGAAACTGATGTTTCGTTCGAGTCGTGATTTGATGAAGGAAATTGAGGACAAAGAGTATGGCTTAAAGCAGGCTGAAACAGTATTTGAACACAGCAATGATGGATTAGCGGTAATTGATAATCAGGGAGTTGTTCTACGCTGTAACTCTGCTTTTGCTCAATTCACCGGTAAATCTGTTCAATCGATTACCTCAGCATCGAAAAGGTTAACAT
The DNA here is from genome assembly GCF_058630515.1 of Vibrio sp. HM8-C. Classification (NCBI taxonomy): domain Bacteria; kingdom Pseudomonadati; phylum Pseudomonadota; class Gammaproteobacteria; order Vibrionales; family Vibrionaceae; genus Vibrio; species Vibrio sp. HM8-C. The sequence continues at coordinate 77,069 of NZ_JBMMKS010000004.1, forward strand.
CGCTTCTCAATTTGGAACCGTCATTTGTGATGTCGTTAGATGAATCATCGAGTGAGCAAAAAATCGAGATTGAATTTCAAGGACACCACGGCTTGCTAACAGTAACAAATGTTGAAAAGACGAAGGGTCGCAGTGCATTAAAGATCGTTTCGCTTACTAATATCGACGATCTCATGGCAGCCCAAGACCAGCTTCACTATTTGGCAAGTCACGATATCTTGACGGGGCTACCAAATCGCAGAGTGTTAGATGAAGCACTGAGTCATGATGGCCTTACACACAGTGCTCTCATCATGTTTGATGTAGACCATTTCAAAGACATCAATGATAGTTACGGACATGCCAGTGGTGACGCTCTGCTTAACAAAATCGCACAAATGCTACCTAAGGTGAGTGATGAACAGTTTGGTCATGATGGCTATGTTTTGGCTCGCACTGGCGGAGATGAGTTTGCTCTATTAATTAAGAATGCTGATTTACCTGCGTGTGAGGCGCTGTGTCAAAAAGTACAGAAATTGATGACGCGTCCATATTATTTAGGCAATGACATCCATGTTTACTCCTCTTTAAGCATGGGGATTGCGCTGCAACAGAGCGTTGAACTTGAAGACCTTTTTCAAAGTGCAGATGCGGCGATGTATGTGGCGAAACATGCCAAACGTGGCAGCTATAAGTTCTATGAGCAGTCGTTTACTGATGCTAGCCAACGTACGTTGATATTGAGTAATCGCCTAAGAGAAGCACTCGAAAAACAAGCTCTTGAAGTCTATTACCAACCTCAAGTGCATGCGGGAACAGGAGGTATGATTGGTGTAGAAGCGTTGGTGCGCTGGAATGATGGTGGAAACTGGGTATCACCAGCCGAGTTTATTCCTGTTGCTGAGCGTTCTGGCCTTATCGACCAACTAGGAATGTATGTACTTGAAACCGCGTGCCGTGATGCGCAAATTTGGTTCGCAAAAACAGGCGTGGAAACGCTGAAACTATCGGTGAATGTATCTGCGCATCAGCTGCGTTTTGATCAGCTATATGAACAAGTGACTTCAGTTTTAAATAAAACGGGATTTCCAGCAAAAGCATTGCAATTAGAGCTGACAGAATCTGCATTCCTAGAGCGTGAGCAAGAGGTGATACCGCAGCTTGAAAAGATTCGTGATTTAGGGGTGAGTTTGGCGATTGATGATTTTGGTACTGGTTACTCATCACTGTCTTATTTACATGCTCTGCCAATTTCGACGCTCAAAATTGACCGTTCTTTCATTAGTCGATTACCTGCAGACACGACACAGCAGCAGCTTTGCCGAACGATTGTTCAATTAGCAACGAACTTGCAGCTTAGCGTGGTTGTTGAAGGTATCGAAACAGCTGAACAGCGTGATTTTGTGGTAGCAGAAGGATGCCAAGTGATTCAAGGCTATTTCTATTCAAAACCGGTAAGTTGTTCGGAAATCACCAACATGCTTCTTAATTAGTGCCGAAAAGAGACGCCATTGATGTAATGCCAATCGGTTTAGCGAAAAATAACTGATTGAACGTTCCTCCGAAGATGTTTGAATCCGAGTGTTAATCTTGCACTCGGATTTTTTGTTATCGATACTTTTACGGGCATGATAAAACTACCTGCGTAATAAAAAGTAAGGAGGTTTCTATGACCAACAAACATCAAGGTTCATGTCTTTGTGGCGAAGTGAAGTATGAGCTCTCAGGTGATTTCCAATCTTTCTTTTTGTGTCACTGCACTCGTTGCCAAAAGGATACTGGTTCTGCGCACGCTGCGAATCTATTTGCTAAAGCGAGCACACTAACTTGGCTGCAAGGTGAAAGTTACGTTAAGACCTATCAGCACCTAAATACAAAACATGAAAAAAGCTTTTGCCAAAACTGTGGCTCTGCACTTCCTACCATTGCCGAAACTATCAATTGCGTAGTCGTTCCAGCTGGTAGTTTAGATAGCCCCATTTCAATTGAACCAACCGCTAAAATCTTTATGAGTCGTTGTGCAAGCTGGTCTAAAAACGTAGGTAATGTGCCTAGCTATGAAGAATTGCCTAATCAAACGGAGAACTAGACAACTTAATACGTTTAGAGCTCGTTAGCCTTTTATCTAAATGAATACCACCTAATTGCGGATACCAACGAGAGTCGTAACAATGGTCACTTTTCCCAATGTGTGCTCGTGATAGCATTTATGCCTAAAGACTATTTAGGGTACAAAGATGTCATCAGACCATAACGGAACTAGTGCCAACTACGCACGTAAAGAAGCAGGTTATCGAGAGAAAGCACTAAAGCTCTATCCTTGGGTTTGCGGAAGGTGCGCAAGAGAGTTTGTATACTCAAACCTGCGTGAACTGACCGTTCATCATAAAGATCATGATCATACGAATAACCCAGAAGATGGCAGTAACTGGGAATTATTGTGCCTCTACTGCCACGACAATGAGCACAGTAAATATTTGGAACATGAACTTTATGGTAATGAAATCAAGCCTGGTGAAGACGAACATAAAGGCGCGACATACAATCCCTTTGCTGATTTAGCAAAAATGATGAAGAAGTGATTCCAGAGTCGTTGAGTAATGATTGGTGCAGAAGTTAAAGAGGTAGAGTTATCAATGCCCTTAACTCACCACCCAGATAACCTTTGCATATTACAAAAAAACCGTCGGAAGACGGCTTTTTTGTAATTATCGAATGCTTAAGCGCAGCACTTTTTGTACTTTTTCCCACTGCCACAAATGCACGGATCATTTCGATTTGGGGTTTTATCAATGGTAACGGCTTTAGGTTTGTTTAAAAGAGTATCCAGCTCAACGGTGTTTTCTGGTTGGCTTGAATCTACGACAATATGAGCCACTATAGAGTGCTCAGAAAGTAATGCTTCGATCTCTGCTTTACGCACTTCAGTTGGTACGACAACATTGATTGGAGCTTCTTCAGTGCCTGCTTTTACATCACGTTTTACGTTGTAGCCTGAAATGACGTGGTTTTGCCTAGCATCGATTCGACCTTTGAAAAATAGTTTGGACATTTGCAACTCACTGATGATTGATGTGGTGTAATTTGGCCGCGATTATACGGAACTATAGCAATTGATAAAGAAGTTCCTACCATTAGCCCAAAACAAACATCTTAGTTCTCTCCCACTTGTCTATTTCTCACGGTCTACACATGTCAGCACACCAAGATCTTGGCTGAACTCAGCTACGAAGTGGCATTTTGAATCGACGTTTAAATCGTGATTTAACCACCCTTCGTTTTTGATAACAGAGATAAAATAAAGCCACCTCTTACCAATTAAGAAAGAGATGGCTTTTATGCTTTTATATGACGAGTTATTACGTCAAAGACTCGATACCGTATTTCGCACCATAGTTTTCAACCACAAAATCGATATCTTTATCACCACGGCCAGATAGGTTAACCAGTATTGAACCTTTTAGCCCTTGTTTAGCTAACTTTGTTGCATACGCCACAGCGTGAGCAGACTCAATGGCAGGAATAATCCCTTCTTCACGGGACAATTCAAAGAATGCTTCGATCGCTTCTTCATCGGTTACTGTTCCATAGCTCACACGACCAATATCTTTCAGATAGCTATGCTGCGGACCAACCGAAGGATAATCGAGACCACTTGCCACTGAATACACTTCTTGTGGCTCACCGTTTTCATCTTTCAGCATGTAAGACTTAAAGCCATGCATGATACCCGGTTCACCTTTTGACAAGGTAGCAGCATGTTCACCCACTTCTTCCAAAGAGCGTCCCGCGGGCTCAACACCGTGAATAGCTACGTCTTTGTCTTCCAAGAATGCGCTAAATAAGCCCATTGCGTTTGAACCACCGCCGACACAGGCGACCAAATTATCCGGCAAGTTACCTGTCATTTCCTGAAACTGCACTCGAGCTTCGTTACCTATGATTGACTGAAAATCACGAACCATTTTCGGGAATGGATGTGGACCAACAACCGAACCGATGGCATAAAGCTGAGTGTGTGGATCTTTTAAATAGGCTTCGAACGCCGCATCAACGGCTTCTTTTAGAGTCTTGCGACCATGTGTTGCTGGAATAACGTTCGCACCTAAAATACGCATACGTACAACGTTTGGATGCTCTTTCGCAATATCCACTTCACCCATGTAGATATCACACTCCAAACCCACTAATGCTGCTGCTGTTGCTAATGCTACACCATGTTGACCTGCACCCGTTTCCGCGATTAACTTCGTTTTTCCCATCTTCTTAGCCAGAATAGCTTCGCCTAAACAGTGGTTAATTTTATGTGCACCAGTGTGGTTGAGATCTTCACGCTTAAGATAAATGTCAGCACCGTATTTGTTGGAAAGATTCTGCGCATGAAAAATAGGGCTTGGGCGTCCCACGAAGTGTTTGTATAAGCGTGCTAGTTCAGTTTGAAATTCCAGATCGTTGCAGCACTCTTCATACGCAGCGTTGATTTCCTTCATTATTTTTTCGAGTTCTTCTGGGATGAAACTGCCGCCATATTCACCAAAGTAACCATCGCTATTTGGCATCGGGTGATTAAAAGAGTTTTTCATTTGATACATCCTTGTCGTTTATTCAGTGGAATATTTATACCTAAACTTCTTTAGTCTTTGTGTAACCAGTTGCTTAATTCGTGATTGCGATCTCGCGAACTAGTTTGATAGTACAAACTTTACAAATAGAACCGAAAATCAGTGAATAGCATTCAACTTTATGAGGGGGAAGTGAGGAAATTATTCGCTAATGAGGCAAATGAAACGAAAGTTTAAATAACAAAATTGTTAACATGAACCGATAATTACCCCTTCAATCAAAAAGCTTTGCCTATACTTTAGCTATGTTAGAGCATCGAATATGGATATCTTGATGGCAGAACAAAATATTGGGCAAATTCTACAAGCTTTTAACAGCATTGAATCTAAGATTCGCGAACAAACCGGCTTGTTGAAAGATCTCACCGCTCAAGTGAAAGCTCTCGAAGGGCAGAACAAACAATTGGTACAACTTGTACACCAATTAAAGTCCCCTCCTTCAGCACCTCCTGCTGAACCATTTGACGCGCTCAAAGCTGAGTTTCAAAACTCGGTAACCAAAAGTCTAAAATCGATTGAAGAACAATCGAAGAAAACCATGGATCTGATTAAAGCGAGTAGCGGCGGGAAAAAGCGAGCTTGGCCGTAACTGACTATTGATACCAGCCTAAAGCCAATCTAATTCATCAGATTTTAGGTATTCTATGTTTGCCAATCTCTTAGTCAAACGGCTTAATATCATTGATGTAGAAGCCATTTCTTCCATTTTCTTTCGCTTTATATAGAGCTTGATCAGCGTTTTGCAGCAAGGTATCGATGTCCTGACCTTGCACATACAGAGATCCACCGATACTCACACTAATCGAAAAGCTGTCAGAGAACTTATGGCTAGAGATTTGGGAGCACAAACGATCTGCAAGTTGAACTAAATCATCCTCTTCAACGTTGACTAGCAGAACAAGAAACTCGTCCCCACCCCAGCGAGCGGCGACATCGTAAGAACGAATAGTTTGTTTAATAATTTCCGCCATGGCTTTCAACGATTCGTCGCCAGCCGCATGACCATAGGTATCATTGATATCTTTGAACCAGTCAATATCTACCCATAATAGACCTAGTTGTATATCTTCTCGGCTAGCTCGAGCAAGGTTCACTTCAATTTGCTCTGCCATACCACGACGGTTATACAGTTCTGTTAATGGGTCTATTTGAGTAAGACGTTCTAACTCTGCCGTTCTTTCCTGAACTTTACGTTCCAACTCTCGCTTGGATTGCAAAACCGTTTCAGCCATCTGAATAAAATGACTGATAACACGACCAAGTTCACCACGTCTGCGAGTTGTGATTTCCGAACTAGGATCCTGCCCTTTTTCAAACAGTACTAGAGCTTTATCGAGTTCGCTGATTGGGTTTAAAACCAACCTGTTTAGCACCAAGTTCATCAACAATAGCGCTACCAATAAGGTTATAACAAACACAACGACAATCTTGGTGAAATGCGAAATGGGAAGAAAGATGCTCAAATCGATAAGTGTTATTTCGTACCAATCTATTTCAGGCAAATAAACCAAACCGACTAAATGACGTGAATCTTGGATATCAACAAAAGCCGTAGCGACTTGCTTTTCACCCGCTTCTAACTCACGCATCAATCTATAAATGTTACTTAAATCACTGCTGTTTTCGAAAATCAGGTCAATCGTTTTATGTGCTCCGCGAGTTTTTGTCACGGTACCAAAATCTATCATTTCTTTATCGCGATGAAGTTGAATTGCGCCAGAGTGATCGACGAATAAGCTGTGTATGCCCGGCTCATCCTCTTCGACAACATTCTTAAGGAATGAGGTTAAATCCAAACCAGTTCCTACCATGCCCAAGATTTCATCACCGTCTTTAATCAAGACATCTATCCACATCTTTGTTATTCCCAGCTCAACATCTGGGTTCACGTTGATGTGAATTTCCCTCTTCTGTTCAATGAGGTTGTAAAACCAACTGTCTGCGGGTTTATTCGGGTCCAAAACGTAGCGAAATTCGTTACCTTTGAACTCATCTTGTTGGTTGTTATGGTAATAATGCCCGTTACTTAACAAAGCAACGAAGTAGCTTTTGTCTTGGAAGTTTTGGCGGTAGTTTTCGAGCTCATCGAGCGCAACATCTTGCAGCGCTTCATTATGAGGATAATGAGCCCACTGTTTAATAACGTTTGACGTGGCAAGCTGGCGAGAAAGTGCAAGCTCTCGCAAAATAGGCTGTAGTGTACGGCTTTTGTCATAAAGGGTTTGTTTGGTAATAAAACGCGGAGCCCATTGTTCAATGATTCCCTCTGCCAGCGTACGAACTGACCAAGAGACAGCGCCTGCAGTGACAATAAACACCAGAGCAGTAACTAACATAAACTGAGGCTTTAACTTCATTACCTTCTCCAGTGAAACATTAATACTTGTACAACCACATCAAAAGCTTTAGCCAACGCTAATAAAACAATATCAGATGATTGGGATGCTAATCATCCATTAATTGCATAGATTGTGAAATGCAATAATGTTGCTAAATGAAAGTGGAATCTACGGCATATTTATATGCACTAGCTAACGTAATCTTTCCCAAAGTAATCATTATTCGACGAAGGTTGAATAACTCCCGCCCAAATAAACCGCATATCATTCAGGCAACATCTTAATAACTGACTATCTTTATAGAACAGGCAAAAATCGGAAACCGTAGATGCGACTACACAGTAGCCTTCCAAAACTTATATTTATCCTAATAACGTTTGGGGCGCTTGTCGTCGTAACCGAGTTCTTGACCAGAGAAGTGATATTAGAGGGACAAACCGAAACTATTGCTCTAGTCAACGCAAAACAAAAAACCAAAGAAAGAGAAGACTTAATTGCTCACTTCTTTGTTGATTCGCAGAATACCATCAATGCAATAAGAGCAAGCTCAATTTTTAATCAGTTTCTAGATAATCCCATAGCCTATAAGAAAAGCTTTGAACAAATGGCTTTGACTATCGTTCAAAGCCAGGACGATATAATGAAAATCCGTTATATCGACAGCACGGGTAAGGAAGTCGTCAGAATTGACAGGGACAACCTAGGTGCACCAGTAAAAATCGTTGAAGAAAGCAAACTTCAGAATAAATCTCATCGCTATTTTTTCTACGATTCAATAGAGAGAAAAGCCGACCAAATCTGGTTTTCTAACCTCGATTTGAATGAGGAAAATGGACGCGTTGAAATTCCCTATAAACCGACAATGCGCGCGGTTATGCCCCTCTCCTATAAGAACAACTTTAACGGAATTTTAATCGTTAACTATTTCCTCAAACCGTTGTTTGACACCTTTGCGAATGCTCCGCTGTATCATTCAATATTGGTCGACAGTGACGGAGAAATCTTGATTCACTATGACAGAGCACGCAATTGGAGCCGCTACAGTGGCAATAACAATATCTACGTAGATATTCCTCAATTCAACGAAGTACTTGCTAACGATACTTATGAAACCTCCACTTTCTATTCGCGCAAGTTGAATCTTCCTATTCCACAGAAATTGATTTTAGTTCTATCGCTAAATAGTACGTATACAAATTTGCAGGAATCATTATCGAGAAAAAGTTTTATCTATAGCTCCACAATAACCTTAGCCATAACAGTGTTATTTGGTTTTATTTTTGCCAGTGTTTTGAATAAATTTTTTACCGATTACACCAATCGCGGGAATTATATTGAAAAATTAATGGATCTTAATCTGCGCATTAATAACTTACATCAGAAAAACAAAATATATATGGATATGGCAAGCGACGGCATACATGTACTCGATAAACAAGGAAATGTGGTTGCTTTTAGTCATTCATTTGCAGATTTACTTGGATACTCAGAAGAGGAAACTGCAAAACTTAATGTTAGGGATTGGGAAGCAAAACTACGCCCTGAAGAAATTGCTGCCGCAATGGCCACCTTTGGTACAGAGTCTAAAAAACTAGAAACCCAGCATCGAAGAAAGGACGGTTCTATCATTGATGTCGAGATCAATGCAAAGTGGATCTCCACCAGCGATGGCGAATTTTTCTATGCTTCATCGCGGGACATCACAGACCGTATTCGTTTAGAAAATGAGTTGCATAAACTCGCAACGACAGATGCACTTACTGGACTTCCGACACGCCGTGTCTTTCTGGAACAACTCACCAATGAATTGGAACGCTATCATAGAAAACAATGTGACGCTGTCACAGTAATTTACCTCGACTTAGACCACTTTAAGAATATTAACGACACCTACGGTCATGGTGTGGGTGACAAAGTTTTGGTTGCTGTAGCGAATATCCTCAGCGATGAAATACGTAAAGTCGATTCTGTTGGTCGTTTGGGTGGTGAGGAATTTGGATTGATATTGACTGGAACGACAGCCGAGCTCTCCGCTCATTTCACTAATCGTATTCGCAAGCGGATAGAAGAATGCCCAATAGTATCGGAGCATGACATCATTCATTGCACAGCCAGCATGGGCATAACCATGCTCAACCTGCTTGATACAGATGTAGATAAGGTACTTGAGAGAGCAGATAAAGCGCTCTATACAGCCAAACATCTAGGTAGAAATAGAGTGGAAGTGTACAAAGAGCTGACTCAGGTTTCGTCCAAGTAAAAATACGCTTGCCACATACGATGTTTAGACATTGAGATTACTTCTCACTAGAGCCTGAGTATTCTGCTTTAGCATTTGAACAAACTTTGATTCGATTTCATTCAAACTCACTGTATCTGGCGTTACCAAATACATGTCCGTAACCGGCAGTGATTCATAGGGAGGCAATGCCCACAAAAGCTCTTGTGCAACAAACGGCTTGGCACTTTCCACGGTTAACGCTCCAAAGCCGATTCCGGTCATGATTAAACGACGCACCTCTTCAAGGTTTGAAGATACCGCCACCAACTTACCCCAGAACTGTTTTTGATCTCGGAACTGCGCGATAGCATCTAAGCCTTCTCCGGGCTGGTCGCTTTCAAATGAGATGTATGGCAAGCCACGTATATCTTCTAGCGTCAGATCTTTGCGACCAAAACATGGGTGTGCTCGACCACAATAAAAGCCCATCTGTTCATAGCCGATAAAATCGCATCTCACACCTGTTTTAGCGATTTTCTTGTTGCTTAATCCGATATGTAAAACACCTTCGGTCACATGGCTGACGATATCGGCACTTGGAAACGTATTGATATTGAAAATCACGTTGGGGAACAAGTTATGGTACTGAGCAAGCGTAGTATCAAACGCCGGGCATTGAAGATGGCTGGCAATCTCAATCGTTAGCTCTCCTTGAATGTTATCGGTCTGGTCAACGAACTGATCCGCCATTGTTCCGACAATACGCCCGACCGATGATGCGTATTCGTACACTCGCATACCATGCAACGTAAGGGTGAATACACCTTTCTTACGCAGTATTAATCGCTTATCAAGATGATCTTCTAATCGCTTGAGAGCATTACTCACACTTGGTTGGCTCAAGGATAATCGACGTGCAGCGGCACTAATCCCCCCTTCATTCACAATCGTTAAAAAGGTATAGAGCAGATTCCAATCCAGATTGCGAAGTAATCGGTCTTTAGCGTTCAGCATTTCGTCATCCCATTGAGTGATTTATCCATAGCGACAGGCTATGTATATCATATTTATTCATCATTATGGATATTAACTAACTTTGCACATACTCAATAAACAGCAATTTAAATCTGCAACCATTACGAAAAGGACATCACAATGGCAAAAGCAAAACTACTCAGCACTCTGCTTGCTTCAGGTATCGCACTTCTCGCATCTACTGGCGCATCAGCAGAAACACTCAAAATCGGTACTGAAGGCGCATACCCTCCATTCAACTACTACACGCCTGACGGTCAGTTAGCAGGCTTTGATATTGAGATTGGTAAAGCACTGTGTGCCAATATGAAAATTGATTGTGAGTTCGTTGCTCAAGACTGGGATGGTATTATTCCCGCGCTATTGGCTGGCAAATACGATGTGATTCTGGCTTCGATGTTCATCACTGATGAGCGCAAAAAACAGGTTTCGTTCAGCGCACCTTATCAAGCATCAGCAATGACTTTCGTTGTTGATAAAAATTCAGGCATCAAAGACGTTTCCCCTTCCGCATTGAAAGGCATGATCATCGGCGCACAAAGCTCAACCACGCAAGCAGAATACCTTCTTGCACAATACCCAGATTCTGAAATCCGCTTATATCCGACTCAAGATGCAGTCAACCTCGACTTAGCAAGTGGTCGTATTGACGCACAAGCGGGTGACATTATGCCGATGACAGATTGGATTAACTCTGACGACGGCTCTTGCTGTCAAAAAGCAGGCAACTTAATTACTGACCGCGCTTATGTTGGCGACGGTGTAGGCATGGCACTGCGTAAAGAAGATAAAGAGCTACTAAAGCGCTTAAACCAAGCTCTAGCCAACATCATTGCTGACGGTACTTATAAGAAAATTAACGATGAGTACTTCTCCATCAACCTGTTAACGCTTCAATAAGCACTAACTTGAGCACTAACTAAAGGCGCTTGAAATAGCAGTATAAAGGGTGGCTTTGTGCCACCCAGTCAGAGCGGAAAGATAACTCAAAGAGACGCGTGTAATGGACTATCTGATGTACCTCAGTTTTGGTGACCAAGGTTGGGGTGATGAATTACTAAAAGGCTTAGCCATCACATTAGGACTTGCCCTGTGCGCTCTACCTGTCGGTATGGTGATTGGCACTGGTGTCGCCGCGCTATCAGTAAGTCATCGCCCTGCTAGCCGTTGGTTTGCTACAACGTATACCACGGTATTGCGAGGTCTACCTGAGCTGCTCACACTGTTCATCATTTACCACGGTGTTGGGCTATTGATAAACAAAACACTGAAATGGCTTGACCCAAGCAATGGCTTTTTTGAGTTAAATCCTTTCGGTGCTGGTGTGATTGCTTTAGGTCTAGTGTTTAGTAGCTATGCAGCTGAAGTACTGCGTGGTGCTTGGAAAGCGATCGATAAAGGTCAACGTGAAGCAGGCTATTCTCTTTCGATGAGCCCTTGGCTGATTTTCTGGCATATCGAACGTCCTCAGCTATTGCGCCTTGCTCTACCGGGGTTGGGCAACCTCTGGATTAACTTGCTAAAAGATACCGCACTGGTTTCCGTTATAGCATTGAACGATCTAATGCGCGCCGCCAACATCGCCGTTGGAGCAACGAAAAAGCCGTTTCTGTTCTATCTGACAATCTGTTTGGTTTATTGGGCAGTGTGCGCATGTTGCGAACGCTTGCTATCAAACATGGAAGCACATTCTAAACGTGGTATCCGCGTAAGCCGTTAAAGGAGGGACAATGCTAGAGTTCATTGAAAAAATAGCACCTATGCTCCTAATCGGCGCATGGTTGACCATCAAGATCACCGTGATATCTGTTGTTATTGCAGCACTATTGGCATTACCCGCTTCGATATTGCGCATTCAGAAATCAAGACTGTACCGGACACCTGTGCAGATTTTCATTTCTTTTTTTCGTGGTACTCCACTGATTGCTCAACTGTTTTTGGTTTACTACGGTTCTGGTCAATTCCGTCCGTTTTTGATGGAAATGGGATTGTGGCAATTTTTTAGAGACCCGATGAACTGCGCTTTGCTCACTTTCACGCTCAACTCACTGGCGTATCAAACAGAAATTATGCGTGGTGCAATTCAATCCGTTGATGCTGGCGAAATTGAAGCTGCAAAATCAATGGGCATGAAAAATAGCCTGCTGTATCGACATATTGTTTTACCCCTCGCCTACCGAATTGCGTTCCCCGCTCTGGGTAACGAGTGCATTTTAATGCTCAAAGGTGGCGCGGTCGCAAGTGTTATTACCGTGATGGATTTGATGGGACAAACTCGTCGAGCGTTCTCGCAGTCTTTCGATATCACAACATATTTTTACGCCGCTGCGATGTATTTGGTGATAACCACCAGCTTTGTTATCGCTTGGCGTTTTGCTGAACGTTATCTCTACCGACACCAAGTTCAGCGGTCACCAAATAAACCGTCGGTTCAAATAAACAATCGATCCATAAACGATCGCTCCAAAACGGCAACAACTTAATTTTTAAATCAACTAACAATTATCTACAGGGGCTGACGCTCTTGGGGATTCGCTTTACCTGAACAAGGACTTAAACGATGAATACAATTGAATTGAAAACACCTTATTTAGTATTTCTTGGTGACGCAAATGATCTCCTTATGGCTAAAGTAGCAAAAGGTGTTGCCCACTGGCGTCCAGAAAAGTGTCTTGCTCAATATCGTCTTGCTGGCGCAAAAGCCGACCTAGGTCTGCCTGAGATGAATCCTCGCGAAGCCGCTGCATGTGGTGCGAAAACCTTTATTCTTGGCTTAGCACCTGTTGGCGGCACGCTGCCTTCTGAGTGGATTGATCTTTTAATCGATGCCATGGAAGCGGGCTTGGATATCGCAAGTGGTCTGCATATGCGTCTTAATGACATCCCACGTTTGGTAGAAGCCGCTGAACGTACGGGTCAACAATTGCTAGATGTGCGTGTTCCACAAGGCCAAATGGTCTGTGGAACCGGCCTACCTCGCACTGGTAAACGACTACTCAGCGTGGGTACTGACTGCTGTGTAGGCAAAATGTTTACTACCCTTGCTATTCATCGTGAAATGCAAAAACGTGGCATCCCTGCAACGTTTCGTGCAACAGGTCAAACAGGCATTCTGATTGAAGGAAACGGCGTACCGGTTGATGCGGTAGTGTCGGACTTCATCTCCGGTATGGTTGAAACTCTAACGCCAGATAACGCGCCAGATCACTGGGATATCATCGAAGGTCAAGGTTCTCTGCTTCACCCTGCTTATGCTGGTGTAACCTTAGGTCTGCTTCATGGCGCACAGGCTGATGTCATCATCGTTTGCCACGAAGCTGGTCGTGTTCAAATGGATGAAATGCCTGGTTTTACTGTTCCAGATCTACAAACCATCATCGACATCAACCTAACTATGGGGCGCGTAACTAACCCGAATATTCGCTTAGGCGGCATTGCGCTTAATACTGTTAATCTAAGCCAAGAAGAAGCACTGGCAGAGATTGCTCGTGTAGAGAAACAGTTCGGAGTGCCTGTTGTCGATCCAGTTCGTACTGGTGTGGCTTCCATTGTCGATCAGCTTGAAGAGGTTTGTTATGCGTAAGATGTCGATTAGGGTTGAACAGTGGCCACTGCACGAACCTTTCGTCATCTCTCGCATGGCTCCGATGCTGCACGGCGAAGTTGTCGTGGTAGAAGTCGAACAGTCTGGTTGTATCGGCCGTGGTGAATGTGAACGTATGGATGTATTCGAACCCGAATATCCAGACGTTCTCGCTATGGTTGAGGCATTCCAAGCCGAAGTGGAATCTGGCATAAGCCGAGACACGCTTCGTGAAATCATGCCTGCAGGAGCTGCGAGAAACGCTATTGACTGCGCACTGTTTGAACTAGAAGCAAAACTGAACAAGCAAACAGCGTGGCAAATGGCAGGTTTTGCACAAGCACCAAAACAAGTCACAACGGTGTTTACTCTGTCTCTCGACACACCTGAAAAAATGGCGAGAGCGGCAGCGCTGCAAAAAGATCGTCCAATTCTCAAACTCAAGCTGGGTCGAGAAGGTGACTTAGAACGTGTTAAAGCTGTTCGTGAAGCTGCTCCAAATGTGCGTTTGGTGATTGATGCAAACACCGGATGGAGCTTTGAACAGCTAAAAGCCTACTTACCAGAGCTTGCTAAATTGGGCGTAGAGATGGTGGAACAACCATTGAACGATCAGGAAGAACATCTGTTGGAAACCATCACGCCAGAGTTACCGATTACCGCTGATGAATCTTGTATCGATCGTTCGTCACTTTCGAAGTTGAAAGGTCGCTATCAGGCCGTCAACATTAAGTTGGATAAAACTGGTGGAATGACAGAGGCCTTAGCTCTGCTAGAAGAAGCACAAGAGATGGGGTTTGAAATCATGGTCGGCTGTATGATCGGCACGTCATTGGCGATGGCTCCTGCCCTACTTTTGGCTCAACAAGCACGCTGGGTAGACATTGACGGCCCTCTGCTGTTATCGAAAGATCGCTCACCAGCCCTTAACTATCATCAAAGTCAGGTTGAGCCCAACCCTGCTGTTTGGGGATAAACTCCCTTCCATTTACTACTAAAACGCTCACTCTGTGTGAGCGTTTTTATTCACCCTGTTTTTACGTTCATTCTTTATATTAATACCTAAATACCTATGCTCAAAACCAGATGAATTAGATATAAATTCATAATTTTCATATTTATATATCATCAACAATAAACCGCACTTTATTCGTCACCCCAACCAAAACCGAAAAAATGAAAAATAAATTAATCGTTAATTTTCATTGTGTTATAAATTAAAAAGTCTGTGTTCATGTTTCCAATTTGTTTCATTTGTTGGCTTTTGATTATGCTATGAATAATCTTTTGCGGTAAAATCGTTCAACAAACAAAATGGTCAATAATGTTATTTATTTTATTTAGCCACAACCAATGAATATATTTTCATCATTTAAATATCTTGGTGATTATTTATTCGAAATGAGCTGGTTTAGGAAATTTCATTATCGGCACTTATTGACCTAAAATTCGAATGTAAGCTACTTCTGCTAACGTCAGATTGAGTAGTTAACTTTAGTTGGAAGCGCTGACATAAGTATGCCTAACATTTCTTCACAGCACAGAATCGGGATTTACATCCCTAATCAATGCTCTTTGCTAACGCTAGGAGCAATCACTGAGCCTTTTGCTCGAGTGAACCAGATGCTAGGTGAAGAAAAGTTTCAGCTTATTTATGTGGGTGAACAAGCAGGGGTCAGCATCCCTCTTAGTAGTTCAGCTCCGACTCTTGCATCACCAACGCTCTCATTACCATCGATTTTATTACCATCGCTTTTATTAACAACACAGGCAGCACTTAAAGACATCAACGATTACGATGCGCTTATTATCGCTGCCGAGCAGTTACCTCAATCTTCACCAGCAACATCGACCATTCAAGCGCTGCAAAACTACTATCAACAAGAGCATTCATTCGTAATAAGTCTAGATGCAGGGTGGTTCTGGTTATTGGAAAGTGGTATTGGACACGATGATTCATGGGCAATCCATTGGCGCTGGGAAGATGAAGTTAAAGCCAAATATCCGCAGTTGAAAGTTCAATACGAACGCTTCCGCCATTGCGAAAAATTGGCCAGCTGCGCAGGGTATTCGGACTGTTTAGACTTTCTTTTAGCTTATTTAGCCACACATGAAAATGACGTGGCAGCACGTACCGTCGCAGATGAGTTGTATATCGAAAGAGATAAACAACAAAATGAGCCAGTAAGTGATGCAGTCACACACGGCGAACTGCCGCCAAGGTTGGAAAAAGCCATCTCGTTGATGGAGAGCAATCTCGAAGAACCTTTGTCTGCAGATATGATCGCTGACCTCGTTCACGTATCGAGACGTCAGTTAGAGCGTCTTTTTAAACGCTACCTCGACACCATGCCAGCACGTTACTACTTGCAACTGAGATTAAAGAAAGCAAGAGAGCTATTACAAACCACCAACTTGTCGGTAGTGCAAATCGGGCTGAGCTGCGGTTTTTCTAGTGGCCCCCATTTCTCTTCTGCCTATAAATCGTTCTTTGAAATCACGCCAAGGGAAGAGCGTTCAAAGCGTTTATATGCAACTAGGAGTTAATGTGAAAAAGCGACCTTATTTGTTAATGGAAGGTGAAAATATATAAAAACAGGTCGTTTTTACGAACGTAATATCGTAACTCGTCGCGTATTCTGAAAATAATGGAACTATACACAGAGGCAATCAAGATGACGCTTACACCAAACAGAACTGATTTTGACCAATACATGATCCCTATGTTCGCTCCGGCACCATTCATTCCTGTAAAGGGTGAAGGTTCTACGGTTTACGATCAGTCTGGTAAACAGTACATCGATTTTGCGGGCGGCATTGCCGTTAACGTTTTAGGTCATGCTAATCCACTTCTTAAAGCTGTTCTTACTGAACAAGCCGACAAACTTTGGCACCTCGGTAATGGTTACACCAACGAACCTGTACTTGAGCTAGCTCGTACACTGGTCGAAAACACATTCGCTGATAAAGTGTTTTTCTGTAACTCAGGTGCCGAAGCAAACGAAGCAGCATTAAAGCTGGCTCGTAAATACGCGTTAGATAACCACGGTACACACAAGAACGAAATCGTGGCTTTTCGCAATGCATTCCACGGTCGCACGCTGTTCACGGTAACAGCTGGCGGCCAGCCTAAATACTCACAAGATTTCGCACCACTTCCGGGCGGTATTCATCATGTGGATTTCAATGATTTAGAAGCCGCTAAGAAAGTGATTGGTCCACAAACTTGCGCAGTAATCGTTGAGCCAGTGCAAGGTGAAGGTGGTGTGATTCCAGCGACTCCAGAATTCTTAGCAGGCTTGCGTCAGCTATGTAACGACAACGACGCAGTGCTGATTTTCGATGAAGTTCAGACAGGTGTAGGACGTACAGGTCAACTTTACGCATACATGAACTACGGTGTAGAACCAGACGTTCTGTCAACAGCGAAAGCTCTGGGTGGCGGTTTCCCAATCGGTGGCATTCTAACCACTGACAAGTTTGCAAAAGCACTCTCTGTGGGCACACATGGTACGACTTACGGTGGTAACCCACTTGCTTCAGCGGTTGCCAATGCGGTTCTTAGCCAAGTTAACAACACTGAGTTTTTGCACGGTGTAGCCGCAAGTCATGATCGTTTCTTCACTCGTCTAGCTCAAATTAACCAAAAACATTCTGTATTCAAACAAGTGCGTGGTATGGGTTTGTTGATTGGCTGTGAGTTGGCAGAAGACTATGTGGGTCAAGCAAAAGCCATCAGTAACATTGCCGCAGAGCACGGTTTGATGATTCTGATTGCTGGGCCAAATGTGGTGCGTTTTGCTCCGGCGTTAAATATTTCTGAGCAAGAAATCGACTCTGGTCTTGATCGTTTTGAGCAAGCATTAGAAGCGTTCTTAAATACAAAATAAGGTTAATACCATGATTGTATTACGTCCTGTAAAACTGACTGACTTAAGTAACATTGAACGACTTGCGGTAGATAGTGGGCCAATGGTGTGCACATTACCGGCTAAACGCGATCACCTGTTGCAAAAGATTGAACAGTCAATTTACTCATTCGAGCAGGACGTATTCTGCCCGGGGGAAGAGTCTTACTTCTTTGTGTTGGAAGATACGAGCTCCGGGCATTTGTTGGGCACAGGAGCCATCAACGCTTTAGCAGGATATCGTCAAGCGTTCTATTCGTTCCGCAATGACATCATTATCCACTCCTCGCGAGAGTTAAATGTTCACAGTCGCATTCATGCACTCACGCTGAATCACGATTTAAGTGACCACTCTCAACTGTGCTCTTTTTACATTGATCCTTCGCAGCGCAGCACCTTATCTCCAGCACTAATTACGCTAGGACGTCTAATGTTCATGAACGCGTTTTCTAATCGATTCGCGAATGAATGGATGGCTGTGCTCCCAGGTATTGCAGACACCAATGGCCGTGCTCCTTTTTGGGAACACGTCGGCCGCAAGTTTTTCGGCATGGATTACAACCAAGTCGAATATTACAACGGCACCCGCGACAAAGCGTTTGTCGCAGAACTGATGCCACATTATCCGCTTTATGTACCTCTGATTGATGAAGAGGCACAAGCGGTAATGGGTCAAGTTCATCAAGATGCTGAGCTTCAATATCAGCTCTTAAATGACCAAGGTTTTGAGCCAGATAAGTATGTGGAAATCTTCGATTCTGGCCCAATTTTGACAGCTCCGCACAATGCGTTGCCTATCTGTCTAAATATGAAAACCGGGTCAGTGGTCGGTGAACCTCTTCACGCTGACACTAAGCAATATTTGGTTGGTTACCAAGGAGCCAAAGGCTTCTGTGCGTTTATCGCCACTGGTCACCACACAGAGGATCAACTGATCATTACTAAAGAATTGATGGAAGAAGTGGGATTAAGTGCGCACCAGAAGGTGTGGTTCTTAGCTCTGTAGTCTCTTCTCTCTTTTCAGGAAAAATAACAAGGAATTTAAACTATGATGGTAATTCGCCCAGTAACTAGGGATGACAAGCAAGCTCTATTGAAACTAGCGACTAAAACCGGTGTCGGTTTTACTTCTCTACCAAACAATGAAGCGCGATTGGCAGCACGTATTGAGCGTATGATCGAAACATGGGAAGGCAAAGCCCCTATTCACGATCAAGGCTATCTATTCGTATTAGAAGATTCGGAAAGCAAAGAAGTTGTTGGTATCAGTGGCGTTGAAGTTGCGATTGGTCTAACAGAACCTTGGTATGATTTCCGAGTTGGCACTTTGGTACATGCGTCAAAGGAGCTTAACGTGTATACCCAAATGCCAACGCTTTTCCTAAGCAATGACCATACAGGCTACAGCGAACTATGCACGCTGTTCTTAGACCCTGATTACCGCAAAAACAAAAATGGTCACTTGCTGTCGAAAAGTCGCATGCTATTTATGTCTACCTTTGAAGACAAATTTGCAGACAAATTGATCGCAGAGATGCGCGGTGTGTCTGATGAAAATGGTAACTCGCCATTCTGGGAAAGCTTGGGTCGTCACTTCTTCTCCATCGATTTCAGTGAAGCAGACTATTTAACAGGTATTGGACAAAAGGCCTTTATCGCAGAGCTAATGCCTAAGCACCCGATGTATGTAGATTTCTTGACTGAAGAAGCGAAAGCAGTCATTGCAGAAGTGCACGAAAACACACTTCCAGCACGTAAGATCTTAGAAAGTGAAGGTATGCGTTACGAAGGCTACATCGATATTTTCGATGCAGGTCCAACTCTGGAAGCATACACCAAAGATTTACGTATCGTTCGTGAGAGCGAAACTCGTAAAGTTCTGATTTCAGACACTTATCGTGAGACTCACTCTACGCTGCTGGTCGGAAACCTAGATTACCGCAACTACCGCGCAATCATTGGTCGCCAGCCTTGTACTGCAACAGAAATCACTCTGTCTCCAGCACAAGCTGAAATCTTGAATGTGGCGAATGGTGACTTGATTCGAGTTGCACCTCTATTTGCAAAAGAAGAGCATCGCCAAGAGCTTTCTCAAACCGAGTAATTGAATATTCATGGCAGAAATACCCTCTCGGCTCACCATCAGACTAATGCAAATACTGATATTGAGTTGTAAGGGTAAACAAACAATAACAACGTACCCTGCCCAACTATTTACCTCGCATACTCTGCCAAAGAGTAGGCAGATAGGAGTCTAAAATTATGTCAGCTTATGAAGTTAACTTTGACGGTCTTGTAGGTTTAACGCACAACTACGCAGGCCTTTCGTTTGGTAACGTTGCGTCTACTTCAAACAAAAATGCGGTAGCAAACCCGAAACTGGCTGCTCTCCAAGGTTTAGCAAAGATGAAAAACCTTGCAGATTCAGGTTTCAAACAAGGTGTGCTTCCTCCACAAGAGCGTCCATGCGTTCATACGCTACGCACTTTGGGTTTTACTGGCACTGATGCAGAAGTTATCGCTCAAGCGGCTAAAAAAGCACCTCAACTGCTTGCAAACGTCAGTTCAGCATCGTCAATGTGGGTTGCAAACGCGGCAACCGTATCTCCTTCAGCGGACACTGCGGATGGTAAAGTTCATTTCACTGTTGCAAACCTCAACAACAAGTTCCACCGTTCAATTGAAGAGCAAACTACCAGCAACGCGTTAAAAGCCATTTTTGCAGATAACAAGCACTTTGCTCACCATGCAGCACTGCCACAACAAATGTTATTCGGTGACGAAGGTGCAGCTAACCACAACCGTCTGTGCCGTAGCTACGGTGACAAAGGTGTTGAAGTGTTTGTATATGGTCGTCAGGCATTTGGTGGTCAGGTTGAACCTAAGATCTTCCCTGCTCGCCAAACGCGTGAAGCGAGCGAAGCTGTAGCTCGTCTACATCAGTTAGACGAGTCACAAACCGTTTTCTTACAACAAAACCCTGATGTGATTGACCAAGGCGTATTCCACAACGACGTTATCGCAGTAAGCAACGGCCCAGTTCTGTTCCATCACCAAGAAGCATTCATCAATCAAGCTCCTGTGTTTGACGAAATTCGCCGCAAGCTAGGTCAATTTGACTGTGAGTTTACCCCAATTCAAGTACCAACAAACAAAGTGTCGGTACAAGATGCAGTAGGTACTTACCTGTTCAACAGCCAGCTTCTAACCAAAGCTGACGGCAGCATGGTGATTGTGGTTCCTGAAGAATCACGTAAGAACGAACGTGTTTGGACGTACCTCACTGAGCTAACGCAAAGTGGCGGTCCGATTAACGAAGTGAAAGTATTCGACCTACGCGAAAGTATGTGTAATGGTGGTGGCCCAGCTTGTCTGCGTCTACGTGTTGTTCTTACCGAACAAGAGCTTAACGCAGCGAATCCAAATGCACTGATGAACGATGCTCTGTATGGTTCTTTAACTCAGTGGGTGAACAAGCACTACCGTGATCGTCTGACGGAAGCTGATTTGGCAGACCCACAGTTACTGATTGAAAACCGCACTGCGTTGGATGAGCTGACTCAAATCATGAACCTAGGTTCAATCTACCCATTCCAACGCTAAGCAAGGATTTATTGGAAATGGACTTTTTAAAACAGACACTTTCGGTGGAAGCCTTTTCCCCGTCATCAGGTGAAACTGCGACTTTGCGTTGGACTTGTCCAGCGCAAGGTATTATCGCTTTTGAGCCTTTAGCGTTCTCAGATAGCCCACAATCGAAAAGTGTGGTTATCTCTGCAGGCATTCACGGTAACGAAACCGCACCTATCGAGATCGTTTCTGAGTTGGTTCAAGATTTTCTGGCAGATAAACGTTCTTTGAATGTTCGCTTGCTAGTCATTCTTGGCAACCTCGAAGCGATGCGCACAGGTGACCGCTACCTCGAAGTAGACATGAACCGTCTATTCAGCGGTAAACATGCCAATTACCAAGTTTGTGAAGAAACAAGACGCGCTCAGTTTATTGAACAGCAAGTTATTGAGTTCTTTGAACAGCAACCGAGTACTCAGCGTGTTCACTTCGACCTACATACCGCAAGAAAACCGTCATTCCATGTACGATTCGGTCTGCTTCCTTATGTAGAGTCAGGCAAATACCAACCTGAAATGATCGAATGGCTGCGCTATGTGGGCTTAGAAGCACTGGTGATAAACCATGCTCCAGCAGCAACGTTCAGCTATTTCAGCAGCCAAACTTGCGGTGCCCAAAGCTGCACTTTAGAGCTAGGTAAAGCATTGCCATTTGGTGAAAACGATCTCTCTCAGTTTGTTGGCATCAAAGAAGGCTTAATTTCACTTACCACAGGTACTGCTTGTCCTGATAATAGCGCAGCAGAAATGCCCGTATACAAAGTCAGCCAAGAGTTAACTAAACTCACTGAAGCGTTTGAACTGAATTTTGCCGAAAGCGTTCAGAATTTCACCGCGTTCGAAAAAGGAAGCTTACTCGCAACAGACGGTGAGAAAGAATACCGCGTAGAACAAGATCAGGAGTGGCTAATTTTCCCGAACAGCGGCGTTCGCCCTGGTTTGCGCGCAGGTTTGATGTTGACTCAAACAGCACTCAATAACTGGGTAGCCTAATAAGCAATACCAGTTTCAATTAAGCGCAATTTGTTCGTTCTGAATAGATTGCGCTTGGTTCAATACCAAACAGATGTGTTGATGATTTCACAACACCAAGATCTAGGGCTTATTGAAGGAGCTAGTCTCTGAAACATAACCTTGATAGTTGAATCTACAAGCTTGTCAGCAATGAAATGCTTCCCCAGAAAATGAACTAAATACTCCCTTCTTAAAAGCATTCAAACCACCCGCGTTTCATTCACTTTTCAAATCACAAGACCAAGTCAAATTTCTTTCAACAGTTAGTCCAATTTCGAGATAAAAATCACTAGATAACAATAAAAACATAGAGCTTTGACTCTAATTATTTAGTTTTCCACTATTTAGCTTCACTCACCAATCAACCGACAACACATCAAAATCGCATACTTATATCTCACATTTGAATTAATATGGTATAAAAATCAACCACAATATGTGATACACATTTTCTAAAAATATATAAACAGCATGATTTTTCAGAATTTAATTCTATGCATAAAACTAAATTTATTATTTATGTTCATGATAATCACATTAGAAAGAATATTGAGATAACTACAAGTTGTATTACAGGTTTATGTGCTTCGACAATATTTTCAACAAAAGGCTTTACTATCATTCCTATCAATAAAAAACTGGTTGCACTATTAATTATCACAATGCTAGCCTGCTCACGCTTTTCGTCATGGGTCAATTAGATAAAGCTGAAAGTATGATGCTCTTATTAATTTTTGGGTTCCCCATTTATTGAAGGTTCTCAATACGGCCAGTTAGATCTAGTAAGGCTATTAATAATAAAAATATATTCGAATTGAGGATCTTTTATGCTCAATAATCTTGGCTTAGGTAAAAAGATAGGATTTGGCTTCAGTACTATTTTAGTTATTTTAACGATCGTATTAACGATTAGTGTCATCTCGCTTAAAAAAGCTGATTCGGGAATTGCTAAATATCAAGGTTTCGTTTATTCGACAAATACTGTCGGTAGACTACAGTCCGAAATGTTGAACATGAGAATTAGTGTAATTAACTACTTCAATACTGCAAGCACGACTGATCAAGAGAAATTTATAGCGTCACTCCGCTCTATGAGGTTACTAATAGACAGAGTCGAAAGTGAAATAGAGAACAAACAACAAATATCAAAAATATTGCAAATCGAAGATCTTATTTCGACATATGAACAAGCATTCAATAGAGTTGTAACCTTGACACAAGAGATTGCAAACATTACCAACGAACAGCTTGCGCCTAGCGGTTTAAAAATGACCGCCACCATAGAAAATATTTTAAAATCCATGGATTCAGATGAAGAAAGCAATAATATTTATCGCGTAAGCCTAATCCAAAATAAAATGTTTTCTGGTCGAATATTCGCCTCTAAGTATTTAAGAACAAATAACAGTGATGACTTTGATAGTGCCATTGAAAAAATGGACAAAGAGTTAAATATTGCAATTACTAACCTTGATAATGCTGAAATAAACCATCAAAGCAAAAATTTGGAAAGTGAATTTAAAGAATCTCATATTCAATATCTAACTGCACTGCAAAAAATTCATAAGCTAATAGATGAAAAAAATAGCATCGAGAATGACACTTTGCGTTCGGTCGGTCCTATGGTCGCGACTAATGTTGAAGAGGTAATTAGTTCAATTATAAGCGAACAAAAAGTTCTAGGAACTGAGCTTAAATCCTCCACTGATAACAGTATACAACTTACGTTAGCGCTGTCTGTACTAGCTATTCTAATAGGAATAACTGCCGCTTATTTTCTCACAGCAAATATTGTTAAACCTATACATAAAGCTGTTGACGCTGCTAATCAGTTGGCTAAGGGTGACTTAACTGTAAGCATTAATCACTCAAGCCGTGATGAGACTGGCATGTTACTTGAGGCGATACAAAATACTGCAAACAACCTCAAAAATATGATTTCAACCATTTCTTCTGCTAGCGATGAACTGGCATCAGCTTCTGAAGAGTTAGCGGTGGTAACAGACCAAAGCACGGCCGGAATTGCCCAACAAGAAATCGAAACTGAGATGGTAGCAACGGCAATGAATGAAATGACGACTACTGTTCATGATGTCGCCAATAACGCCGCAAAAGCTGCGGAAGCTGCTAATCAGGCAGATAAAGAAGCACAATCAGGAGCAGAAGTTGTTAAGCAAACTATTCAATCGATTAACTCACTATCGCTCAATGTGAATGAGTCATCAGATAGACTAAATGATTTACAGCAGCAAGTATTGAATATCAGTTCAATACTCGAGGTAATAAAAGGAATCGCAGATCAAACCAATCTGCTTGCTTTGAACGCAGCAATAGAAGCGGCAAGAGCTGGTGAGCAAGGGCGAGGCTTCGCCGTTGTCGCTGATGAAGTTCGCTCTTTGGCTGGAAAAACTCAAGGCTCAACCTCTGAGATCCAAAGCATTATTGAAAAACTGCAAGTGGGTACTCAAAATGCTGTTGATGTAATGAATAATGGTAGAGAACAAGCGAAGAACTGTGTAGAGCGAGCGAGCAATACTGGGGTGGCTCTTGGAAACATTACGTCCGCAATCAATGTGATTAACGATATGAATTTGCAGATTGCTAGCGCTTCTGAGCAACAAAGCTCTGTTGCAGAAAGCATCAATGAAAATGTTTTCAACGTTAAACGTATTGCAGAAGAAAACTCTGTAGTATCAAATCAAACTCGCAGTTCAAGTTCAGAGATTGCTCGCCTAGCTGTCCAACTTAACCAGCTCGTTACAAGATTTAACGTGTAATAAGTTCAGCACAAAGATATGTGTTCATTAATAGTGGTGAACACATATCAAATAAATAATTATACCTACATGTCAATAATTCCTTTGTAGTTTATTTACTTGGAAATAACAAAATGACTAGTTTAAATAATCTTGATTTGCCATTTAAATCGAAACTATTAGATGTTGTTCGCGGAAATATACGCTTAATACCTTCATTACATTCACCCTCACTTCGTCATGGAAATATATCTTCCATGACTATTGATGAAAAATATTTGCTTTATTTTTCCATAGTTAACCACAGTTCGAATGCAGTACTTATTACAGATGACCAAAAACGTATCATTTATGTTAACGAAAAGTTTGAAAAAATAAGTGGTTACTCCGCAAAAGAGGTCCTTGGGAAAAACCCAAAAATTTTGAAGTCGAATAGAACTTCGAACGATACATATAAAAACATGCATGAAACTCTACATCGTAAACAAATATGGAAAGGAGAATTCTTCAACGTACGCCCAAATGGTGAAGAATATGTAGAAGAAGTAATTATATCTCCGATTATAGATAATGAGGGTAAAGTTGCATGTTATCTGGGAGAAAAAAAAGACATCACTCTACAGAAAGAAGCTGAGATGATGGTAAATAAACTCACATATACAGACACTTTAACTAATATATATAATCGTGCTTATGTTGTAGAAAAAGGTAGAGAATTAACCAAATTGCCACAAATGAGAGAAAATCATTTCTCAGCAATATTCATTGATTTAAATAGATTTAAGAAAATAAATGATATTTATGGTCACCTTTCAGGTGATAAGGTATTAAAAGTAGTAGCAGAACGTTTGAGAAGTTTGCTAAAAGAAAGCGACTTCGTTTCGAGAGTTGGTGGTGACGAATTTCTCGTAATTCACAAATGTGCTACCGTCGAAAGTACATATATACTCTCGCAAAAAATTGTAAGTTCGTTTTACTCTCCTATCCTTGTCGACAATCATGAACATTACTTAGGCGCTAGTCTTGGCTCTGCTATATGGCCCCAAGATGGAGAAACACTCTCTCAAATTTTTTCCCGTGCCGACCTAGCAATGTATGAAGCCAAAAACTCTAGTGATTGTTACAGCCCATATACTCTCGAAATTGGTGATAGATACTCTAGGGAATTTGAATTAAGCCAAAAGCTAGAATTCGCGGTTCTACACAATCAATTACAGCTGGTTTATCAACCTAAGGTTGATCTTAAGACGGGTGAAATTCATGGTCTTGAGGCTCTATTGCGTTGGTACGATTCAGAGTTAGGTGCGATAAGCCCTGTCGAATTCATAGCAGTCGCCGAAAAATACAAACTGATGACAGCTATCGGTAATTGGGTAATAAAGGCAGTATGTAAACAGTTAAATATATGGAAAAAGCAAAATTTAACATTCAATGGAAGAGTTTCTATTAATTTATCTGTTCAGCAAATAGAGTATTTTAATTTCTACCAAGAAATAATATCCATTTTTCTCAACGAAAGAATATCTCCTAACGAAATAGACTTCGAGGTGACAGAATCTCTATTAATAAGCGATCCAGATAGAGTAATTACTATTATTTCTCAGTTAAAATCCGTGGGATTCAGTATATCTATTGATGATTTTGGCACAGGATATTCCTCACTATCCTATTTGCACAAATTGAGCGTCAATACTTTGAAAATAGACCGCTCTTTTATCGAGAGAATCACAACAGATCTTCACGAGCAGGCAATAGTAAAATCAATGATTGAACTGGGGCATAGTTTAGGTCTATCAGTCGTCGCTGAAGGCGTTGAAACTCTGGAACAAACAGAATATTTGCGCTCTCTTGGCTGTGATTATGCTCAAGGTTTCTTTTTCTATAAACCTGTCGATGGAAATAAATTATTCCCAATAGTTAGTGGGGAAATGAAAATTTTTTGAATTAGAAATAAACGTCTCATTTGAAATATATTTAATTTTAAATAGACAAAATTACCTTTAGATTTTGTCTACGCCGAAAGCTAAAGCCATCAAGATTTACAATAGTACAAATTTCGACCAAAACATCCCGCAATTCATCATTACGTAATGATAAATATAACGCATACTATATTGTCATTACGTAACAGAGTGTTACATTACATATGTTTTATGAATGAGTCATATTACCTATAGCACTGAATACATTAGCTTTTGCTTATAAAAATAAGTGTGCTTACTTGAGTTGCAGTATTGCAAATCTTATAACTTAATTTCAGAGAATATTATCGATGTACAAGTATCAGCGGTTGTTGATTTTATCTACAAATCTTCCTGTGTTACTAGCAATAAATATAGTGATTGCGTGTACTTTAGTAATTAGTGATATGTATGGTCCTGCTTCAAAACAGGCAAAAATAACTTGGTTGGCTATTCTCGCTGCTGTGACTGCATATCGATACTTTGTTCATTTATATTTTTCAAATAACAACAAACATAAGCTGGACTTGCATTTAGTTGGGGTCGTGATTGCTGGCGCTGTATGGGCTTTTTACCCATATATGTTCCATCAGAGCATGTCGACCAAAGAGATTATGCTAACGTTGATTATTTTCTGTGGTATGTCAGGCGGTAGTGTAACCTTGCTTTCTTGCGATCTTCGCTCCGCCATCGCGTATGTTTCACTCACCGTTTTCCCCTACAGCCTTGTTCTCATTACATCTGGAGACTCTAGCTTAGAAAGTCTTGGGTTTATGGGAATAGTCTATGGTGCTGCCCTATGTATTACCGCCGTTAAAAGTGCTCGAATCATTTTTTCACTTATCGATAATCAGGCGAAAGTAGAAGCGATTGCATCAGATTTGGAAGTCGATGCTTATACCAAAGATCAAAAGATATCCATGCTGGAACAGCGTGACATGTTGACCGGTTTACTTAACCGAAAGAGCTTCATGTCAGTAGTGACGTTGATGAAAGCTAAAAAAAGTAACCAGTGCTCCCTAAATGGCTTTGTGCATATAGATATCGAAAAACTGCACAACATTAATCAGAACTACGGGCACCAATACGGCGACCATGTGATTACAAAGGTCGGTGAGGTACTCAAGAACATTGATAAGTTCTACGGTACGTGTTCAGCTCGTTACGGTAACGATGAGTTCATCATGCTTATCAATGTAAGCTCTGAGGAGGAAATCCTTGAGCTTATCGGTACCATAAAAGACCAATTAGCAGTTTACTTTCAACTCGATAATATCCGCGTAAAGCCCGATTATTACATTGGTTACTACCTTGGCGATGATAGTATCTCGACCAGTCAAGCAATGAGAAACGCTTATCTAGCCGTAACTCAAGGAAAGAAGAGCAATATTCGAGTTTGCTGTTTCGATAAAAAGATTCAAGAAGGACAGCAAAGAAATCAGTATCTGCGCTATCACCTTAAAGCAGCCATCGATGCAGAAAACTTTTTCATGAATTTCCAACCCATAGTACGTTGCAGCACTCAAGAAGTGCATTCGTTCGAAGCTTTGGTTCGCTGGGAATTAGAAGGTCAACGAGTCTCTCCCGACGAGTTTATATCGGTAGCTGAAGAGCATGGATTGATCATCGAATTAGGTCAGTTGATCTTGAAAATGTCTATCGAGGCTCTGGCGGAAATGAACAAAACCTATCCTAAGGTTTCTATCTCGATTAACGTTTCCGTAATCCAGTTAGAAGATGATGACTTCATCCGCTATCTACAATTCCTGATAAATCGATACTCTATCAATCCAGCGAATGTTCATTTGGAAATAACGGAAACGGCGATGATTTCAAATATCGAAAAACTAACGCATCGTATCATTCAGGCCAAAGATGCTGGTGTGATGATTTCCGTTGATGACTTTGGTACAGGCTTTTCGTCCATCGCAGTGCTTCGAAATCTACAGATTGATTACATTAAAATTGATAAATCTTACATTGATGATATTTGTTCTTGCGAGAAAGACGAAAGCATTGTTTCTGCCGTCACCAAGATGGCTCACACCATAGGCACAAGAGTGATTGCAGAAGGTGTAGAAACGAATAATCAACTCGCATTACTTGGGCAGAGCAATATCGACTTTTATCAAGGCTACTTGTTTAGTAAACCCGTCTCATTTAAAGAAGCAATCCAGCTATTAGAACACCATAAAAATCAACAAAAGAGAGCTTAGACTCATAGCTGATATCGAAAATGAAGAGTATTGAAATTTCTAAGTACGGAGATCGAATGTGTCTATTACCAATAAAACTGACGATGAAATTATAGCGATTGCGCTACCGATGATTGATGTGGTGATTAATGCGTCAAATCGCAAAGACTGGGATTCTTTTTGTCGCTTTCAAACAGAGCAAGAAGCTCAGGATCCTAAGAATAAAAGCCACGTTCTTCAACTTTGGGAAGAGAATGCTCTATTTACCTCTTTGAATCCCGAAAGAGAAATATTG
This sequence comes from Vibrio sp. HM8-C, assembly GCF_058630515.1. Taxonomy (NCBI): domain Bacteria; kingdom Pseudomonadati; phylum Pseudomonadota; class Gammaproteobacteria; order Vibrionales; family Vibrionaceae; genus Vibrio; species Vibrio sp. HM8-C. Next base: position 106,606 of record NZ_JBMMKS010000004.1, read on the forward strand.
GCTGTTCTGCGTAATGATGATGTTGCTCAAATCGTGTGGAAACAGACCAGCTATAAAGTATCAGGTGAATTCTTAGCCCGTTACTTCATCAAAGAAATCGAAGCTCAAGTAAAAGAAGTGGGGTTCTGGATCACTTAACAGGTTAAGTATTTCTAAGCACAGTACAACCAGCTTCAATCTTACTGAGCAAAACCAAATTGGTACTCTGTGACTAGCTTGGTTTTTTGCACCTTTTTATATGTATGCCCTTTCTTCTGTAATGTTTTTGTTCCCTTACGACCAAAAACTGCCAAACCAAGCAACGAAACTTATTGATACCCATCACATTAACTAGTCAGACCAGCGACGTTCATACAACGTTCGCGGAGTGCGTTCTTTTTCAATTTAGGAATAACACTACTATGACGGTCATAGGGTTATCTCTTCCAATTCTCGTTGTGCATGTTGCTTCGCAAATTGCAAATAAATATTCATTAAAATTCAACAAATTATAACTAATACCTCTTTGGGATTAGTGACCTATGCCCCCTCTTGTAGTTCTTTCCCAATCTTTTTATATCTATACAGAACGCTAAATTTTGGAAGCAACATCTCACTTAAACACCTTTTAACTGATGAGGGATAGTCCATGTTTAATCACCTGATTTCTCGCAAAACTACCGTTTTACTGTTGTGGTTTACCTCGATGTCTGGTTTTGCCAACAGCGATACCGTTCTCACTGTGGACAACCATGGTCATAAAGCGCAGTTCAGCCTAGAGCAATTACTTGCCCATGCCGACAAAGAGATTGTCACTGATACACCTTGGACCGAAAACAACACCAAGTTTGTTGGTGTCTCAGCCAAAGCACTACTGAATATGATCGGTATAGAGAAAGCCGATTTAAAAGTCATCGCACTGAACAATTATTGGTCAACAATTCCCTATGACGACATTGAAAAATATAACCCTCTATTTGCGTTAAAAAAGAACAATGACGAAATGAGCGTTCGTGATAAAGGACCTATTTGGGTGATTTACCCGTTAAGTGAGTTTAATGAAGTGAATAATGAAGTGCTGCACAGTCGTATGGTGTGGCAAGTCAGCCAAGTGGAAACGCAGCAGTAACCTTCGTCAAACGCTGAGTATGTAGGTGTCTATGAGCCGCAATATCGCAATCTTCATCATGTTTGTTTTTGGACTTTTTATCTTTTCCTTGTGGACATTGGTAAAGTTCAACGACACCTATAATATGCTGACAAAACATACTCAGTTATCTGCTTGGGCGTTAGCTCAGTTAGAAATAGAAACGCTAGACTTTTCTTCTCAGCTTGAAACCTATCTGATCAACGACTCCCGCTCTCCACGCAAACTCAATCTGAAATACGACATACTGTGGAACCGCTACGATACGTTTCTCAATAGTGACGAAACCCGTGGGATTCGCTCGCAATATGGCTCAGCTAAAGTTATTTCCAACGCCTTTAATGTGCTGCGTAAATACGAAAATGCTGTCGTTAAATCCAACCTTGCTGAGCTCAAAGCGTTCTCTGACGAGTTTAAAAGCTTGTTGCCTGATATCCGTAACCTGATGATCGTCAATTTCACTGGCGAAGAATCGGTTAAAAACAGAGCCATTATCGAAGCTAATAAACGGACTGTGTTGTACGACATGGTATTGATCTTAGTGGTGCTAGGTTACATTTCGATCCGAGTCTATCAAGACGCTAAATACCAGCAATTTATGGCTTGGCACGATCCGCTTACAAAGCTGAAGAACCGCAACTATCTACTCAAAGAAATACAAAGTTTGAGTAAGAGTGAAAATGACCACACATTAGTTTTGGTTGATATCTGTCATTTCAAGGAGATCAATGACATCGTCAGCTACGAGTACGGTGATAAAATCCTGACTGAAATCAGTATGCGAATCAAAGCAAAGTGCGACCAATTCCATTTTCTATGCGCGCGTGTCGGTGCAGATGAGTTCGCAATTCTCATCAACCGTTGCGATTTCAATTTTGAATTTTTCACTAAGGCGTTACTAAGTGAACTGCATGCTGTGCTAAATCGTCTCGACCCTTCCAAAAGAATGACACTGGCAACGGGTATCGCCATGAGTAACGAAATGAGCGAATACAGCAAAGGTTATCTCAAGAAATCATCGGTGATCCTCAACAACGCCGATCTGGCACTGAATATCGCCAAGAAGAATCATGCCGAACCTATGGTGTACTACAGCAAAGAGATTGAGATTGCTCACCGCAAAAAACGTAAACTGTCCGAAGAGCTGGAAGCGCTGATCCAAGACACTAAGCAAAAGCAGCTTTATATGGCTTTTCAGCCGATTATTTCTCCGCAAAGTGAACGACTTGGCTGCGAAGCCCTAATTCGCTGGAACCATCCAAGTTACGGTTTCATCAATCCTGAATATCTGATTGAGATTGCAGAAGAATCAGGTTTAGCCAAAGAGCTAGGACGTTGGATCATGCGCCAAGTTTATCAAGCCCTATCTGTTGACTGGAGAGCGTTCCATTCACGGATTGAGGTTGCCATTAACTTGTCTGATTCGCTATTTGATGAAGACTTACCTGCAATGGTATCGGACATTTTCAGCACCGATTTTAACTACCTCGATGCCATCGTATTAGAAATCACTGAAACCATGACGCTGGATGAAATTGAACGCAGCGTTAACATTATTCGTCAGCTCGAAGAGATCAATATTCGCTTGTCTCTGGATGACTTCGGTACAGGTTGGTCGTCGCTATACAACCTCAATCATCTACGATTTAACAAACTGAAAATCGACAAGTCGTTTGTTCGCGACCTAAATAGCTTAGAGCAACAAAAGTTCTTTATTTCTGCGATCGTAACTCTTTCACATCAACTTGGTATTAAAGTGGTTGCTGAAGGCGTCGAAGATGAGGTTCAACTTATTCGATTGAAAGATTTGGGAGTAGATGAGTTCCAAGGTTATTACTTCTCCAAACCCATCACCAAAGAGGAGTTTGCTCACTTTAGCCATGAATATTTTGCCCAACAAAAACCAGTACTCAGCGCGGTAGAGTGATTCCAATTGGGCATATAGTAGTGATGCCCTTTGCCCATCTAGACAACTTCATTTTGTCTTCGTGACTTTGAGACTACAAACCTGTCACCACACTATCCGAGTATCGACTTGCTGCGCTAACTCTAGATCATTAATACCAATCTAGCCCTCGATGGCATTTGAGATGTCTTTTGAGATGTCTTTTGAGATGTCTTTTTGCTAGAAAACGCGCATAATCCGGCAATACAAAACTCAAAGAAGAAATTACCTATGACTGATTTTCAATATTACTTTCATCAACTGCCTTGTTTTAACTGTAAAAAAACTACAGTGAGTACTGACTTAGGTTGGTTAACAGCTGCGATGAAAGAAGATGTTTTAGCGCAAGTGGCTGCAATCATCGAGCAAGGCGATGTTGAACCTGACCTTTCTGTAAACGTGACTTGCACTAAAGACGAAGCTCGCGATTACTTGCTGTTGAATTTCTACGGTTATTCAGAAGAAGAGCTTGAAAGCCAAGTTGAAGCGGAAGATGAAAAAGAAGTCGCAGATGAAATTGAAGAGCTACTTGCAGAAAGCAACGGAACAGTAGTATTCGAACACGAAATCGCACTACAAAGCTGTACTGATTGCGACGTTGAATAATCAAACTGAGTGTAATCATTACGCTTAAATAATTACCAAAGGCGTTAACAGGTGCAAACTTGCTAACGCCTTTATCAATTCTGTGGTGTTCAGTTAACCACGACTTCTAGCTAGCAACTGGTTTACTTGCCCTTTTGTTGTCTTACTAAGAGTTTGCATAAACTCGAAACTCGGTTGGACGATGCCTGACTGTTCCAAATCTTCTACCATTTGAATCCAAAGTCTAGCGGTCATCTGTGCATCAGCTAGTGCTCGGTGAAACACTCCGTCATTTTCGATATTTTTGTAACGCACAAGATCTCCGAGTTTGTGTGAGGGAGCATCTTGAATGAGCCTTCTTGCAACTAACAAGGAACACGCAAATTCACCAGAGTAAGCTCGATTAATTCTTTCAAGCTCTGCGTCTAGAAACCGTTTATCAAAGGAAGCGTTGTGAGCGATAAGGTTTTCATCGGCAATAAACTCACTAAATGATGCCATCACCTCATCACAGCTTGGTGCGGTGCGTAACATGTTGTTGGTGATGCCTGTATAGCTTTCGATAAATGAACTTACTCGAAAGCCTGGATTCATCAGTTGCTGAAAACTATCGACTATCTCACCGTCAACTAACTTAACCGCACCTATCTCTATTGCGCGATCGCCTAGATTAGGCGAAAGACCTGTGGTTTCAAAGTCGAGTACCACCACGGTATTGGCTTGGCTCATAGCGTTTTCCAACTAAAAATAATGTGAAAGAGTATGTTAGAAACAGAGTGTAAAAGAAAGACGAATGCGCCCATGTGGTGGAAGGCTGTTTAATTTACTTACATGTAATATGAAGGCAAGAGTTAACCCTCTCCCCCTCATTTACTTTCAATCACCATTCAATCTCTATCGGTGTCCCTATTCGCACAAGACTGATGAATTCATCCATTTCTTCGTTGGTTAAGGCAATACAGCCATTTGTCCAATCAAAGCTCTGAATAAACTGCGGGTCACCTGAAAAGCCACCTTTTAAACCGTGCACTTTGATTTCACCACCGGGATCGATGCCTGCGGCTTGTGCTCTCAATTTATCTCTAAGGTTTGGATAGCTAATACTCATCGAACGGTAAAACTGGGAACTAGGCATGATGTCATCCAGATAGTAGCGCCCTTCTGGAGTCCTTTGATCGCCTTCTTGCTGTTTGTGGCCTCGCGGGGATTTGCCCAAAGCAATACGATATTCTTTTACTACTTCACCTTTTGCGACCAAATACATACGGCGTTTTGACTTATCCACTTTCACCAAATCGACTTTCATCGAAAGTGTTTTGTCTTGCGTAGGTTTTCGCAGTGGAGCACGTAATGCATCACTCTGCGCAAAAGCCGCCCAGCTAATTAATAATGAAAGAAGTAGAACCAGAATTTGTCGCATTTTTTCTGCTGTGTTTGATGAAACTCTATTATTGGTGAGTCATTATTAACCACTATCAACTCACACGCCTAATCGACATTATCTATCAATAATAGCCAGACTTTACTCAGACTGTGGAGCGTACGCAATACGCAGCCCGAGTATGCAAATTGATCAAAACGACATTGCAGTTGCGCGGTTTAAATGACTTTCTCTAGAAGTGCGAGCACCTCAGCGTGGTTGGTATGTGGGAACATATCAAACCATTGAACTTTAACGACTTTGTAGCTTGGTAAGTTCTTCACATCCTCGTTCATGGTGTGAGAATTACAGCTTGAGTAGACAATATGCTTAGGCGCAAGCGCTTCCAATTGCTCGGTCAAGCTTGAGCCCAGCCCACGACGTGGCGGGTTAACCAATACCAAATCAGGCGCAGCATCTTGAGAATGTGAAAACTGGGCGGAATCCAACGCAGCAAAACTTAAGTTCTCAATACCCATTTCCTGCGCAGAGCGTTTCGCACTGGCGATCGCCTCCGGCTCAATCTCGATACCAATTACTTCAGTCGCTGGCGTTGAACAATGCAGCGCAAAGCCACCCACACCACAGAACAGATCCCACATTTTACTTGGCGCAATCTCTCTTACCCAATCTCTTGCCGTCGCGTAAAGCGCCTGAGCAACCTTCGGGTTAGTTTGGAAAAAGCTCTTAGGACGAATAACCAGTGGTACATCGTTGAAGAGCTCAATCAGATACTCTTGTTCAGTCAAGAAGATCTCTTCATCCCCTTCCAAACGTGCCATGTGCACAGGCTGAATGTTGACTGACACCACTTCAATGGCTGGGAAATCTGCAAGCAAACGCTGCAAATTGTTGGTAATACGCGGTAATACCTCTTTGCTTCGCGCAACAAAACGCAACATGAACTTTCCATCGTGCTCACTGCGAGTTAGCAAGATGAACTTCAGCTCACCTTTCTTTTTGTTTTTGTTGTACGGAGGGATGCCTGAAATACGGATCCAGTTTTCCAAATAGGTCAGCAGTTGCTGTGTATCTTGCGGATACAACGGGCAGTTCGTTAATGAAAGCGGCTCACCATTAAGCGTATTTTCGATACCAAGAATAGGCGCATGCGCTGCACCAAGCACCACCATTTTGGCTTTGTTTCGGAAGCGAGTTTCACTGCTAGTGACAGGCGATAACCACTGCTCTGGATTGAGGTCAGCGAGCAAATTCTTCAACTCGGTATCTTTAACAGAAACCTGTTGTTCATAAGGCTGAGCGCAATTCGTGCAGGAAGTACATAATTGCTGAGTAAAGAACTCGCATTGCATAACAGTGGTCACCAAATTTGGAAAAGCGCTAGTCTATTCGCCTCGCGACAAATCGCCAAATAAATATTTCACTTAAATACTCAGGCGTCGCCGCGAGGCAAACAAGTCTAGCCTAACGCTGCAAACGCAAGCTGTATGTGAGCTTATTTACCACGCACCTTATGGATGATTTCCATACCCGCCACAACAATCAAACCAGCAACAACGCCGATAACGCCATTCAGTAAAGTGGGAACCAAAGCGTTAACTAAAGTTAAGTCTGGCAACTTCATAATGATAGGTTCCACCCAGTGATGTATGAATGGCACGTTATGGACGACAATACCGCCGCCGACCAAAAACATGGCCGCAGTACCGACAACGGTCAGCCCTTTCATTAGCTTAGGAGCAAACGAAACCAGTACGCCTCCCACTTTAGCTAACAGCCCTTCGCCTTTGGATTTTCTTTCCAAATAGAACCCAAGGTCATCAAGTTTCACGATTCCAGCCACTAAACCGTAAACCCCAGCGGTCATAATGATGGCAATAAGACTGACAACCACGATTTGCGTCATCATCTCTTTGCCCTGAACTGTCCCCAAAGCAATCACGATAATTTCCGCAGAGAGAATAAAGTCGGTACGAATCGCGCCACTGATTTTTTTCTTTTCGTATTCTTCAACACTGAGGTGTTTCAACTCGTTCATTGCATCGATAGGTTCTTTCTTCGGCTCTGAATGAAATAGCTTCTCAAGCACTTTTTCTGCACCTTCAAAGCAAAGAAACAAACCACCTAGCAGCAGTAACGGCATGATTAACCAAGGGACAAAAGAACTGATCACCAATGCTGCTGGGACAAGAATGAGCTTGTTGCGAAACGAACCTTTCGCTACCGACCAAACAACCGGTATTTCACGTTCTGCCGCCACACCAGAAACCTGCTGGGCGTTCAGTGCCAAATCATCACCCAACACCCCTGCCGTTTTCTTTGCTGCGACTTTAGACATCACAGCCACGTCATCAAGCACAGTTGCAATATCGTCTAATAAAGTGAGTAAGCTAGCTCCAGCCATATGACATTCTCTTTTGGGTTTGGACAAAACTAGAGGTAACATAGCAGCCTCACAAAAATGATGAAATATCTTTAACAACGCTCATAGTCACTTATTGAAAATAGTTACTCATTGAGAACAGTTAAGCCAAGGAAAGTTATGACTCAATCGCAAGCCTACCCAATCGGAACCCCTGGACAAAAATGGGGAGACGCTGAACGCTTAGAATGGCGCGCAACCACAAGCATCAAGCGTGAATACCAACAAGAAGTTGTGCCAAAAATCAAAGCACTAGAAAGCGAATTTGTTGTGGAGCAATACGGTGCTTTGTCTTATGACGAAGAGCGCTACCCGCTTTTCTCAATCAAAAGCAAAAACTGGCAAGCGAACAAACCAACCGTGTTAATTACTGGTGGGGTTCACGGCTACGAAACCAGTGGTGTCCATGGCGCATTGAAATTCATGACTACTGAAGCTAAGCGCTACCAACAACACTTCAACATCGTTGCTGCGCCTTGTGTCAGCCCTTGGGGATACGAAACCATCAACCGCTGGAATCCAAACGCGATTGATCCTAACCGTTCGTTTTATGCAGACAGTCCTGCGGAAGAATCGGCAAACCTAATGGCATTAGTGGCGAATTTGCCTCTAGAGGTTTTGGTTCATATTGATTTGCATGAAACAACAGATACTGACGAAACCGAGTTCCGCCCTGCTTTAGCTGCTCGCGATGGTATCGAGTATGAAGCCGACAGCATTCCAGATGGTTTCTACACGGTTGGTGACACCGCACTGCCACAACTTGATTTCCAAGCTGCGGTTATTGAATCTGTTGCGAAAGTAACACACATAGCTCCAGCTGATGCCAATGGGCAGATCATCGGTTCAGATGTGGTTCAGCACGGTGTGATTCTTTACCCAATGAAGAAACTTGGGTTATGCGGTGGCGTAACAAATTGCCAATACGGCACAACAACAGAAGTCTACCCTGACAGTCCAAAAGTGACCGACGAGGAGTGTAACGACGCTCAGGTTGCAGCGATAGTTGGAGCTCTGAATTATGTGCTTGAAAACCATCAAGCATAATTAATCGAAAGCAATAAACCCCGCAAAAGAGCATCTCTTTCTGCGGGGTTTTGTTATGAGTGTTCGTACTAATTCAACTTGAAAACAAGTTAGTTAACAGACAACTCTTTGCTATAACAGCGTTCAAGTTCTTTTAGACTATAAAAATACTGAGTACCTTCAAACACTTGGCAATCGGCTTTAAACGCTATTTCCTTCTCGTTGTAAAGCATCTTCACCAAGGTTTCACCGCCTTTATTTGCGCTCTTATACACATCCCACTGAATGTTTGCCGAATATGGTGTAACCCATCCACCGCGCCATTCATTATTTTCTTGAGAATAGAGTTCAGACGGTTCTGCCGCTTGAGTACTGCCTTTCACATGCAATAACGCTGCTAAAGGCATAATTTGTTCTGCGTGAGCAAAACGAACCTTTGCCACGTGATTTACCGCCTGCTTGTTATTGGCTACAGCGTCCATCTCATTGAACATATCTTTTAAAAGCGGTTTAGCAATGTTGTAGGCCACGCCATTCGCATCCGCAAAACTTGGACCTTTCTCATAGAAATCTTCAGCATCTGACTGATATGAGAACCAAGCCGACTCTTCAGGAGTAATAAACTGCTCTAAGCCCCACTCTCCACCTTGAGCTTGTGCTTCACGAAGCATTCCCGGACCAATGATGAACATGTTGTAGAGCATTGAGGCAGCATCTACCTCGTTTTGCACATACTTCCAGTCATCTTTTGTTTCGCTAGGTTTCTTGGTGTTGGTCTTGAAACAGTTCTCAGCGTTTACGTCGCACTTCTTGTCGTTAGAGACATCATTTTCTAAGAAGTCGACAAACTCTTTGGTGTAGATACGTTCCAACATTTGACGAGCCAACAATTTGGTTTTTGGTAGCTCTGAAATTGCATCAAAGGCGCTTTCTAACTTCTCTGAATCTTTAAAAGCATCATAGGCTTCAAAGTTTGCTGTGTACGGTTGGTATTTTGCACTCTTTGCAGGATTTGTTTTGTGGAAATAGAGTTCAAACTTGTTCACCAGTTGTTTATCAATTTCATCTGGCTGTGATTGTGTTTGGTAACACTGCTTTGCATCATTTGCTACATAAGCCACATCGCTTGCCAATGACTGCATAAAGTAATGTGCAGTTTGGTTTGCTCGCTCTTCGCCTGAGGTTTGGACTTGAATACAAACGGGATTATTACTGTCGTTAGTCATGATGGAATCTAGACGCAGCGCCATACGAGAAGCGATACCGGCTGGCTCTTCTTCACCTACTTTAGTCAGCAGTCCATATCCCAGCTTTTCATTCGCTGCCGTCACTTTATCGATGATTGGACCAAGCTTTTCACCGAGCGGTGTCAATTGTCCGCGTTTTTGTGCCAGATCCCACACTTGCTTGCTCAGCACGTCGTATTTTGGACTTGATAGCGCGCGAGCACCATGTCGTTCAACCAACTGGCTGAAAACCACGTTGTAACCTTTTGGTGCGGCTTCATAGCTGTTTAAATCTTGCATAGCAGAATAGGTAGCTTTGCTGCTGTACTGATATCCATTACTTTCATCGGCTTGGTTTGTAGAGCTACAACCACTGAGTAAAGCCACGGTAATTGCAGATGCAATCAGAGTATAACGAGTCATTAATCTTCCTTAATTTCAGAGCAAATTTTGTTGTTACGTTTTCAGAAACTCGCTGCACATTAGTTCCGATTTATGACATTCTCATTGCAGTTTGAATAAATTACGACGACAGATAACCCGTTGATTTATTGGTATTCCAATTTGGGGAACCCGTTTAGTTGTCACAAGCTTGAGCCAACGATGACTTTAGCTCACACAGACTTTGAACACGCGTAATGAAAAGGCAAAACAAACAATCGCCACCACCCAAGGAGGTAGTTTAGAGTTGGCAATAAACGCGTCCTTTCATAACCCTCGCCAACGCATTGCGTATTTATAAATTGACCTATGCTTGGTGATTGGTAAGACTGGCGAGATAACACAATAAGTATCGTCAGAGGCCTTTATGATTATTCTGCATCATCTCGTTCAGTCCCGCTCTAATCGCATAGCGTGGTTATTAGAAGCATTAAATCTTCCATACGAAATTAAAGTTTACCAACGCGATCCCAAAACCTACGGTGCACCTGAGTCACTTAAACAGATCGACCCACTGGGTAAATCGCCGGTCATTACTGATGGTGAACTGGTGATTGCTGAATCTGGAGCAATCATTGAATATCTAATTGATACCTATGATACTGAGCAACAGTTCAAGCCTAAAGAAGCCAAAGCCTTACTCGATTATCGCTACTGGCTTCACTTTGCAGAGGGGTCGATGATGCCTTTGTTGGTGATGCGCTTAGTTTTATCAAAAGCTGTCGATAGACCAATGCCGTTCTTTATCAAACCTGTGATTAAAAAGTTTGTGCAGGCATTAAACCAGTACTTCATCGACCCAAGAATAATTCCTCAACTCAAACTGGTTGATACGCATCTGTCTAACAACAAATGGTTTGCTGGCGATGAACTCTCTGGCGCAGATTTCCAGATGGTACTGGCTCTTCAACTCGCTTATACGCGCTGCGACATGACTCCTTATCACCACATTAAGAAGTACATAGAGCAAGTTGAAAAAATTGAAAGCTATCAAAAAGCAATGAAAAAACTCAGCGAATAGCCGTTACAACAATCGGTTCTTATATTGCTCCGGTGTTTGGCCGGAGTATCGCTTAAACATTGCGATAAACGGGCTGGCTTGGTTGTATCCCAATGTCAGAGCCACTTCTTTTACCGACTGTCCACTACGCAACAAATCCATGGAGTGGAGATACCGAACACGCAAACGCCATTCGGTAAAACTCATACCCAGTTCCGTCTGGCAATAGCGGGCAAGCGTTCGCTCAGTAGTGTGCACTCGCTCCGCCCATTGCTGCAAACTGGTGTTATCAGTCGGATTCTCTTCCACTGTCGCTAAGATTGGTGCCAGATATTTATGGTTGCTCGACGGTAAAAAGTGCTGCTGCATCTCGCGTGTCGCAAGCTGGTCAATCAATACTTGTAGCAGGCGTTTGTCTTCGTCACTTTCCGCCACACTGATTTCACGCATGCGAAAATCATCAATGATAGCGGTCACTATCGGCGTCACTTTAATTAGGCTCGTTTTGGTCGGGAAAGCGTGTGTCATTTCTGCAGAAATATTGATGGAACAATAATCCAGAGGCTTTCGGTTAAAACTCTTGTGCCGCGTCCCTGCAGGAACCCATATCGCTAGATGTGGTGGCGCCAGAAAACGAGTATCTTCGGCTTCCATTTCCAATATGCCACCAGCAATAAGCTGAACTTGCCCCCAAGCGTGACTATGAACACGCGTTTCGGTATTTGATAGAAACGCTTCAAAGTTCATAAACACATCAGAAGGTGCTTTGGCTATGGCTAAGGAGGGATGGAGATTTCGCGCCTGTTTTTTCACTCTGCTTTCCTTGTCGAGCTGTATTCCTAAAGAACGATGTCTTTTTAACGATATTTATCAGATGAAAGACTTTAAACGAGATGAAAGCAGATATCAAAACCCTAGCGTAGATAAATGAAGAAATAGCCTCTATCGGCTTCATTTTGGCTGCATAGCCAAGAGTTTAGTGGTTATAATGCGACCTTCATTTGGCTGAAAGTAAAGGATTACAGTGACATGACGGACTCGACCACGAAAGGGGATGGAAGCAACGAAGCCCTGCTGATCATTGATATGCAGATAGGCTGTTTCCACACACCAAGACACGACAGAGAAGGCGTTATTTCAAGAATCAATAAGCTTTCTCATGCTTTCCGCGCCAAAAACTTACCCGTTATTTTCATTCAGCATAACGGTATTAAAGAAAACTACTTATTGCCGGGTACAGAAGATTTTGAAATCGTCAGAGAGCTTGTCATTAGTGATGCAGATTACACCGTCGAGAAAACCGTTAATGGCGCTTTCTATAAGACAAATTTGAAAGAGCTTTTAGACTCATTAAATGTTGGAACACTCTACATAACGGGGCTTGCAACCGATTTCTGTGTTAACGCAACCATTCACGCTGCACTAATAGAAGACTTCAATATTGTGGTTGTTTCTGATTGTCACACCACCGCCGACAAAGCTGAGTTAAGCGCAAGCGATATCATCAAATTCCATAACTTCATTTGGTCTAACTTAACGCCGACCAAAGGTGTTATTTCGCTTAAAACCCACGAAGAAGTACTGAGCTAAATCGCGCTTCGGAATAGCTTGTCTCTGATAGTGGGTATCTCTCAAATAAAAGAGCCTGAGCGAGAGCTTAGTTCAGCGTTAACCACTTCTAGAATGATTTTTTCTAGCGTATCCAAACCTTCATTGAGAACGTCGAACTCAATGATCAACGGCCGTCAGATCCGGTTCGATGCCTAAGTATTTCGTTGCAAACAATTTATCCTACGAGCGAAACCCATTTAGATTTCATCAGAAATCAGAATAATTACGTGTTTGTCACAGATGTTGGTTTGTCATTTTTTCGTCCTTAAATTAGTTTCCGCCAAAGCACAGGTATTTCACATCCATGTATTCATAGATGCCTTGCTTCGCGCCTTCACGTCCGATACCAGATTGTTTCACACCACCAAATGGTGCTACTTCAGTAGAGATTAAACCTTCGTTGATGCCCACCATGCCGTACTCAAGCGCTTCGGCAATCTTCCATACACGGTGAATGTTTTGACTGTAGAAGTACGAAGCCAAGCCGTAGATAGTGTCATTCGCCATTTCGATCAGTTGATCGTCGTTATCAAAACGAATCACAGGCGCAACTGGACCAAAGATCTCTTGCGAGACGATCTTCATATCGTGGGTCACGTCTTTCAGCACTACAGGTTGCATGAACAGACCATCTAACTGGTGCAATTCAGACACAGGTTTCGCGCCTTGTTCAATGGCTCCATCAATCAGTGCTTGGATATTCTGTTTTGCCGATTCACTGATCACTGGGCCAATGTTCACGCCAGCTTCCAAGCCGTTACCGACTTTCAGTTTCTGTACTGCAGCATCAAACTTAGTAACGAACTCGTCATACACTTTGCTGTGAACATAAAAGCGGTTGGCACACACGCAGGTTTGACCCGCGTTGCGGAACTTAGATGCAATCGCGCCGGTGACCGCGGCATCAATATCCGCATCATCAAACACGATGAAAGGCGCGTTGCCGCCCAGCTCCATGGAGGTACGTTTGATATCCGCAGCGCTTTGCTGCATTAGGATACTGCCGACCTGAGTAGAGCCGGTGAACGAAAGCTTACGAATCAGAGGATGTGTTGTGAAAATACCGCCCACTTGACGAGAGGTTTCACCCAAAACCACCTGCAACACATCGCGAGGAATGCCTGCCTGATAAGCCAACTCTGCCACTGCAAATGCAGAAAGAGGTGTTGATTCAGAAGGCTTAACGATAAAACTACAACCTGCCGCCAAAGCTGGGCCTGCTTTACGAGTGATCATCGCAATTGGGAAGTTCCACGGCGTAATTGCACAGGCAACACCAATAGGTTGTTTGATGGTCACTAAGCGTTTGTCTTTACTCGGGGCTGGAATCGTTTCGCCGTAAGTGCGTTTTGCTTCTTCAGCAAACCATTCGATAAAGCTCGCGCCATATACCACTTCACCTTGAGCTTCCGCCAACGGCTTACCTTGCTCAAGCGTCATAAGACGACCAAGATCTTGTTTATTATCCAGAATCAGTTGATTCCATTTTTGTAGCAACGCAGAGCGCGCTTTCGCTGGCATCGCCGCCCACTCTTTCTGAGCGACACTCGCTCGTTCAATGCCATTAAGAATGTCGCTTTCTGCTGACACCGGAGCATAACCAATGACTTCACCAGTGGCTGGGTTAGTCACCGCTATCCCTTCCGCTTCATTCGACACCATAAACGAAAGAAGGCTTTTGTTTTGTATCTGTTGCATATATTTTTTCCTAGATTCAACTCATGGCGATTGTTTATGCTTTTAGTTTAGCAACTTTGGCTGCACTCAAGGCAACAGCTGCGAGAACCAAAGGAACAAAGGATACCCACAACACCATCTGCCAGCCGTAAGCGCTTAAAAGCCCGCCTGACGAAAAAGAACCTATTGCCATTAAGCCAAAAATAATGAAATCGTTAAGCGACTGAACACGGTTTTTCTCTTCCGGTTTGTGACATTCCAGCACTAATGCGGAAGCCCCAAGAAATCCGAAATTCCAACCAACACCCAACAAAATGAGAAGCCACCAGAAGTGATATACATCTTCTCCTAGTAAACCCACTGCTGCCGACAGACCAGTAAGGATAATGCCTATTGCCGATATGCGCACAGCGCCAAATCGCGCTATCAGTTTGCCGGTGAAAAAGCTCGGGGCATACATGGCAATCACATGCCATTGAATACCTAAGTTTGACGACTCATGGCTGTGGCCGTGCATATGCATAGCTAGCGGGGCTGCAGTCATAAGAAAGTTCATGATCATGTATGACGCTGCGCCACACACCACAGCAGAAATAAAGCGTGGTTGAAGTGCAATTTCCATTAATGGTCTTCCTCCACCATGCTGCTCTTTTACAGCCGGAGACTGAACGCCATATAAGATCACACCTGAGATCACAGCAACTACTGCCTGAGCAAGGAAAGTGGCAGCAAACATTTTTTCTGGCCACAGATACATGGTTTGTGTCACTAGCTGCGGCCCGATAACACCTGCAACAATACCACCAGCCATAACTAGCGAAAGTGCTTGAGGTCTTTTCTCTGGCGGTAAGCCGTCTGTTACAGCAAAACGAAAAGAGAGAACAACAGCAGCGTAAGCGCCTCCTAAAAGGGTCGAGAGGCAAAACAACCAGAACAATCCCGTGAACATAGCAGCCATCGCCAACAAACCCGTTAACACACCAGCTACCGAACCCGCCATAAACGCTGCTTTTCGTCCGTACTTTCTTGCTAATTCTCCAGCTGGAAAAACACACGCAGCCATACCCACAACGAAAATGGAAATAGGTAGTGTGGCAAGTAATGGAGTTGGAGCGAGCATACTGCCGACAATCGCTCCCGTAGCAAACACGACAACGGAGTTTGCTCCTGCAAGTGCTTGCGCTAGTGTTAAGCGCCATAAGTTTGAACGGCTGACATTCGGGCTAAGAATAGAAGGATCGTCAATTGTCGACTGAGATTCGTTTGGCATTAAACTCACTGTCCTGTGTTACTGCAAAGTATTGCCTGAGCATATTAGAACACTGGCAAAGAGAGAAGGCTTATTAACATCCTTCTCTCAATAATCCTTTGGTTACAGGAGCAGACTAGTTAATAAACCTATGCCTATATTTTTATCGGTAAAAATGCCTCTTCCATTTCATTTTCATCAATGGCCATTCGCCATTAACACGAAATGCCATGGACAGACAATTCACCCAATCTTGCAAAGTAGGGTTTTCGTCAGCAGGTGACTTGATTGGAAGAGAGTTTTGCAAAACACAGAGCGATAAATATTTAATAACTTCACTTTCAGCTTCTGTCATCGGTTTTTGGCACAATTCACAATCGATACTGCTAAAAGCGTCATTCATTCCTGAGCTTTGATAAGGCGTAATTTTATAGATATTTAACTTCGCCAATGCGCCTACTTGTTTTTCTGGAAACAGTTGTGGGAAAGCAATTTCAACCAACGCGCTCTCCACTTTTTCTTCGTAATAATATGAATCCAAAACTAGGTGCTTAGGCATTTCCGCCAAACGATGTTCATCAAGAGAATATCCACCATGACTGATGGTTTTTATTTTCTCAATTCCGGATGTAATGACCTGCTTGCTTTTGATAATGCCCCACGGAGAAGCTAATAACTGAAGCTCTCTTCTTTTGATTGGAGAATATCCAATCCCAGTATTTTCAATGAAATGGTAAATAATACCTTGCGCGGAATCGTAACCAACACGCTGAGACAAACGCAGTGCAACCAAATCGAGCAACGTTTCGTCATCATCCAGATACACGGGTTCGTGAGGCACTTTTAGCACCTCAATCATATCCGACCAAGACTGCCAACCAAAACCAACAGCCAATAAATCTTGATAGTGACTCGACACTGGCTCAATCACTTCAATGCTGGAAGATGTTTTAAACGTAAAATCGTTGTATAAAAACTCATTCATTAGACTGTCCGCCATCTTGATGGCTTCAATTGAATGGGCAGGAACAACTTGCATGAATCTCAACCTAAACTAAACCGACTAGTACAATTTTAAAAAAACTAGCCCAAAAGGATTAGCTGTAATGGTTGATTTAAAAGTAGGCAAACTCCTAAGTGACTGTCAAAAAGTAGGAAGTAAGTCATTACAGAAGTGATCTCACTATACCCATTCTTAATAATCAATCTACCCATTTGCAAAGGTGACCCGTTTCTCTATTCGATATTTATTAATCATTAGGGATATAACTTTGGTAGACAAAAAGACCATATCAAGTTATGGGTGTAACAAATAATAATTTATGGTTGTACCAACAGTAGAAAGGAAGCGCCAATGAGTAATGGCAAAAGAGAAAGTACCCTTCGTTTTTTAGCAGAGCCTGGCGACGTGAACTTTGGTGGTAAAGTTCATGGTGGCGCAGTGATGAAATGGATCGACTTGGCTGCGTACGCTTGTTCAGCAGCGTGGAGTGGCAAATACTGTATTACCGCTTATGCTGGCGGAATTCGCTTCGTTGCTCCTATCCATGTTGGCAACATCGTTGAGGTCAGCGCCAAAGTCATCTATACAGGCAAAACGTCTATGCACATTGCCATAGACGTGCAAGCGAGCGATCCGAAAGAGTTGAAAAACCGCTTAACCACACATTGTATCGTTATCATGGTTGCTGTTGATGAGAATGGCAAACCAACAGCCGTACCTGAATGGGTACCAGAAACAGCAGAAGACATTGCGCTTAGAAATTCGGCGATCCGGCTGATGAACATGCGGACTGAAATCGGTGAAGAAATGGAAGCGCATGTTAAATACCTAAAGACCGACAGATAAAAAAACACCCGACAAATGTCGGGTGTTTTGCTCTTGTAATCAACCTAGCCAACGTTGTTATGTAACCGTAATATTCGTAACCATAAGATTGGTAATAAGAATAATCGTAATCATCATTATATGGTTGATTAACCGAGCAAATGCGGCAGCATTAAATGAAGATTACTCAGCAAGCTCCAGCGCTGTTTTAATATAGATATCACGCAGTTTAAGGGCGATTTCTCCCGGCTTACCACTACCAATTGGCTTGTCATCTATTGCCACAACAGGCCAGACAAACGTCGTTGCGGAGCTGATAAACGCCTCTTTAGCATCATAAGCCTCTTCAATAGTGAACAGACGCTCTTCGATGGTTAAGTTCAGCTCTTGAGCTAACTTCATCAATGATGCTCGCGTGATACCGTGCAGAATATCGTTGCTTAGAGGACGAGTGACTAAGACATTGTCTTGAGTGACTATGTACGCATTACTCGAACCGCCTTCAGTGACAAAGCCATCCTCGATTAACCAGACATCCTCGGCTCCCGCAGCGTGAGCAACATGTTTAGCCATGCATGCTGGTAGCAAACTGGTTGTTTTGATATCACGTCGGCGCCAACGAATATCGTCAAACGAAATGACTTTAATACCCAACTGAGTCTTCGGACTGTTAATCAGACTTCTGGACTGGGTGAACAAAACCAAAGTTGGCGCAATATCGTCGCTATAGGAAAAGTCACGGTCACCTTCGTCGCCGCGAGTCAGTTGCAGATAAATCCCACCTTCAACTAAATCGTTTCTTTTGATCAGTTCACGCTGAATGTCCATTAACTGCTCGCCTGTCACAGGCATCTTTATACCCAGTTCTTTTAACGAGCGTTCTAGACGCGCAAGATGTCCTTGATGGTCAATGAGTTTGCCACCTAGAACTGCTGTTACTTCATAAACGGCGTCAGCAAAAAGGAAGCCGCGATCGAACACCGATACTTTTGCTTCACTTTCAGCGATAAATTCGCCATTTAGATATACGATACGTTCCATTGTTTCTCCTTACCCCCACAGCTTTTGTTGAAAGGGCAGCATAGAATTGTTTTCAAATTCAAATCCGTTTTCGATGTCTTCACTGAGTAATAACGGCCCATCTAGGTCTACAACCTCAGCGCCTTGTGCAACTACAAAAGCGGGCGCCATGCTCAATGAGGATGAAACCATACATCCAACCATGATTCGTAAACCCAATGATTGTGCTTGTGCTTTGAGCTTGAGTGCCTCTGTCAATCCACCGGTTTTATCGAGTTTGATGTTGATCATGTCATAAAGCCCAACGACTTTCTCGAGGCTATGTCGGTCATGGCATGACTCATCAGCACAAATCGGAATTGGGCGTTCTAACGAAGCCAATACAGAGTCCTGCTCGGCGTGAAAGGGTTGTTCTATCATCGCCACATCAAGTTTTATTAACTCAGGAATTAGCTGGGTATAGGCCTCGACTGTCCAAGCTTCATTTGCATCGAGAATAATTTTCGCGTTTGGTGCTCCACGACGAACCGCTTGCACGCGAGCCAAATCTTCAGGACCGCCAAGCTTCAGTTTCAGCAAAGGTCGGAAGGCATTCTCAATCGCCGTTTTTTCCATATTTTCTGGAGTGTCGAGCGATAGGGTATATGCTGTTGTCAATGATTCAGCTTGCAAACCAACTTGCATCCACACCGACTGACCACTTTGCTTGCATTCCAAATCCCACATCGCACAGTCGACCGCATTTCTTGCCGCACAAGCAGGGAGCAGTGGTTGAAGTTGCTCACGTGTTATTCCACTTTCAATTTCTGGAATAACATCCGTGATTTGCTGCAAAACACTCGTGATTGACTCACCATAGCGGGCGTAAGGCACACATTCCCCTCGCCCAATCAGGCCTTGATGCTCAATCTCAACAATAATGGTCTCGGCTTGGGTTTTACTGCCACGAGAGATAGTAAAGCTACCACGAATAGGCCAACGTTGAGTGTAGAGTTTTACCTTCATTACAGCTCCAGAAGATTATCAACAATACGTGCTACACCTTGGCGGAATGGGTCAACAACAGGCAAACCTATTTCTGACTCTACTTTATCCATATAAGCCATAGCATCACTTTCACTTAAACCCGATGTATTGATAGATACACCAACAAATTTAACTGCAGGGTTAGTTAAACGAGCAGTAGCGATATTCGCTGCCATACACTCTTTTAAACCCGGTAACTGGTAATCAGGTAGACCACGCATATGAGCGCGAGTTGGTTCATGACAAAGAACCAAAGCATCAGCTTGAGAACCATGAATAAGACCTGTTGTAACACCAGCATAGGATGCATGGAACAGAGAACCTTGACCTTCAATAACATCCCAATGTTGTGGATCGTTAGCTGGAGTAATGGTTTCAATCGCACCAGCGATAAAATCGGCAACAACACAGTCAGCGCTTACACCCGCACCAGTAATCAAAATACCGGTTTGACCTGTGGCACGAAAATCAGCATCCACACCACGCTCTTTCATCTCTTTTTCAATAGCTAGCGAGGTGTACATTTTGCCAACAGAGCAATCTGTACCAACGGTCAACACTCTTTTGCCCGAACGCTTTTTACCATTCGCGACAGGGTAAACTTGAGTTGGATAGCGCACATCATATAGCGCACAACCATTTTTAGCCGCGCACGCTACAAGCTCAGGAATGTCTGTTAATTTGTTGTGCAAACCAGCTGCGATGTCCATACCTGCTTCAAGGGCTTCAATAAGAACAGAGATCCATTCTTGAGAGATAATGCCACCACGGTTAGCAACGCCGATAATTAAGGTTTTTGCACCCGCCTCTTTAGCCTGCGCAATATTCAAGTCTTCCAGACCAACATCAGCGTTACACGCATCAAGTCTCAATTGACCAACACAGTATTCAGGACGCCATGTTTTTACGCCTTGCGCCACTTTTGCTGCCAGTGAATCTGCAGCGTCACCCAAAAATAGTAGATACGGTTGTTTAAGTTCCATCTTTTATTGCTCCATTTTGGCCATCTAGACCAGACACTAATATCGAATACATTTACAACCTACAGCTTAATATCCTTATCAACAATAGGGTAAACATCGCCTATATATTCATAAACTCACTTATATCAATACATTTATGCAATATATATTCACTATAAAATATAATTATGCATATAAATTCAATTAGTGGAATTTGTATAAAATATCGACTTAAAAACAAAATGAAGCAACTTATGAAAGCTAAGCTGTTCGAAATTGAAAGATTGTTTTATGCACCAAAAATTTTGTTGTTATATCTAAAATTTACCCAACCCAATTAAACAGCCATTAATACCAATATTTTTATTTTTGATAGTATTTTCTATAGTGTGACATAAAGCACTAAAAAACATTAATGTATACAATTTCGTATCGGTAACTCTAAAGATCTTCATAGACCACTGCATCATTATGGTTCAAATTGCACCATAACTAACTGTTAAATAGAGATTAATAAATGATTAGCTAACTACCATGTACATAGCAGGTACTTTTACAATAGAGAAATACGGGTGTAAAAAACCATTAACATCACAAAATGATTAAATTTATTAAACCAATAATTAATTACTTTTAAGATTAATATTCTGTTTATTTTAAATATTGAAGCTTTCGTCAGAAAGAAAAATCAGACAGTGATTTTATCCACCCATAAAACTCCAAAATAGTCATTTAAACTAGCAAAATATCAGGAAACGGCATGGTCTGTATATTGCTAAATAAATGTATAAAATCTTTTCCTGCGAGCCGTTACTCGCTGTTGGATAAACAGGATTTACTCAGTATGATAGCTACTCTTTAGTAAGCCCCCATTTCTGAGCTGCAATGGAAACCAAGGTACAAATTAGGACGGATTCAATGATCACAGCTGAAGCTCTTATCAATCTACAAGCGCTTAGTGATAACTATGATTTGCTAAAAAAGAAATGTGGAAATAAACCTGTAGTCGCTGTTATCAAAGGCGATGCTTACGGCCACAATGCGGTTAAAACAGCACAGACTTTGACTCAGGCAGATGTATTTGCGGTCTCTCGTATTGAAGAAGCCCAAGAGCTAAGAAGTGCTGGTATCGCACAACCTATTTTGCTTCTTGAGGGCTGCTTCTGTAAAAGTGATTTGGAATTGGCTTCACAGCAAGGCTTCCAAACCGCGATTCACTGCCAAGAACAGTTAGAAGATTTGAAGAATTCCACATTGGCTAAACCAGTGACGGTATGGCTTAAGTTAGATACAGGTATGCATCGTTTGGGCGTACAACCTTGTGAACTTAACGACTATGTGGAGCAAATAGAAGCAACAGGCAAACTCGCTGGCCCGGTTGGCTTCATGAGCCACTTTAGTTGTGCCGATGATCTGTCTTCTGCTTCAACACAAAAGCAAATCGATCTGTTTCTATCACAAACTTCCCGCTTTCCAGGTCCTAAAACTTTGGCTAACTCCGCAGGTATTTTGTACTGGTCAGACTCTCACTTAGACTATATGCGCGCAGGTATTGCACTGTATGGCATTAGTCCAAACGAGAACGAAACGGGTAAAGACCTTGGTTTGCATTGTGGTATGACTCTTAAGTCGAAACTCATTGCGGTTCGCAAACACAAAGCCAATCAACCCGTCGGTTATGGTGAAACGTGGACTTCCCAACGAGATACCAATATCGGTGTTGTTGCTATGGGTTATGGTGATGGTTACCCTCGTACGGCGCCAGAAGGTACTCCTGTCTATCTTAATGGACGTGTTGTACCAATCTCAGGTCGAGTATCAATGGATATGATCACCATTGATTTAGGTCCTGATTCACAAGACAAAGTGGGTGACAGCGTAGAATTTTGGGGGGAAAACCTACCCATCGAGCAAGTTTCGAAGCACATTGGTACCATACCTTATGAGCTCGTAATAAAACTCGCGAAACGAGTGCATAAAACCTACATCGAGAAAGAGTAAATATCAGGCAGAGTGTGGTGAAAACCACACTCTTTTGCTATCTAACCGCTTATTTCTAAATAACACACTTCGAACACTCAATTGATGCTGTCATAGAAGCTTCATTTTTCTCTGATTTAATATGCTTGAAATTTGAATAGGCTCTCTAGAGAACGAAAACATGGCATTGTCCATCAGTGATATTACTTTAAGTGAAAATACCCTCTCCGATTTAAAATCTGTTGAATATCATTGGATTCGGACTTTATATGTAGGAGGCTATCAGCCCTCTGAAATCAATCACTACATTCGCACCTGTTTCGGCGGTGACGACACTTTTGCTGACCTATTTCGTAAAGTCGCTTTGCAACAAGAAAGCTTATATGTGTTGTTGCAGTACATTGGCTGCGCGCCTTCAAGTAAAGAGTTCTAATTAGCTATCCAACACTCGTGACTTTCTGCTATTTACCTTTTGCTCTGATCAATAGGTGAAGGTTGAACGCTATCTACTAAAAGATCACCTTCATTAAAGCCCACCCTGTAACCAATCTAACAGACATAAAAAAACCTGAGCAGAGCTCAGGTCTTGGTTACAAAAACCGTTAGTCATTTACAGTAAGGAATTGAGCTAACAGCCAGCTATGCGTAACGCCAGAAGGTATGTACCTTTCTTAACTGATCAGCGGCCAAACCAAATTGTTAAGTAGATACAAAATGGGCGACCTTACAGTCGCCCTTATCGTTGTTATCCTTTCACACCGCCGGACGTTAGTCCTCCGACTAGCCAACGCTGCGCAAGCAAGAATACGATAGTAATTGGTAACGCAGATAATACTGCCGCCGCCGCAAAGTCACCCCATAAGTAGTTTTGAGGGTACAAATACTGCTGCATACCAACCGCAAGTGTGTATGAGTTTACATCAGAAAGTAACAGAGACGCCACTGGAACCTCACCCACAACACCAATAAATGAGAGAATAAACACAACTGCCAAAATTGGTACAGAAAGCGGCAACAGTACTAAGCGGAATGCTTGCCACGGTGTCGCGCCATCCAGTGCTGCAGCTTCTTCCAATGAGCGATCAATCGTTTCAAAGTAACCTTTGATCGTCCATACATGCAGAGCGATACCACCTAAGTAAGAGAAAATCAAACCACCATGTGTGTTCAAACCAAGGAATGGAATGTACTGGCCTAATTTATCAAACAATGCGTATAGAGCCACCAGCGCCAATACCGCAGGAAACATCTGAAAAATCATCATCGCTTTCAGAATTGTACTTTTTCCTTTGAACTTCATACGTGCAAACGCATAAGCAGAAGTCGTTGATAGCGCAACAATAAGAACCGAACTGATAGCCGCCACTTTTACTGAGTTCCAAAGCCATGTAAGAACAGGGAATGGAGGAGGTGTGACTGAACCATCTGCGTTTTCTACCGCGATGCCTAATGCTAATTTCCAGTGTTCAAATGAAGGGTTTTCTGGAATCAAACTACCTGTTGCAAAGTTACCCTCACGTAAAGAAATCGCGACGATCATTAGTAGTGGAAAAATGATTAATGCTAAGAATGTCCACATTGCGATGTGTGTAGCCAACACTCTGTATTTTAAGGATTTACCTTGTACCATTGCCATTGTGCGACTCCTTAATCCTGGTCTAGCTTAGTGAAACGAAGGTTGAGTAGTGCTAAACCACCCACTAATAGGAAGATCAGTGTTGCAATTGCACTCGCCAGACCGAAATCTTGACCGCCACCGCCTTCAAACGCGATACGGTAGGTGTAGCTTACTAGTAGGTCTGTGTAACCCGCTGGTTCTGAGGTACCTATCATGTTAGGGCCACCTTGTGTCAATAGCTGAATCATCACAAAGTTATTGAAGTTGAAAGCAAAACTAGCAATCAAAAGCGGTGTCATTGGTTTGATCATTAAAGGCAATGTGATTCGAGTAAAGTTGCTGACAAAGTTTGAACCGTCAATTGCCGATGCTTCGTATAAATCTTCTGGAATGGCTTTCAATAGACCCATACACAGAATCATCATGTAAGGGAAGCCTAGCCAAGTGTTTACAATCAGAACCATGGTTTTTGCAAGTAGCGGATCAGAGAACCATGATGGACTAATACCAAAGATGGCATTGAGTACCATATTGATTTCACCAAAGCTCTGGTTGAACAAACCTTTAAAGATCAGAATCGAAATGAATGCAGGCACTGCGTAAGGCAGAATTAGCAATACGCGATAAATAGCCCTACCTTTTAGCGCTTCCCACTGAACAACGCTCGCAAGCACTAAACCAATCATCAGTGTGAACACAACGGTCAGCAACGAGAAAATAACAGTCCAGATAAAGATACTGATGAATGGTTCTTTAATGCCGTCATCTTTCCACACGCGTTCGAAGTTGTGGGTGCCAATAGAGACAATAAAACCTGGCGATACGGTTGAACCAACAAACTGGCCATTCTCATCAACTGGTTGGTAGAAGCCCACGTCCATATTCGGACGTAAAATTTCACCTGTTTCTTGGTTTGTTAGCGTCTCACCATCCTCATGCATTTTGTACAAAGGAACGACGGCCGCGAACTTACGCAATCCGCTCATGCGAATATCATTGCCATTCAGGAAATGAAGGTCGAACTCGCTAAGTGTTGCACGATTGCTGATGATGGTTTTAATCGCTGCTTTTTCACCTTCAACAGGTTGCTCTGACGGCGTAAGGTTCAGCTCACGGCTTGCATCACTGAGTGAAAATACTTCCGTTACATACTGAGTATCTCCATCTTGAATAGTGATTTGCAAACCTGAGCTGGTTTCATACAGGTCAAAATTGTAACTTTGACCACTTTGGAACGTTCTATCCATTAATACAGATTGAGCTCGTTCTAAAGAGAGTTGGTTCTTAGCGCTATAGTTGGTAAATGCCAAGTTAACGGTATAAGCCAAAGGGAAGAGGATGAACAAAATCATCCCAGCAATACCTGGGTAAATGTAGCGATGAGCGTAAGTTTTCTTACTACCAAAAATATAAAGTGCTAATGCGGTAAGGAAGAGTGTAAGTAATGCGAAGGC
Organism: Vibrio sp. HM8-C; assembly: GCF_058630515.1. Taxonomy (NCBI): domain Bacteria; kingdom Pseudomonadati; phylum Pseudomonadota; class Gammaproteobacteria; order Vibrionales; family Vibrionaceae; genus Vibrio; species Vibrio sp. HM8-C. The sequence goes on from NZ_JBMMKS010000004.1 coordinate 132,183, forward strand.
AGACTCACCGCGCGAATACATAAGAATGGATGCATATCCGTTTACAACACCAATAGCACCAAGAGCTGCCCATTTAAGTAGCGCACGCTTGTTGGTAGTTAATGTTGCTGACGGTGACGACATCGCTTCTGAACCTTGAACTGACTGCATAGTACAACCTGCTAGCGAATTAAACTGAGAAACTAGGGAGGAGTTACCCCCTCCCCAAAAGTAGAACTAAAATATTACTTAACCATTTGCTTTTCTGCGTCAGCTAGTGCTGCGTCTACAGTTTGACGACCATCAACGATGTTGACGATTGCGTTTTTAGCTGCGCCCCAGAATGCGTTCATCTGTGGGATATTTGGCATAATTTCACCGTTCATTGCGTTATCCATTGTCGCTGCAATGCGTGGGTCATTACCCAATTCTTTTTGGAATGAGTTCAAAGCAACTGCACCTAGTGGTTTGTCATCATTCATCTTACGTAGACCATCGTTAGTTAGAAGGTAGTTCTCGATGAACTCTACCGCTAGATCTTTGTTAGGAGATGCAGTGCTAATACCCGCAGTTAATACACCAACAAACGGCTTAGAAGATTGGCCATTGAACTTAGGTAAAGTAGCTACACCGTAGTTGATACCAGACTTATCAATATTGCCCCATGACCAAGGACCATTGATTGTCATTGCTGTGTTGCCCTTGTTGAATTCCGCTTCTGATACTGAGTAATCCATATCTGAAGAGATTACTCCTTTATCAACAAGACCTTTAACAAAGCTCATTGCATCTGAAACGCCTTTGTTTGCAATACCAGCGTCTTTGATATCGTAACCTTGAGCGGTGTATTTGAATGCGTAACCACCGTCAGCAGCCATTAATGGCCAAGTAAAGTACGGTTCTTTTAGGTTCCACATGATTGCTGATTTGCCTTGCTTTTTAAGCTTCGCGTTCAACTCAGCTACTTCTTCCCATGTTTTTGGTGGGTTTGGAACAAGGTCTTTGTTGTAAATAAGTGATAGAGATTCAACAGCGATTGGGTAACCTACTAGTTTGCCGTTGTAGTTCACTGCATCCCATGCGAAATCGATGATGCCGTCTTTCACTTGTTTAGAAGGTTTGATTTCAGCTAGTAGACCAGCTTCTGCATAACCACCAAAACGGTCGTGTGCCCAAAATACGATATCAGGACCGTCGCCAGTTGATGCTGTTTGAGGGAACTTATCTTGAAGCGCATCAGGGTGTGCAACCGTTACTTTAATACCTGTGTCTTCTTCAAACTTTTTACCAACTTCAGCCAATCCGTTGTAGCCTTTGTCTCCGTTAATCCAGATAGTTAACTGACCTTCTTCAATTGCAGCGTGAGCTCCAAAAGAACCAAGGGCAACTAATGTACTTAGCGCTACAGTACTTAGGGCATTTTTCATGTTCATATCCTTTTAATATTTATGTTGTAGGGCTAACCAAGAGGTTTTGCCGTATTTCGCCATATATCATCAGAAAAAACAGACGATGACTCATCCTCCTGTGCACTACGCCCTAGGTATTATGGACTATTTTCGTGATCTACATCGCCACAAGTGATAGACGAAAGTCACAAAAAGGCGTTTTGTTGTGAGCCACCTCAACTTCATAAGCATCAATTCTTTGAGCTTGATCTAACTACGCCTTATCACCCCTCCTCCCACTCATCCTCTTCTACTCCCCCCACAAAAAAAGGGATTAGGAGGATGTCATTCAAACTGACATCTTAGAAACTAATCGTGTCCCAAGCGGATGGTAAGAGTCTTTATTAGCACCAATTTAGAGGTCCTAGTTTACATTGCCGATTTGGATACTTTCGCAAACGTGTATACGACACAAGTTCGTGCCGGGGGGAACACGTTTTGCTTACATAAGTATTCCAGTTTTTGGCTATGAAGGGTGATGTATGATTTCGAGCAGCGTATACCCAACTATTATTAAAATGCATCACCCTTTCTTTTCTTACCGATTAAGGTTAAAAGCTAGTTTAGGTTAGAAGCCAAATTTGCTGCTTAAATGATTCATCTCAAAGTCGAGAAATCATAAACTTAAATGTATTCCTACTATTATTGCTAACAGATCATTTCGTAAAACAATGTCATACAATGATGAGCAATAGTAATTAAAAAGTGTTGATCGAGGACGAGCTAGATGTCGAATGTCACGTTAAAAAATGTTTGTAAAGCTTATGGCGATGTAGTGATTTCTAAGAATGTTGATTTAGACATTAAAGAAGGCGAATTCGTTGTATTCGTTGGTCCATCAGGTTGTGGTAAATCGACACTACTTCGCTGCATTGCAGGCTTGGAAGACATAACGTCTGGTGACTTGTACATTGGTGACCAGCGCATGAATGACGTTGAGCCATCTAAACGTGGGGTTGGAATGGTATTCCAATCATACGCTCTGTATCCGCACCTAAACCTTTATGACAACATGTCTTTCGGTTTAAAACTGGCAAAAGCCGACAAAGAAGAAATTCACAAACGCGTTGACCACGCGGCTGACATTCTCCAGCTTACTCATTTACTTGATCGCCAACCAAAAGCACTATCAGGCGGGCAACGTCAACGTGTTGCTATCGGCCGTACACTGGTTTCTCAACCTAATGTATTCCTACTTGATGAGCCACTTTCTAACTTAGATGCAGCACTTCGTGTTCAAATGCGTTCAGAAATCACTAAACTGCAACGCAAACTTGGTTGCACAATGATTTACGTAACACATGACCAAGTAGAAGCAATGACCATGGCTGACAAGATTGTAGTTCTTGATGCGGGTTATGTTTCTCAAGTAGGCGAACCATTAGAACTTTACCACTACCCTAAAAACCGCTTTGTAGCAGGCTTTATCGGTTCACCAAAGATGAACTTCATGAGTGTGTTCATTGAAGCTGTGGAAAAAGACCGAGTGATGGTTCAACTTTCAAATGGTACGACTTTCTGGATTCCAGTTGACGGAACGACAGTAAACCGTGGCGAACGTATGTCCTTAGGGATTCGTCCAGAGCACTTGCTCACAGCAAGTGAAGGTGATGCGAAAATTGAAGGTAAAGTGATGATGGTAGAGAAGTTAGGTAATGAAACCCAGGTTTACATGAACCTTAAAGGTTCTGACTCTGACGTCATTTACCGCCAGCCAGATACATTAGATGTTGAAACTGATGATGTACTTTCTATTGGTATTCCAGCGCACCGCTGCCACCTGTTCCATAGTGATGGCCGAGCATGCCGCCGCTTGTTTAAAGAAAAAGGCGTTGAGCTCCCAGAAGCATAAAATGCATTAAAGACAGACTTATTAAGCGTCCTCTTAACTGATCATTACGAGGACGTTTTTATTTTGTCATGCAGAGCGAATTGAATAATGAATATGTAATACAACAAGCCTGCTACCTAATAGGGTTAGATGCAACGATTACACTACTGACTTTATTAGCTGTACCAACTGTAAAGCGTGAACTGACAGATTGAATTCAATAAACACAGAAAGTGTTATCAAGCCAGCCCCAACACCCTGTAATGTTTGTTCGAGTGTGTTCATCTCGATTCTCCAATGTAATAGTGCTATTTAGATATCCACAAATGAAGATCTGAACAACTTGGTCACAACTTATGTCGAGTGAGCATATTCAAATATGGCGATTAGATTTTAAGAGGATATATTTGATGTCAATTGACATCCCGCTTCAAGCGTAAAGGATTCGCTTCCCTCACTCTCACTAATCACTTCAAAACGAATAGGCAAATCATTAACGCCAAAGCCCAAGTTCAAGGAACTGCGATTAGAGAATCCATAACTCATTTTGTTACCGGAAGCCGCACTCGCTACTATTTTTGCAGCAAACTGCTTACCCGTTTTCGCGGTAAGTTTGACTCGTTGTGCGTCTTGAATGCATTCAAATTGAAGCGCTCCACCATAAAGACTCAATGATGAACTATCCATTGCTATCGCACTTAATGAGACTAGAAAAGCGGCGCAAAGCACCGCTAAATAACGAACTAACATAACCAACGATTAGTATTGAATAACGGTAACAGTGTTACTTGTGCTAGCTCCAACATTCACATTCGCAACATCACCATATGTTTGAGTAATGTTGATAATGTTATCTGAGCTACCCCAGTAAACAGATACATTAGCCGCGGCATGTGCGTTTTGTTGGTCGATAGTAATATCGTTGCCATGGCTCCAACCTGTAACATCAACGTCGATAGTGTTGTAGTCACCTGTTTGTGTGAAATCGACACTGTTGCCGAAACTATTTTCAACATAAACATCAGCCATGTTGCCTGTTCCATCAACAGTACCTGTAACAGTACTTCCGTCACCTCTGTTCAGAACAACACTAGTTTCGTTTAGTGTACCTTCAACGCTAAGTTCAACATTTGAGTCATCTGTACCGCCCTGAAGCAATACTTGAGATTTGTTGCTATCACCATTTTGAACGATAGAAACATTGTCGTTATCATAAGAATAGTGTTCCCATGGACTGTTAGCAGTCATGATACGAGCTTTGTTGCTGTTACCTGTTTGATCGATGCTAAAATTACCTGAATCCACACCTAAAGCTAAAATTTTTGCTTTGTTTTCACCACCAACTTGAGAGATAGACAGAGCTGAATCATCTACAACGTAGGATTTAATGTCTGCTTTGTTACCCTCATTAGGAGACTCTTGGAATACAGTTACTTCAGAATCTGAAGTCATAAATAAATCTAAGTCTGCTGTGTTGTTTGCAAGTACACTACCTGAAGCCAACGTTGCTGCAATTATTAGTGCCAATTTAGTTTTCATGACAATTTCCTTTATATCATATTGTTACATTTGAATAGACAAGTATCTAAATGTGTTGTCGATTAATTTTGAGTAACATACACATTGATACCATAGCCCCCAACTATGGCCACATAGTCATTACCATTTTGACTAATGCCATAATTGGAACCACCGTTATCAACAATAATGGCTTGGTTATTACTGCCCGTTTGATTAATACTCAAAGAACTTCCATATCCATATTGGATAATTGCTGCAGTATTATTATTTCCAGCTTGATTAATCCAAGCTTTATTTCCATAACCATACTGAGCAATGTAAGCTTTATTAAACTTACCCGTTTGAGTTATTAAAGCAGTATTATCACCACCATATTGCCAAATCCCAGCCTCACTCCCTACGCTGTCTGACTGGACTACTTTCGCTTTATTACCTGCAATAGAACTACCCTGCTCGATATAGACATTTCCTAATATCGAGTCTTCCAAGACGACTTCAGCATAATTATCGTCAGTTGGTATAGAATCTAACTCATTGAAATTACTTAAGTCCAAACCGTAACCGAACTTACCTACTTGAGTATGTCTTCTATTGTTAAAGTGCTCATGGCGACGATCATCACCTCCATGATTACTCTCTGACTGATAATAAGCTTGACCACCAAGATCATTGTTCGCCCAAGCTAGGTTCGACATTGCTGAATACAAAACGATACCTATGACTAGCATACTGAAGCAGGCATTATTCCGGATGGACATAACTCCTCCTTCATTAGAGAACACCGTGTTCTCGTTAATTAGGTTAGAGCTGACGATGATTTTAAACCATCAACTTTAAATTAATTTTATTATTTATTTTTTAATTTTTTGGTTGTTAGAGTTGTGTAAAAACAAAGACAAAAATACTAATTTATTTGTTCAATTCTAATACTTTGGTTTATACAATTAATGGCAATTAACTCTTATTATTAATTCGTCTTAAACACATTTATAAGAGTCATCTATGACACTTAGAATTAATAACTTTCTAATTATTTTTTTTGTGTATTTCTTATTACATGCCTCTTATCTGCATGCAAATGAGAGTACTGGTGACCAATCTCCTATAGAAGACTTGCAACAATTAGAAGATGGATCACACGACTCTTTAGATGAAGTCAATGGCCTCATCATAGACAGAACAATGACTCGCATTGGAAGCATTTTTTATTCAGAGTTTGCACAGCAGCTCAATGAGAGTGAAGAAAACCTAGAAGAGAATTTAACTATCACTGAAAAAACAACAGCCAAGTTTGGGACCATCATGACGATTTGGCATTCGCAAAAAGTTGTCTTTCGCACCAGTCTTTCGCCAAAAATGAAAGAGTCGAAAGAGCAGGCAGCAAAAGCAGTAAGAACAGTACAGGACTATTTAACCAAGTGGAGAATACAGAGGATGTATTCTGACACATTCGATCTCGCACATGACGAAATATAACAAATGCTTACAAGGGAAAATTATGAATACTCTGGTTGTTTCTAAACAGCGTTCTCAGCCTAAACATTCAAAATTTAGGTTGAAAAAGGCAATCATAATCGGTCTTAGCTTAATCAGTTGCAGTCTAGTGGCAGCACCGGTATTTGCATCCAAACTGACGTACCAGCCGATAAATCCTACATTTGGTGGCAACCCTCTCAACACTTCACATTTGTTTGCCAGAGCAGAAGCAATCAACGATTACGAAGACCCTGATAGGACGAGCAGCGGAACGTCATCGGTATCTTCACTCCTTTCCTCTTTACAATCACGCTTGTTAAGTGAATTGATTTCCAGTGGAGAACCGGGAAGTTTAGAAACCGACGATTATACACTAACCATCACCGACAATGACGGTTTTTTAACCATCACCGTTATAGATAAGTCAACAGGTGAATCCACAACAATCGAAGTTACAGGTTTGTAGTTCAGGAAGATAAAAAATGAAAAAAGGACTTTACCTAGCAGTGGCTCTGGCACTCTTACTTACAGGGTGTACAAACTTTATGGATACTCCCGATGCAGAGGAGTATCCGACACTAGCGCCAAGAGGGGCTATATACAAAGACCTTATCAATCTCCCTCTCCCTAAAGGGAAGATTATGGTCTCCGTGTATGATTTTCGAGACCAAACAGGTCAATACAAAGACTACCCTTCAAGTACTTTTGCAACTGCGGTACCTCAGGGAGGCACGTCAATGCTGACCTCTTCTTTGTTGGACTCTAAATGGTTTTTACCGTTAGAGCGTGAAGGATTACAGAACTTACTCACAGAACGTAAAATCATTCGCGCCGCGCAGAAGAAAGATGAAGCTCCAGTTAATATTGGAGACGACTTGCCTGCATTGAAATCGGCAAACTTAGTCATCGAAGGTGGCATTATTGGGTACGAGTCCGATTTGAAAAGTGGTGGCCATGGTATCGGCTATTTCGGACTTGCGACTTATGGCGAGTATCGCATGGATCAGGTAACAGTTAATTTGCGAGCTGTTGATGTTCGAACAGGACAGATTTTGCTTAGCGTCACCACCAGTAAAACCATATTTTCCCACGCTTTGAGCGGAAGTGTTTTCCGTTATATTGCTTACCAAGACTTACTTGAAATGGAGTCTGGTTACACGAACAATGAACCAGTCAATATAGCTGTTATGTCAGCCATAGACTCTGCGGTAATTCATATGATTATCGATGGCATCCAAAAAGGGCTTTGGGAACCAGCAGACAAAAAACAAATGGAAAGTCCGATCATGAAACGCTATATGGAAGAAAATACCGTTATTCTTTAGTTCGCATTTTTCAAGTTTAATCGGATATTGGCCCGCCTTAATTAGGGCGGGCGACTTCTCTACCAATTGACCAATAAGTGAACCCTCTGGCGGCCATTCTTTTCGGTTCAAATAAATTTCGTCCATCAAAAATTAACGGCTCATTCAATTCTGAATGAATTAAATTGAAATCCGGTGCTTTAAAATTCTGCCAATCGGTACAAATGATTAATGCATCAGCGCCTTGTAAGGTCGCTTCTTTAGTCCCCATCAATAACAAGTCACTTCTTAACGAGTAGAGTCGCTGAGTTTCTTCCATAGCTTTAGGATCATAAGCATGCACAATAGCACCAGCCGACCAAAGCTCTTCCATAAGTACTCGGCTAGGTGCTTCTCGCATATCATCTGTTTTTGGCTTAAAAGCGAGACCCCACAAGGCAAAAGTTTTGCCTCTGAGGTTTTCTCTTCCACCAAACTGTAAACAAATTTGTTCAAATAACTTTCGTTTTTGATGGTAATTAGTATTTTCCACGGCTTTCAAAATTGCACTTTCATAACCTATCGCTTCTGAAGATCTAATTAAAGCCTGCACATCTTTAGGGAAGCAAGAACCACCATACCCGCAACCAGGATAAATAAAGTGATACCCAATTCTTTCGTCGCTACCAATTCCCCGACGCACTTGCTCAATGTCAGCGCCCAACTTACCCGCGATATTGGCCATTTCGTTCATAAAACTAATTTTGGTTGCCAACAGACAATTGGCTGCGTACTTCGTTAGCTCTGCCGATTTCAAATTCATGAAAAGTATCTTTTCATGGTTTCGGTTAAAAGGTGCATACAGTTCTCGCATGACATCTTTAACTTCATCCATATATTCATCCTTTTCATCGATACCAATGATAATCCTGTCAGGACGCATGCAGTCAGAAACGGCGCTTCCTTCTTTCAAAAATTCTGGGTTAGAGACTACAGAAAAAGTGAAAGGGTCAAGCTTTAAGGCTTCTCGAGTTTGCGCGAGAACTTGGGCAACCTGCTGCGCAGTACCAACTGGAACCGTAGATTTGTTTACAACTATTTTTCTTTGTTCAGAGTAGGTCGCGATGGATCTTGCAACTTCAAGTACGTAGCTTAAATCCGCAGAGCCATCTGCATCCGGTGGCGTGCCAACGGCGATAAAAATGACATCAGCGAACAAAACCGCTTCTTCACAAGATGTCGTAAAATACAAATGCCCAGAAGCTAGATTATTAATAACCAGTTGTTCTAGTCCCGGTTCATAAATAGTAACGTCCCCTTTTTTAAGTTTCTCTATCTTGGCAGCATCCACATCTACACAACAGACATTATGCCCTACACCACTAAGTACCGCGGCTTGAACCAGTCCGACATATCCTGTACCAAATATTGTCACATTCATTTCGTTGCCCATTCTCAACCTAGATAGAGAACAGTATTTAACGTGTGTATGTCACGCCAGTTACGTTTTAGGGGCAGTAAAATGACAATAACCATGCAAATAAGAAAGTGACGAAAAAGCAAATGGACAAACTCTAAGCAAAGCGTACAGTTAAATAGAACAGAGGAGTTGAGATGAAAAGATTTAGCTTCAATATGGAAGATGTTAGTCAGGTATGTGTAGGAGCATTCGCGCTGGCTGTACCAATCTCATTCTACGAAGAAGCTTGGCACCTAAGTCAAACATTACCTACGACGAACTTATTGTTTCTAATGAGCTTGTCTCTATGTTTTTTGGGCGTATTTGCATACCAAAGCGTATTCCAATGTAATATCAAGAAGCGGATTCCTGTCTTTCTCTTCCGAATTGCTATCGCCTACCTACTAGCTGCTTTAGTTGTGAGTTTAGTGTTGCTTGCCTTGGATAAGCTGCCATTAATTGAGGAACCGATTTTGGCGATTAAACGGATTATCGTGGTCACTATGCCAGCCTCTATGGGGGCGATTGTGGTGGACAGCTTTGACAAAGAGTAGAAGATTAAACTGTAATAAAACAATGATATAAAAACGTATCATCAATACGAGAAAAAACATGAAACAGAATTTATCTCTCCGAGCTTTAGAACGTGGCGACTTAAGATTCATTCATAATTTAAACAACAACAGAAACATCATGTCTTACTGGTTTGAAGAACCTTATGAGTCATTTGATGAGTTGGAAGAGCTTTACAACAAGCATATCCACGATAATGCAGAGCGCCGATTTGTCGTAGAAGATGAGAACAAATCATTAATTGGCTTGGTTGAGTTAATTGAAATTAACTACATCCATCGAAGCGCTGAGTTTCAAATCATCATTACGCCAGAGCACCAAGGTAAAGGCTATGCCAACACTTTGATCAACAAAGCACTAGACTACTCTTTCACCATTTTAAATCTTCACAAAATTTACTTGCATGTGGCCATCGAAAATGAAAAAGCGATACATCTTTATGAACAGTGTGGATTTATTGAAGAAGGACACCTTGTTGAAGAGTTCTTTATCAATGGTCGATACCGAGATGTAAAACGTATGTATATCCTTCAACATCAGTATTTGAACCAGTCCCGAAATTTATGACACTCTTTCTATTGTAAAAAGCCACCTTCATAGAATAGGGTTAGAAAATAAGAAACAGGCCGATGGCCTGTTTTATTAAGAGATAATATCAAAGCGACTTTCAGTAACGCCGTTAGTGCGAAACCAACCAGCTATACTATGTCGCTTAGCGTGAGCAGGAAGTACTTCATGTGGAAACTGCTCTGATAGGAACACCACTAACCGACCAGCTATTGGCGCGATAGTTTGGAGCAATTGATCATCAAGATCGTAAACTTTGAGCTCGCCACCATTCGCTTCGACCCAATCTTCGTTCATGTAAAAAACTGTCGTCAGCTTGCGGCTTTCATTTCCACGAAAGGCGTCTAAATGCTTTTTGTAAAAGTCACCAACTTCGTACTGAGCAAAGTGTGCTTCATATTCAAACAATCCCAAAAATAGAGACTGGTTTACCTCGCGACGAATAAATTCCATTCGCTCTAAATAGCCTTGAACAGGTTGCCCCATATCAGTGTCCAACCACTGAATTTTATCGCGACGAATATCTGTAGCACGTTGAGTATCTTCATTTCGTCCGATACGTGCACGATGCCAATCGTCCGAAGCGCAGCTCTTTAATTGTTGAACTTGGTCAGCAGATAAGAAATTGTCCCATACGTACCAGCCTTTTTCGGCAATCGAATCTAACAGCTTTTCTAGAGCCATATGTCTCACATACGAAGAAAAAGAAAGCGTTATAACCAGTGTGTGATGTTACGGCAAATCAACATCTTAATCTTTAAGGATAAAATTAATTATCAATTTTAATATTTATAAATCAATATGTTAAATAGAAGAAAAACTAACCAAGCGACTTGTAGCTAAAGATGATATAACAAAGTACAACCACTTAATTTGATTTGGAGTTTCTGATGATTGTAACCACCACGCCGACTATAGAGGGTAAACGAATCGTTCGTTACTGCGGAGTCATTGCTGGAGAAGCCATTCTTGGCGCTAACATATTTAAAGATCTTTTTGCTGGTATCAGAGACATAGTAGGTGGTCGCTCTGCCACTTATGAACATGAGTTACAGAAAGCTAGAATCATTGCATTAGCTGAACTTGAAGAACGAGCGAAGGAACTTGGAGCTAATGCAGTAGTCGGAATTGACTTAGACTATGAAACGTTTGGAAAAACCAACGGAATGCTAATGGTATCCGTCAGTGGAACAGCTGTCTTTGTCGAATGAAAAAGGCAGCTTAGCTGCCTTATAAATTATAAACTTTCATATTAGGAATTATTGAATAGGCAAACTTTTCTATTAATGACTGACTTCTTCAATACCAATATTATTCTTGGCCCAAATTAATGCTTGTAGGCGATTCTTTGCATTTATTTTCTTAAAAACATTGTGAAGATGGGTCTTAACCGTATTTTCGCTTACATAAAGCTGGTCAGCAATTTCAATGTTTGATGCACCACTACCAAGCAACTTAATTATTTGTTGTTCACGCTTAGTTAATTTGGAAAACATCTGTGAGGTAACCACTGAGTTGCCAGCACGATAATGCAATATATATTCTTGTGCTAGACGACGAGTTAGCCACATCTCGCCTTTAATTATTTTACCCATACCTTTAACTAATACATCAATGTCATCATCCGCATAAAAAACGCCAGCTAAACTCTGCCATTTGAACAAGTCTTTAACTTCGATTTCAGTAGGACAATTTAGTACCACCTCTCGGGCTTCGGTACAGCATAAATGCTTAAATGAGGCATAATCAGATAGGGCATTTTCATCCAGTCGAGCATAGTCTATGAGAACTAGTTGAGTTTCATGACACGATGGATTATTTTCCTGCATCCACATATCGCAAAATGGGGATATTTCTATTTTAATTGGAAGCTTAGATTCCAACGCATCTTTTAATAAACGCGATTGCATGCAAACATCAGAAAGTAATCGTACGTTTAGTTTTTTTCCTTCTGTCATTATAAAAACTCCTAACCATAGACCTGACTTATGTAAAACTAACGTTGATAAAAAATAAGTCAATGGGACAAAATCGTCCTAAACTGATAATTATTAAAATTTAATAATTAGTTTAAATAATTCATAAGGTTAATTAATTGTCTTATTTTTAAGAAAGCATTTGACTAATTTAAAGATCTCCGTACGGTTCAACGTATAAGTTATAAAACTAAATTAGCCACAACTCATATTAAGAAAGAATACAGTTTATCGCTTATATCTTTCCTATTAGGAAAGAACAACTTTCCCAGCCAGTTTAATCTAATAGATGACCTGTTGAGCTACAATATATAGCATATCGTACCAATAAATTAATTCCTACATTTACGTCCTTAGTTGCATAAAAATTTATATAGACTAAAAGGGCGTCTATTATTTTAATAAATAACCTTATCGAGTATATAAACTATGGCGAGATCACTACCTCTATCTATTTTGGGGCTACTAATTGGGGTAGCTTCTTTTCAATCATTAGCTGAAGAGCAAACCAAAGAAGTTCAGGATATGTCTGACCCACTTGCAGTGTTCACTCAAGGTGGCATTGGTATCACTGATAAGGGTATCAATCTAAAAGTTGGTCAAACTTACGATTCTGGAAAAGAAAATGTCGCCGCGATGAATGTCATTGAACTCAAAGGGGTCGGTGGAGAAGTTCTCGGATTTCGAGACAACGATAAAGCAATATACAGTAGCGTTGATGACAGTATTGATTCGTTTCGCTTACGTAATTTTCAAGCAAACATCACCAACGGCCAAGGCCGTCAGTTAGATATGACCTACAACGTGGATTCAGATTCACTTGATGCTTCTTATAGTATTCTGCAAGCATTACCAAAAATGGGTATTTTAAACCTTTATCCACTAGCTGGTGCAGGTGTAACGGTTGCAAACAACTACGATGGTGAGGGCGACAATGGCTATGAGATACCTGGAACATTCACCGTTGTTGGTATGTACTCGAAAATCGCCCTTACAGACAAAATTTGGATCAACTATAACCCTATGTATATGCACACTTTATCGGGTTCAAATCTCTATAAAAATGGTTATTTCGCCGGAGACAACAATGTCTTAACTCATGAGTTTGCAATCTCTTATCAGATCACGCCTCGCTCAAACATCCGTTACTTCGCGAACTGGAATGAGAAAGTTGACTTTGCCGATGGTGATCACCGCATTGAGTTCAACTATCAGTTCTAACCTTCAGTTCTAACCTTTACTCTCTGTCCAAGAGAAACTGATCGCTCAAGAAAAATAACAAAATCTGATAATAAAAAACGCCCTAATTGGGCGTTTTTTATTAGTCTGAAATCACTGCTTAACTTTATCGATTTCTGGCATCTGAGTTACGCCACTTTGGATATTTTCATCACCACCGTAGTAACGCATGATCAAATAGAAAGGCTTGTTCGGTACTGGGAGGAAATTCGCATCATCTGCTTTACCTTCCGCATTAGCGCTCATGTGAATTGTATAGTAACCATCTTTGTCAGCCTTAATCGTACGGTCTCCACGGCTATGACGATTCAAGCTGTTATGAGCCATTAAGCGATCATCATTGCCATAGACAGTTACCGACCAGAACTCCGACACGTTTGGTGCTTTAAAGCGCATAACGTAATCGGCTTTGCTACCATCTAGCTTTTCACCGTCAGCATCAAAATCAGATTTGCGATACGAAGCTTCAACGGGTGGTAATCCCCATTGTCCTAAGTAAGTACCTTCAGCAAACAGTTCTCGTGAACTATTACCAAGCGTGTCTCGTGTACCAAGTAGCTCTCTCGCATCTACCATCTTTGGAGCTAATTCAGCTAGGCGTTCTATACCTAATTTTTCACCAACTGCTGCTAGCTCAAGTTGTTTATCTGTGAAATCTGTCTTACATGCTTCGATACCAACAGATTGGAACTGCTCAATCCATTGCTTGTCTGCGTCAGCCATTGTGCCATCACAAAGCATCGCATTAACACGTTGCAGCCAGTTTGAATTCTCTGGTTCAAAATACTCTCTCTGAACTGGTTTTGGACCTTTTACACCCAAATATGCGGACAGCGTACGAATAGTCCATTGGTCCATATAATCTAATGCAATCTTCTCATCTTCATGGCCCACAGCCATTATGCGCCCCATCAATTTCACAAGGTTACTGTCTACGCGAATAACTTCATCAACCGATGCAGGAACTTCACCAACCCAGTCTTGCCCAGCAAACATAAATTGGCCACCTTTAGTGCCACGAACGCGTGAACCTATCATTGCATCCGTATAATGCCCCATATCCATAGTATGAAGAATCCAGTAACGACCTTCGTCCATGTCAGGAACACTAACAATAACCGGTTCAGCTGCTACGTCTAGCCATCCCATAAGATGCAACGTGTCATTGTTAATCGTTACATGATCGGTATAGCTATCATCTGCGATATGACGAATGTTTTTAAACTGGTTTAGAGGATAATCATCTTTTACAGCTGTGTGATAAAAGAACTTGTACGCTTCATCAATTGAGTAAGCATAAATATAAGCATTCTTAGCTAGTTCTTGCTCATTTTGAGTTAGGGGAGTTGTACTTGTTCCAGCAAAAGCGCCAAAGCTCAATAAGCTAGCACCGAGGACAGCAGTAACCATTTTAGTCGTTGTTTTCATCTTGAAACCTACTTGGCATCTGAATTGATGCAACCACTATAAATAGCCTCCAATTATAATGGAAATAACCACTAAGTATTCAGTACATATCAAATTTGATATAGTCAATCCAAGTCAACGCGCTAGAGTTACTTATAATGAATTTCGACTACAACTTATTAAAAGTCCTAGCGGTGCTGCTTGAAACCCAAAGCACTACCGCAACTGCAGACAAACTCGCCACGAGCCAACCAGCCATTAGTCGATCACTGAAACGATTAAGAGAGTTATTCGCAGACGATCTGTTAGTACGCAGCGGCGGACAGATGACGCTCACACCGAGAGCTGAATCCATCAAAACACAGTTGCCTGATGTGCTTGACGCCATCAATAACTTAGTTGTACAAGCCGTTGAGTTTGACCCCGCAGTGGTAACTCAAGATCTGCATATTGCGATGAACAGTTCTATTGGCCAGTGGTTTGCCGCCCCACTGGCTCAGCTAATATCAGAAAAAGCCCCGCAGATTAGCTTAACCATCGAGGATTGGACGGAAACGACCACAAACAAAATAGATAATGGCGAGATTCAGTTCGGTATTAACTACTTTCCGATGGAATTGCCAAAGCATTTTGTACAAAGAAAAGGTGGCAAGGATCATTTCGGCATAGTTTGTGGTAAAGAACACCCACTCGCGAACAAAGTGATAAGCCTTGAAGACTTTACCCGTTACCCTTTCGCTGTCCACATAATCAAGGATTGGAACGAAAAGGAACAACACATTTCCAGAATGCTGAAGCCCTTTAATATCGAACCAAGAATTCAACTACGAACTACTCATCTGAGTGTCATTTTGGATGCCATCAGTAAAAGAGACTTACTCTTTCCATGCTCCACTCACTTAATAGAACAGCTAGATGATCGCTATACGAGCGTGCAAATGGATAGCAGTCTTCCAACTTTGGAAGGTCACTTTGGCTATGTGTATGGAGTAAAGTGGCGAAATGAACCCTTGACTCAATGGCTAGAAGAAACCATCAATAAATTGATGTTCTCCTTGGGCATTCAAGCCAGTTAACGCGAATAACATTCAAAATAGCAAACTAACCAATCGCCTTTCCTCTGCGCAGAAATTCAGTTTGGCGGTTCTGAGCAGACAGTAAAAAGCCCTAAACATTACTGCTTAGGGCTCTCATATCATATCGACGAAGTGCGTTGGAACTATGTTCTATAGAGCACTTTTAATACATGCCAACCAAATTTTGTTTTTACTAGCTGAGGGGTGAGAACTTCACCTTGAAAGCAAGCTTTATCAAACTGTGGCACCATTTGTCCCTGACGAAACTCGCCTAGGTCTCCGCCTTTCTTACCAGACGGGCATAAAGAGTGTTTTTTCGCTAATACCTGAAACTTAGCGCCTTTTTTAAGCTGTTGAATGATGTCTTCAGCTTGTTCTTTATGCTTAACCAAAATGTGAAGGGCTGCTGCGGTTCTTGCCATTTCATTCTCTCCTCATTTTTAAAGCGCGAAGTCTACCCTAAGCGAAAGGGCTACGCATCCCACTTTTTGAAAACTAAAATAGAAAATCAGAGTCTAAATCAATGTGAGCCGTTGATGATATGTCAATATGGGTTAGTATAGTTAACAGTAAAATTATTGAAGTAGTACTACTATGGCTAAAACAATAAGCAAGGCAAACCAGTCACAAGGGATGCTTATGTTCACTTTGAACCTGCAAAAGCAGTTGTTCGCTATTGGAACATTGAAAGTCCGTGAAATTGTGCCTTATATGCCTATGACTCAAATCCCTTATTCACATCATCATGTGATAGGAACTGTCACATTTCGTAAGTTAACAGTGCCAGTGATAGACATGGCTGCTGCTATTGGTTTCAGACCAATTGCTCCAAACGAATATGAAAAATGCTACTTAATCGTGACTGATTGTCTTCGTACCGTTGTTGCTTTTATGGTGCGAAGTATAGAAAAAATCATCGACTGTGACTGGCGTGCGATTGAGTCTTCACCAACAACAGCTGGTAAGAATGTCTTTGTCACTGGCATTACTCGCTACGAAGACAAAATTGTTCAATTGCTGGATGTTGAATTGCTGCTTTCAAAAATTTATCCGCAGTATGAATCAACTAAAGTACCGATGCTCACAGACGTCGAGCGTGAGCGCTTGAAAGCTTTGAATATTCTTCTGGTTGATGACTCATCTATTGCTCGAAAACAGCTGTCGGATGCTTTGGAGCGGATTAACATTCCTTACTATGTGTGTAAAAACGGAATTGAAGCTGCTGAGTTTATGAAAAAAATGGCGGCTGAAGGCAATGCTATCGACCTTCTTGTCAGCGATATCGAAATGCCAGGACTGGATGGCTATGAACTCGCGTTTGAAGTGCAAAACGATAAAGCGCTAAGTCATGCCTACATCATTCTGCACACGTCGTTATCAAGTGAAATTTGTGTGGACAGAGCCCATCAAGTGGGAGCTCACGAAGCTCTTGAGAAATTCAACGCAACCGAGCTTATCGAAGCGATGTTGCGAGGCGCTAAGCAGTTAGAAGCTCAAATGGCCTAGAATGCCAATGTGCAACATATGAAAGTGAAAATGCAGCTAAAAAGCTGCATTTTTTGTGATGCTCAGATAATACGTGGTTACGAGAGTAATAGTTGAATTGCTTCTCTATCTGATTTCTTAAGCTTGCTCACTACAAGTTTGAATGATCTTAAACATAGGTCTTCTATCATTTCTGGCTCCACATCACCATCTAACATGACTGATATCCAGTGTCGCTTGTTCATGTGATACCCCGGCTTGATAGATTGGAACTGATCGGTAAGAAAAGCCCCGTCTTGCGGTTCACATTTCAAAGTTACAAAAGGTTTATCAGCATCGAATACAAGATAGGCAAACATCTTGTCACGTATTTTAAAAACTAATGGGTCTGAGCCAAAAGGCGTGCACGCTTCAGCCAGAGGGAAATGGCTCAAATACTCTTCTAATACTTTTATATCCATCAGCAACCCTGCCTTTGTTTATGCTCTTTTAGTCTGACTATTATTGTTCAAATGTTTCGAGCCACACCTTCAAACACTGACCTATATTCTTCTGTTCAGTTTGAGATAAACCAACCACCAGCGACTCTTGTGCTTTGACATGTTCGACAATCAATTCATTTACCAAAGCTAAACCTTTATCCGTCAGTTCAACTTCGACACTGCGACGGTCAGCTTGGCTGTGCTGGCGAAGTATAAGTTCCTTGCTCTCTAACTTATCTAAGCGATTTGTCATTGCGCCAGATGTTAGAAGCATAGACGCCAACAATTCGGAAGGAGTGAGACGATAAGGAGCACCCGCTCGGCGCAGCGTTGCTAACACATCAAACTCACCCATTTTCAGATCGTATTTCTTATGAACTTCCGCAATTTGGGTTTCAAGAATTTTCGAAAGACGCATCAAACGTCCAATCATTGCCATTGGCATGGTATTGAGGTCGGGTCTTTCTTTGTCCCATTGAGACAAGGCTCTATCGATTGCATCCATTATTTTACAACTCTATCCATTTCATCACGTTAAAATACTTCAATGTAAAGATACTTTACAATAACTAATTTTTGCTTTAGATTTGCGCTCCAGATATCTTAATATAAAGATACTTAATATGAATATTTTATTTGCCATGATTCCCGCATTTTTCTGGGGAACCACATACGCTATCACACAATACACACTTGCAGGCTGGCCTCCCCTTCTGCTTGGTGCTCTGCGAGCTTTGCCAGCAGGGCTGATTTTGCTTGCGTTAAAACCAACCTTTCCAAGTAGAGAAAACTGGAAACCACTTTTCACGATTGGCATAGTGAATATTGCAGCGTTTTTTAGCTTGATATTTGTAATGGCACTAACGCTGCCTTCTGCCATCGCTGGCGTGGGCATGATTTCAGTTCCTGTATTCGCTATGGCGTTTCACTGGATATTTAACCGTAGCGCTCCATCAAAAATGCATCTGACTAGTGGCCTTTTATTGGTGCTACTGGCATGGCTACTTTTTGATCCGAAATCCATCGTTCTTAGTCCAATAGGTCTTATTGCGATGCTGGCTGCTATCTCATGCATTATTTTCGGCTCACAACTGACCAAAACACTGGGTGGGAAAATCAACTGGTGGACAGTACTGACATGGCAACTCATCATTGGTGGAGTTGCACTTACATTAGTTACGTTGATTCACGGATTGGTGAATCCTGAGCCCTATCTAGAAGCGATGGCCTCGGTAAATACAACAAACGTCGTCGGTTTAGTATGGATTACCGTACTTAACACCGCGTTTAGCTACAGCTTGTATGTGTGGTTGCTGCAACGTATGTCTATTGTTGACTTTACTTTCGGTGGCATTGCCAACCCTATCGCTGGCATCGTCTGTGGTGGTTTATTAATGAATGAGCTGTATTCACTTCATCAGTACAGTTTGATGGGGGGAATGATCTTAGTGTCACTACTACCTCAACTGATTGCGTTAATGAAAAAACGTCACTCTGCACAGCTTGCTCTGCAAAAATAAAAGATAGCCACGCAAGATTTCATGTTGCAAGTGATTGGATAACCGTTGGTTAAGAATTCATCGAGTTCTTAACCATTCTCTAAAATACATAAAGTATTCTATGCGGAAACACCCAAATAGGTGTTTTTTATGGAGCGCAAAGCCCTGAATTCCGCTACTCTTAGCGTATTACTTTCGAAGCATTTATTCATACTAAAAAATGAGCGAAGACGAGTTTAAAAGAGCCACTTCTAATTTAAAAAAAGCCGTACCATTGATGATGAAGCATCGTATTGCCGCGACGCCTTCAAATTATGCATTGTGGTATACCTACGTGGACAACGCGATCCCTGAACTAAACCAAGAACTCGATTATATTCTTGGCAGTTTCGGATTCTGCCCTGTTGCCACTGGGGATCAACTTTACAAAGACTATATCGCTTCGAAATCCGAAACCACAATCAACGAACTTAAACAAAACGTAGAGCTCTTAGTCCACGAAATTTCCAGTTCAATGGATGACACTCTTTCTGACACCAGTGCTTTTTCACAGGTCATTGATAAAAGTTTTGCCAACTTAGAAAAAGTGCAAAACGAAAACCTCTCGATTGATGAAGCAATGGGCGTGATCCGCCAGTTGGTCAGCGAATCTAAAGACATTCGTCATTCCACTCAGTTTCTGAATCAGCAGTTAAACAGCGCAAGCCAAGAGATCTCACGCTTAAAATCTCAGCTAGCTCAAGTTCATAAAGCAGCACTTTTTGATAGCCTGTCTGGACTTTATAACCGCAGAGCATTTGATGACGATTTGGCATCGCTGATGCAGTCGGAGCAATCACTGAGCCTAATATTCCTAGATATTGACCATTTCAAAGTGTTTAACGATGAATATGGACATCTGTTTGGTGACACCGTTATTCGAGCCATTGCCAAACGCCTACAAAAAAGCTGTCAGGCAGGCATTACCGCGTATCGCTATGGTGGAGAAGAGTTTGCGCTTTTAGTTCCTCATAAATCATTACGTGTTGCTCGCCAGTTCGCAGAGATGTTGAGAACTTCAATTGAAAAACTCAATGTGAAAGATCGCCGTACAAGTGAGCAAGTAAGTAGTATTACTGCTTCATTCGGCGTAGCTGAAAAAATGCCAAAAGACACAGCAGAGTCATTGGTAGAGCGCGCAGATAGAAAGCTTTACGAAGCGAAGAAGATGGGTCGAAACCGAGTTATGCCTTTCTAATAGCTATTTTTCAACGTTCAAAAAGCAAAAAAAAACCTCCCGAAATACAACGGGAGGTGTCAGCAGAGCTTAAGACAGGTTGGATGGAAAGCAGTTAGATACTAAAGCTGTAATTCAATACGTACTCATCTCCGCATTTAGACACGTATTCTTTATCCTCACTGCATGCTTGAGGTTTACCACGCTCGTCACCTCTCACCAAACTAATCCAGTGACGCATCGCTACAGTTGGAATAGAAGTCTCATCGGTTTGCATAAACGTAGTACACGTTTCTAATTGAATATCTTCAATTTCCACTAGCTCCACACACCCAGTACCTCTATTGCAACCTAACATAACTTCTACATGGCTACCGCTGCCATCACGAAAAAGAATGGAACACGGCTGCTCTTTGTTGCCAATGTAAGCCGCAAAGTGTTTAGGATGTTTTAGTCCACTGTGACGACCATCTTTGAAGTAAGCCAACACATGGTTGTAATCAATCATGTAGCTAGTTACATCTTGATGTGAGCCATTTTCTAGCGGGAACAAGCGGTCAAGTAACTGCTTCGCCTTTACTTGTTTTTCTCGCGATTGGTGTGCACTGACAGTTTCGACGGCGAACACAGCTTCTGCGATAAATGGTTTATGTTGTTTTTGAATGTCAGTTTTATCAAATGTCAGCATATTCATCGTCTTTTCCTTATTGGATTAAGCCCTTCCTATTTGGCTTCGCTAGTGTTGCTTCTTAGTTAGCGTTTACCAATCGCCTGGGTCACTTTTTAAAATCTGTTCTAGTGTTTAAAATTTGTTCCAGTTCATGATTCTCAAACTTGTGTTTAATTTTTATTCAAGTTTGTGACTGGGTTACTTTTTAGACTAGCGCAATTTTACATACAATTTCACAACAAAAATTTTACAATGTGAATTTTACAAAATGGCCGTGTCAAAAAGCTTAGTTAGACAGTCTCACTTTTTGGGAACCAAAGTGAGAAACTTGAGAAAACGCAACCACTTAACGATGGAAGATCTTTCTGCTCGCTGTATTCGCATTAATTCGGAATACGCTCCATCGGTTTCCTACCTTTCAATGATCGAAAGAGGAAAACGGGTTCCTAGCGTGGAAATGTTGAAAGTGATCGCGGAAGTATTCCAAAAAGATCCGGCATGGTTTCTCGATGATGAACCAGAGCAAACAGACATTACTCCGGAAAAAGGTAATCGCGGTGGCATCAGCGGTATGGCTTTGGAGCCGAGCTTTCTTTTTTCCAATGACATTTTACAAATCGCTATTCCTGAGATGCTATCTCAAACAGGTATTACTGGCAGGCAATTCGCTCATCTGTTGATACGAGCACATCAAGAGAGCTTACAAAACCACTTTCCTGACTTAGAAAGAGCCGCTGAAGAAATTGGTCAAAAGCGTCTTAACCTCGCGGTAGAAGATCTCCTCGATATTGCAAAAAGCTTAGGACTGAATATTCGATGGGTGAAAAGAACGCCTCATGATGTTGTAGATGAGTTAGGTGTGAGCGCGAAACAACTTGTCACTTCGTTTTTTGAGCCGCCAGATACTATCTACCTCAATGAAGTTCTGCGTCAATATCCTACGCGCCTTAAATATGATTTGGCGGTATACATAGGTCATAACGTACTGCACAGCAAAGACGGACTTAAAAACGTGCTCTCAGTTGGGCATTCAAATAGCTGGGAGGAACAACCAAATTCTCAGCCCAGCTCTGAATTGAATTCACAAGATATTCTTCAGGCATGGCGAGATTTTGAATCCAGTTTTTTTGCCGGCGCTCTTCTTTGTCCGAAAGTGCCATTTCGTCAACTGCTCGATCGAAACGGTTACGAGATCGACGTACACAAAAAGGCTGGAGTTTCGCCGTCAGTTGCAATGCGACGTATGACAGTGGTTTCTCCCTACCCACACTGGCACTACTTTGATGCTTACGGCCCAGGTAAGCTCAAAGCCGTCTATCGTGGAAATGGAATCCCTCTGCCTTGGGGAAACATGCGTAAAGTCCACGATCCTTGTCAGCATTGGGCCGTATTTAGACGTCTTGCTGAACCACAGGAGGGAAGCTCGGCGCAGATCTCAATACTCAACGTAGGCGATGAGCCGAGGATCTATTGCTGCGAATCAATCAACGTTTTGGATGCCGCTGGCAATACACGCGTGCTATGTGCTGGCGTGGACTTAAATCCGGCGATTGCAGCTCAAGGCGGCGATGCAAATGCCATTGCAGAGGAATTAAAATCATCGTGCGTCAGCCAAGGTGGTTCTACCCTCATCCCGACACATATCAAAAAGGATTTAAGAACTATCGCGCGTATCCTAAACATCAACTGGATTGAGAGAGGTATAGAAGGTGACGCTCGACTTATCTGCTCGCGCGGAGCGGTATGCCCAAGAAAACCAAGTTGTTACGCTAAGTGTGAAGGCTTAGAAGAGGAGTTATTTTAACTCCAGCGCTGATAACTCTTCCAAAAGAAAGATGAAAAAAAGCCAATCACAATAATCGCGATTGGCTATAGATATGTGTGAACAAAATAAATTCACTAACAACGTCAGTTGGCTAGGTGATCCTTGGCTTAAAAGGATCACTCTTACTATTGCAGATAGTGTGCCAACTTTTTTGAACGTAAAATAGTCATTTTGTACATGAAACATGCCGTTTCATTACAACCAATATCATAACGAAATTGCAAAATGCAAATTTTAGCAATTTGCAATGTAAGACACTCCGCAAACTGGTGTAAGAATTTAATGATTATGCAAAACCATGCTTGACAGCATACATAGCCTCATCTGCTGCTTTAAGCATGTCATCAATATCAACAAACTTAGGCTGATAAAGCGTATAACCAACGCTGGCATGGATGTTCAGTAGTGTTTTTTCGTAGATAACAGGAGAGTCAGATATGGCTTTCTCGATACTTTTGCTGATACTTTCGAGATCGGTAACATGGTTGACCCTAGGAAGCAAAATCAAAAACTCGTCGCCCCCCATCCTAGAAACGATGTCCGAAGCACGAAGCACCGAGAGAATGCGCTCAGCACAAGCAATCAGGACTTTATCTCCGGCATCATGACCATGTTTGTCGTTGATAGATTTAAACTTATCAAGGTCGATGTTCAAAATCGCAAAACAGTTCTTCCCTTTAGATTTTTCTGCTAATTCAAAGAAATGCTGCAACGTGAACATAAAATAGCGACGGTTAGGAAGTTTGGTGAGTTCATCGAACATCGCACGCTCGTTTGCGACGGTATAGAGTCGATAAATAATGAACGCCATTACAAGCAACACCAATAAAATTGGGTA
The DNA here is from genome assembly GCF_058630515.1 of Vibrio sp. HM8-C. Classification (NCBI taxonomy): domain Bacteria; kingdom Pseudomonadati; phylum Pseudomonadota; class Gammaproteobacteria; order Vibrionales; family Vibrionaceae; genus Vibrio; species Vibrio sp. HM8-C. Next base: position 156,033 of record NZ_JBMMKS010000004.1, read on the forward strand.
TCCTTGCAAACGTACAATATTGCTTTGATACCAAGGGAGTTGTTTTAGCAGATCGCGTTTTTCTGATGCAGCGATTACCCAACTACCATAAGGAAAGTGTACAACTTCTGTGGCAAACGCATTATCAAAGGTACTTTGTGTACCCAAAAAGACATCCCCCTCCGCACCAGAGCTATCAAAACCTCGAATGGCGAAATTGTAAGAATAACTAAAGGTTTCCACTCCGGAAGCAGAAAACAAAGAATCCCAATTGATAATGATGCTGCACACGCCCCAATAATGATTGTTCATTGGAGGATCGATAAATATTGGAACTCGGGCAACAATTGCCCTGCCACCTTGAACTAAATCCACGGGACCAGAAATGAAGATTTCCTGAATCTCTCTAGCCTTGTTGACTGATGCCCATTGTTTTGGAACCGTTCGGTAATCTAACCCGAGCGCAGCTTGATTACTTTCTAGTGGGTAAATGTATTTGATGACGTCATTTGGCGCCAGACCTACCACTTGGAGATGCTTACCTTTACGCAGCACGTTTGCCGCTATCTGAGGCCAGTCTTCAAATTCAGCATCAGGTCGCGCAGTAACTAAAGCTTGTAAGCCATTGGCAGCATAGATATCCGACAAAATAGAAGCTTCGAGCCGAAAACGAATAGACAAAAGCTCTTCTTTGGCTCGCGTGTATAAACCTTCTCGCATGAAATTTCGCTGGCTAATATTAAAAGACTCAATCAGGCCAACAAATATCAGCAAAAAAGTCAGCAGCAGTATTCTCACTATCCATAGTTTGCCTGAGATGGCTCCCATGCAACATTCCTTCAACTGTTTAACGATTAAGACTACAGTTCTGCAATGCAGTACGTTTAAGCGACGACAAGCACTGAAAATGTAATACTATTCAGCCAATCCCAAGCTGAATATTTTTAAATTAGATAACAATATTATGGGTATAACTTATGGAATTTGCGTTGTTTTTTCTAAACGAAAGTGAAAATAGTTGGATAGATCTACCTAATGCAAAGCTGTTTTATGCACCCAATTTTCTATCGACAGAACATGCAGACCATAGTTTTCACACACTTCGAAATGACTTGAACTGGCAGCAGGAGCAAATACGGATGTTTGGCAAACACGTTTTGCAGCCGAGACTTCAGGCCTGGCATGGAGACAAACCTTACACCTATTCTGGATTATCCATGCAACCTCAGCCTTGGACAGAAACTCTCACTGACTTGAAGTGTCGTAGTGAGTCCGTAGCCAAAACCACATTCAATTCTGTACTCGCCAACTTATATCGTGATGGTCAAGACTCTATGGGATGGCATCAAGACAACGAGACTGAGCTTGGGATCAATCCGGTCATCGCATCAATAACCCTTGGCGAATCTCGTCGCTTTCTTTTACGTCATCTTGAAACCAAAGAAAAATATGAGATAGAACTTGGACACGGTTCATTGCTCATTATGGCAGGGGAAACCCAACATCATTGGCAGCACTCTGTACCTAAGACGGCGAAAAGCAAAGACGAACGCATAAACCTCACTTTTCGTCATATCTATTAATCCGATACTGAGTCAATTGTTTCGCCTATAACCTAATCGAACTCAACCACAGCGCAAATTCACACATTACTGACTCATTGCTCACACAAATTGGTTATCCACCATTGATACTACCGGCAATCATTTTTCAACATCATCGTCATCATGTTATTACGGAAGAAATACATCGCGTTCAGCATCGGGGCTTCATTACTTCTACTTTCCACGTTATCCAATTGCACTGAAACCACGTTACAGACTCAGCAAGAAGAAAAAAGTTACCAGTACTTCGCCGATATCATTCGAAACACTTACGAGAGCCAACTCTATACGTTGCCAGCATTTGAAGAAGGCCACTATGCATTAAGAATGTATCGCCAAACATCAGACGACAAATATCACGCCGCCATCTGGAGTGATCTTGCCAGAGTTGCAAGTCGCCTAAACCGATACGCCGAAGAAGTGCATACTCCAGAGCAAATCTATATGCACAGCCAAAAACGTTTGTCTGGATATGTAGACAAAACCGATGAGCGTTCGAAACTGCGCTACACCATGACCAAAAACACGCCAGAATATCTTTATCTGGGTATTGGCTTGTTAGGCTCAATGGCTCGCGCGGATGAATATGGGTTAAAACACAAGCAAGACGCTAAGCTACGTGAAATTATTCGACGCTATGACTTTACTCATTACGCAACAGATGAAGGGATGATTAAAGCTTGGGCCGCCCAACTTGCCAATCAAGTCTACTGGTTGAAGCAATTGGGTGAACAAGATGTGGTAGAGCCTTTTATCGAAGCATTCCGTAAAACCTATCCAGATGATCAAGACGAGCATCTCACCAATCAGCAGTATGGAAACAAACTTTACGGAATGACACACATAGTCTTCGCTGACTCTCAGTATTATCAGCATTCAGTCAGTGAAGCGGAACATCAATGGATTTTCGACTACTTTCGAAACAACATCGATACCATTTTGTTAAAAGCCAAGGAAGACATAATTGCTGAGGTGGGGATTTCTTTCCTTTTAGCAGGGCTAAACAATGATCCTGTGGTTGAAAAGACGAGACAGCACATCAAAAATGCGATTAATCGCGACCAAGGCATGATTCCTTCAACATCCGGTGATTTTGATTTGAGTTACGGAGAACACCGCAACGTGCTTGCGATCATGCTATTGGATTGGCAGCAAGTAAACTCAATTCCAACCATAGAAAAGCAGCCGAAAGTCTTTGCTAGCCTACCTTACGGTTTGGTGTCGAAATAGTCTCTTAAGATAAAGGCGTAATCACACGATTACGCCTTCTTTGTTGTCATTTCCGTTGCGGAACATGCAAACAATACATGGTGACTTGTCTTCGATTAACCGTATATACGCCGACGTTAACGGCCATTTAGTGACCTTTACTAAACTTTAGGATTAGCTAAAACAGTAAAGTTTAATTAGAAAGGTGAAATCTATCACAAGATTTTTTGTTTTTTTGGCCTTGCTTCCATTTTTTTCTCCTAGACTTTAATCGAGTTGGTTTGTATCTAGGACGATTTTAATAATGAATAAACTGATGGGACATCAGTTGAAGGAGATGGCGGAGCTAAGTTCAGTCAGAAAACACAAAGTAATATTATTAAGTTCGCTGGTTTCAATTATTGCCTTTGCTCTTTATGGTTATTACCATCTAACGAACAATGAGTATGTCTTTGGTTTTCTGTGTGTAGCTAGCCTCATCGTCACATCGGCTAATCTGCTATATCTGATCATTGCCAAAAGCCCCAAATACAATGACGTTATCCTTACTATAGTAATGCTGACGCAAGCTTTCATGGTTTTTATTTATGGGGCGGAATTAGAGAATCGCCTGCTGTGGGTCTATCCAATACTTGCAGCCATTATTTTCATCAATACTTTTGCCGCTGGTCTGCTCATAAGCACCCTATACTGCTTATTGGTCGGCATTGCCATATTTGGTCATCATGTTTCCATAAGCAGTGACATGCTCGCTGCAGAGCGCTTCTTCATTAGTTTGGTTGCAATGTGTACGGTATGTAATACATCTGCCTACTTTTATTCCAAAGCTATCAACTATATCAAGTCACTCTATTTAGAAGGCATAGAAAAGCTCGCATACAGAGATCACCTCACAGGCTTAGCCAACCGTTGGAGCTTTGAAAGCTGGGCAACGGCAAAGCTCTCGGAAATACAACCGGGTGGAAAAATTACTGCGCTGGTGTTTTTGGATATCGATAATTTCAAACATATCAACGACAGCTATGGACATGAAATGGGTGACAAGATTCTTCAGAATTTTGCACACAGAATCAAAAATAATATTCGTACCACAGACAGAAAAACCAATAAAGCTGACTACTCCATTGCACGATTCGCTGGAGATGAGTTCGTGTTACTGCTTTATGATGTGAATTCATTACAAGACTTAGACAATATTCTGCATCGAATTTGCCATCTATTTGATAGCAAATACAAAGATAAACAGCTGCTGGGCAATGTCACTATTAGTGTCGGAGCTGCTTTATATCCGCAAGATGCCGATAATCTTGCTGAATTGACTCGTTGTGCTGACAAGGCGATGTACGCAGCAAAACACAACGGTAAAAACCAATACTGTTACTATCAAAACGCCTCCGACTACCAAATGCCGAATTACGCTGACGGAAAGGTCACACCGATCTTGAGAGCTACTGAGTCAAATACATAACCCCCAAGGCCAATACAGCAATCAGTACCATAAACATGGCATATTGATGTGAACTTCTTTTTCTCCCTTTGGATTTTGCTTCATTTCTATACTCTGCAAATCTTGCGCGACGAGCGACTTCGATAATTGACGGTGTATCGCTTCTTTCTATTTGCTCACGTTTATTCTGTGCTTTGTTTGCCGCACGAGTAAACCTGTGTAACTGATCTGCAGTGAGATCGTCACTTGGGTCGTAGCGAGGGTTCTGGTCTGTATGTTTAGGAAGAACTGCCATAGCAACCTCCTCGTTCGTTTCACGTTCAGATTAAGTATAGACCAACAAAGTTTTGACCTACCAAAAGTGGTAACGACAAAATTAGACTCATTCGAAATTATTGAATGACTTCCTCGATTGTCACCTCTCCTCCTTTCCTCATCCGTCTACTAGAATTCCAATATAGTCTCAAAGGTCAGCCGACCTTACCTACGATAGAAAAAGTTAGGGTGTAAAAATTATGAGTACACATCGTGAAATTCGCCACATTATCCCAGCACAACCTACTTCCGACGGCGACGGCGTAAAAATTCAGCGTGTTGCAGGGTTTAATAACACGGCTTTTTCTCCGTTTTTAATGATGGACGAACTCAAATCAGACAAACGTGCAGATTATGTTGGTGGATTCCCTCCACATCCACATCGTGGAATTGAAACGCTAACCTATATGCTTAAAGGCCATTTTGAACATAAAGATCATATGGGAAATGTGGGCGCCCTACGTTCTGGTGGCGCACAATGGATGGCTGCAGGACAAGGCGTTATCCACAGTGAGATGCCTATTATGCAAGATGGTGATTTACACGGATTCCAAATTTGGATAAACCAGCCAGCTCGCGACAAAATGAAGCCTGCTCAATACCATGATTTCCAACCTGAAACGATTACTGAGTTCAGAAGCGAACAACTTGGTTTACTAAGAGTTTTAGCTGGTGATATCACTGCCAATGGTACAGAACTGCAAGGACCACTGACGAAGACAGGTGTGCCGGCAACAATTGCTGACTGGCAGAGTGTTGCGGGGAGCACAGTCACCTTGCAAACGCCTAAACACCACAATGTCATGGTTTATACCTACAAAGGCAGTATTAAAGTCGGTGAGCGAGTGCTAATGCAAAGTGAGTTCGCCATTCTTTCTAGCGGTGAGGAATTCTCGATGACAGCCAATGACACGAGTGGTGTTCTGATATTTAGCGGTGAGCCGATTAATGAACCTGTTGTACATTACGGACCATTTGTCATGAACTCGATTCAAGAAATCGAACAGGCAATAAAAGACTACAACTCAGGCTTGTTTGAAACGTATTAATAAATTGAATTTGAAAAACTGCTTTGGTTTTTCTGTAGCTATTTAGTCTTAACGGCCAATAAGCTCACACACAAAAAGAGAATAATCCACTGCCCATTCCTTTTTGTTTTGCCACACTAGTCATTCATTTAATGAGTAACTAGTGTGGTCTTTTACCGTTATAGGTATTCGCACAAATAAGCAGTCGATGCTTCAACTTTTACTTCGAATGAAGAATTTCCTGCCACTTCAAAAGCGTCGCCGCTTTCAAATGTCATCCAGTCTTTGTCGCCAACACGTTTAATCGTTAACGCACCTTTTACGACTGTCATGCATTCTGGGTTGCCAGTGCTAAATGTATAACTTCCTGGAACCATTACACCTACAGTCACGTCGCTGTCTGCATGAGTAAAACCTAAAGACTTAACTGAGCCTTCAAAATAAGTGTTTTCCTTAATCATCGTTCTTCCTTGTAAATTATCAATTGCTTGCTAGTCCAAGCTACAGCGTATTGTTTTAACGCATTACAATCTTTGATTCAAGACGCAAAATATCCACATTATTTTTATTGATTTGTAACTAAGCGCGAGAAACATTTAAAATTCAAATGTAACAATTGGCGATCAGACTATGACTTTGGCCCATATGGTGTGGTGTAATGTTCACGTTTAGCGCGGTTAAAGTACCCTAATGCAGCTAATTAAAGTTCGATGCTTTAAATCATAAGCCGTTTGATGGTACTTTTAGCAAGTCGTATGAAAAAACCTACAAAATGAACAAGCAGTCGGAGTCATTAGTCACCTCATGTCAAAAGAAGCAATTTTCAAATCAGTATTCGCTACTACCCTAGGTGTAGCCGCATTACTGTGTGGGGCACTGATTTATTTTGGCTACCAAGCTTATACTAGTCCTTCACAGGTCTACGGTTCATGGGTTGAAATCAACGCTCCAGGATACCGCACAGAGGTACTTACCTTAAGTGATCAAGGTGTTTTTCGTAATCATCGACTGATCAGCACAAGCTTTGAATACGATGGTAAAAACATCAAAATAGAGACAGGACAAGGCCGTTCAGTTTATGCATTAGCAGGAACTGAAAGCTCACCACAACTTAAACGCATTCATCCTGCCTCACCGATCCAACGTTTTATCAAACAGGGCTATGAGGCTACTGTTGATTCCTCCGGCGGTGCAGAGACACGTCGAAGCGCCATCACTAGCCACTTCGACCAAAATTAACCTGTCAGAACGGTATCTTCAGGATACTTCAACAACGTTGGCTGTGGTGTTGCAAGCATATATGCCAGTGTCAACGGTCCTATACGACCAATGATCATCACCACCACCATGATGTATTTTCCAGGCTCAGAAAGTTCTGAAGTTAGCCCAGTAGATAACCCTACCGTAGCGAATGCTGATATCGTTTCAAACAAGATGTGATCAAAACTGGCGTGAGTTTCAGTGATCATCAGCAGGAACATTGCGATGGTCAGTAATGCACCACTTACAACAATAATCGCAAGTGCTTTCGTCACTGTTGGCCAGTTAACACTACGGCGGAACATAACAACGTGTTTTTTCTGACGTAGAAAAGACCAAGTTGCTACAAATGCCACAGCAAACGTAGACACCTTAATCCCTCCCCCTGTTGATGTAGAACCAGCACCGATCAACATCAGAATGATCATCACCAGTAACGCTGGGCGCGTATACTGAGCCAAATCGACACTATTAAACCCAGCAGTTCTAGCTGTTGCTGATTGGAAAAATGCAGCCAACCACTGCGATCCCAAATCCAAATTTTGCATAGTGTTGGGATTGTTCCTTTCCAAAAGCCAGAACAGTAAAGTTCCCACTAGCAAGAGAGTCGGAGTTGCAGTAAGCATGATTTTGGTATGCAGACTTAAGCGACGGATACCTCTGCGCCAGTTTGCCCACACATCTCCCACTACCGTAAAACCTAGACCACCAAAAATAAACAAACTCGAAAGAGTGATGATCACTAATGGATCGCCGACATAACCCATCATACTGTCGGAAAATAGTGAGAAACCAGCGTTATTAAACGCTGATATTGCATGGAACAGAGCGTAAAACAAACCTGTAGCCCAACCGAATTCAGGAACCCAGCGAAACGACAAAACAATAAATCCTATGCTCTCGGCAATCAGGGCAAAAGTGATGATTTTCTTAACCAGTTTGCGTAAATTAACTGCACGATCCTGACCTAATGCATCTTTTGCTAACGCTTGCTGATACAAGCTTAAGCGAACACCGAACAAGTACAAAAGTACCGCCGACAGTGTCATTTGTCCCAAACCGCCAATTTGCATTAAAGCCATCAGCAGTATTTTTCCTGCTAACGTGAAATGCTGACCGGTATCAACCACACCAAGGCCAGTCACACTGATAGCTGAAGTTGCCGTGAACAGCGCGTCTGCAAAACTCAATCCAGAGACTGAAAAAATAGGAAGAGTGAGTAGAATTGCAGAAGGTATCAGCACCCATAGGAAGCTGTATAATATGATTTTCGGCTCAGAGCTTTTCTTTTCCAAATGCTCTTTTTCTAAGGGGTAGAAAACACCGCTGCGGAATAAGCTCATAGAGATTTCAACTTAGCCATTAAAACGTCTTTAGGGCCAACAACGATTAACATGTCCCCAATTTCCATGACTTTATCGAGGTCAGGATTTTTGATAATTTCAGGACCGCGTTTAAACCCCAATACCTGAATTTCATCGTTCTGGCACAAACTCAGTTGCCCCATGGTTTTACCCATTAAGCGCGAACCAATTACAACTTCGGTCATCGCTAAGTTGCTGCCTAACTCTTGAAATTCCAATACGCGTTTATCCAACATTTTGCGCGCCACACGCACCCCCATATCTCGCTCAGGCATGATGATATGGTCAGCGCCGATTTTTTGCAGAATTTTGGAATGGAATTTATCGTTCGCTTTTACCCAAACTGATTTCACTCCCGACTCTTTCATCACTAATGTCGTCAAGATCGAAGCATTAACATCCTCGCCAATAGAGACCATGACCATGTCATAGTCACTCAGCTTTAATTCAGCCACAGTATCTTCAAGAGTACAATTAGCTACCACGGCTTGAGTAACAAACTGTGTCGCCGCTTTTACTTTTTCTTCATTCACATCTACTGCCAGCACCTGAGCACCAGCGTCTGCCAACTCTTGGCAAACCGATAAACCAAAACGCCCTAAGCCGACTACGGCAAACTGCTTATCACGAATTTTCATTTTCTTGCCTTACTGACTTAAATGATCGCCCAGATTGCTAAACTGGGGGATAACCATAGTAATTAATGTAATTACCAAACTTGTTGAATAATCTTGGTCTACTTTTTAATTAGCATAGAATGCCTTTAAAAACTCGCCACTTAACTCACATAATCTAGAGAATAAAGCGACTTTCTGTTAATTTAGACGAGAAAAATGACATCAAGTTCGGATGGATATGAACGAATTATTAACAGAGTTTCAAACTTCACAGTACCTCAAAGGCTGGGATAACAGCGTACTTTTCATTACTTTGGCGAGCTTAGTCGCATGGGTAATCTGGCGCTTCGTTTTTAGCCGTTTATCCAATATCAGTGAGAAAACCAAATTTCACTGGGATGACTTGGTTTTACATGCACTAAAAACCCCAATCAGTACTTTAATTTGGTGTTGGCCTGCAACCATCTCTCTGGGATTGCTATTGGATGATAACATTCAAAGCAAATTCAGTTGGTTAGCAACAAGTAAAAAGCTCATGCTGGCGGCTATCTTTATTTGGATTCTGATTCGCTTAGCCCTCAACGTTGAACACTATCTGCTTCAGGATAAAAGACGCGACGAGACAACCGTTCAGGCAGTGGGTAAGGTGTCTCGCTTGATCATTATGACCATTGGTCTTCTATCTGTGATGCAAACACTAGGAGTCAGCCTTCGTGGTTTGTTAACGTTTGGTGGTGTCGGTGGCTTGATTGTCGGACTTGCAGCAAAAGACTTACTTTCCAACTTCTTCGGTGGCTTAATGATTTACTTCGACCGCCCATTCAAGGTTGGTGAATGGATTCGCTCGCCTGACAGAGAAATTGAAGGGACGGTAGAACGCATCGGTTGGCGAATGACTATCATCCGAACATTTGACAAGAGACCTCTTTACGTTCCGAACTCTGTATTCAGCAATATCATTGTTGAAAACCCGTCACGTATGAAAAACCGTCGAATTTACGAAACGATTGGGCTGCGTTATCAAGATGCGGATAAGATGGCAACCATCGTTGCGCAAGTACGCGAGATGTTGGAAAACCACGAAGATATCGACGCCAACCAGACTCTGATAGTGAACTTCAACGCGTTTGGCTCGTCTTCTCTCGATTTTTTCATCTACACCTTTACTGAAACCATCAACTGGGTGCGATTCCATGAAGTGAAGCAAGATGTAATGCTTAAAGTGATGGGCATCATTCATCAAAATGGAGCCGATATAGCTTACCCAACGCGCACTCTTGTCATCGAACCAAAAGAAGCACCTTTCTTAGAAGATTGAACCATCGCAACTCGCACTCTAGGCATCAAAAACCCATAAAAGGCACTCTATGTGCCTTTTATCTCTCGCTAATTCTGGTAAGGTCACAGTGCATTCAATTAGGCTTTTGCTAAGAATGTTCATAAAGTTGAACACAAGTAGTGACCAACGAGATAGATAAATGGTGATGCCCAGCCAAAGCAACTAGCAACTAGCAACTAGCAACTAGGGATCACGATATTAAGGATGATTTATGAATAGTACGGCAATGTCTCACCAGACTGTCGACTCCAAACCACGGCTTTTTTGGCAAGGTACTGTCGCCATGCTACCACTTAGCGTAGCGGTTCTTCCGTGGGGATTACTTGCAGGTTCGTTTGCTATTGAAGCAGGACTCAATCCCTTCGAAAGCCAAGCGTTGTCTGCCATTCTTTTTGCTGGTTCTGCTCAGTTGGTCGCTACAGGTATGATCAAAGCGGGAGCGGGATTAATGACGATGCTGATAACCACATTCTTCATTACTTCTCGCCATTTCCTGTATAGCGTATCCATGAGAGGTAAAATTAGCCCTCTTCCAACACGTTGGCGTGTGGTTTTGGGTTTCTTGCTGACAGACGAGTTATTCGCACTATGTGGTCAGCAGAGTGAAAAGCAGTTTAACCGTTGGTATGCTTTTGGTGCTGGATTTAGTTTTTATCTTATTTGGAACTTAGCAACCTTAGTAGGGATTGTTGCCGGAAGTTATATACCTTCACTCAACTCTATTGGGTTGGATTTCGCAGTCGCTGCGACATTTATCGCCATTGTGATACCTAATGTAAAAAGCGTCCCTATCTTGGTCTCAGTGATCACGGCACTTATGCTGTCTGTCGCTCTAACGATTTTCAGTATCAATGGCAGCTTAATGTACGCCAGCATAGGAGCCATGTTAGCGGGCTACTTTACTGAATTGGCACTCGCTAGAAAGGCAAAGAGCAATACACAAGTTGGAGATAAAGCATGATTATTCTCTCCATATTAGCTATGACGTGTTTGGTATTTCTTAGCCGCTATCTTTTTCTTGAACCAAGGCTGCCGCTACGTTTAAGCCCAGGAGTGCAGAAGTTACTCAGCTATTCCAGTCCAGCTGTACTCACCGCGATTTGGGCTCCGATTGTTTTTACTCATGACAGTGAGTTGAACACGTCTTCTCAAAACCCATACCTTTGGGCTGCAATATTGGCAGGCATCATTGCTTGGAAAACAAAGAATGTTTTACTGACCACAGTGGTAAGCATGGCTGCTTTTCTAGTGCTTAATTTGGTCGTGTGGGGCTAAGAGTTAGATTTACAAGCAGTTAGATTTACAAGCAATAAATCCGTTGGGAACATCCCTTCTTACATCGCTCAACATAGGTAAGTAAGAAGGGAATCAAACAAAGGCTATTCAGCAGCCCATTCAATCTCGATAAGTGTTTTATCACCGCTTTTTAGGCGGCCTAAGAACACATCGCCACGATGCACTTCTCCGACACCTTGAGGCGTGCCAGTCATAACAATATCGCCATCAAAAAGCGTGGTGTAAGATTTCAACTCATTAAGAATCACATCTGGTTTGAACATCATTTGTTCGACACCACCAGCTTGAACTCTCACACAGTTAATGAGTAACTCAAGATGTAAAGAAGCGATATCAATCCCATCCAATGGAATAAAGCGGCTAAACACAGCAGAACCATCAAAAGCTTTCGCTCGTTCCCAAGGTAAACCTTGTTTCTTTAAAACAGCTTGTTGCTCACGTTTGGTAAGGTCTAAACCCAGACCTACTGCAGAAAATTGCCCATCTTTCACAAGAAAACAGATCTCTGTTTCGTAGTGTAATGTCTCCTGATGGAAAGAGTGTAAGACTGACGTAACGCTGCTGTTTGGTTTATTAAATACCACCATCTGATCCGGAATGGCATTATTTAGCTCTTTGATATGCTCAACATAATTACGGCCCACACAGACAACTTTCGATGGGTAAATAGGTTGTTCATCTAATCGAACTGAGTTCATTTTTCTTCCTTGAACATTGAGTGAGCGAAAATTTTATCTTATCCGTTTAATACAACAACTAAATTGATGAATGTGTTACTTAAACTAAGATCTTTCGCTCGCTTTTCTTGATTAAGACAACTTTGCAATGACCTTTTCGCAAAGTGTTTTTAACGAGATCAGTTCGTCCAATTCAAGGTCAAGCTTGCATAGCATGGCATTCGGAATAGACATCGCTTTCTGCCTAAGAGCAAAACCTTCTTCAGTGAGGAAAAGTTCACGTACACGCTCATCTGACTGCCCACGCTTTCGGATAACAATACCCTTGGTCTCCAATCGTTTTAAAAGCGGTGTCAGTGTTCCTGAATCAAGATGCAATCTTTCACCAAGTATCTTTACGTTAATTCCGTTGGTTTGCCATAGCACCATCATAACCAGATATTGGGCATAGGTAAGATCGAGTGCATCCAGCAGTGGTCGATATGCTCGAACAACGGCATTTGCTGCACTATACAAAGGAAAACAAAGCTGATTATCAAGCAACAAAAGCTCTTCTTTGCTTAAAGAATCTACATTCTTACCTGTTACACAATGACTCATGTTTCTCTCTCTCAAACTAAGTTGTGCACAATATACTTGCAATCGACCTAAAGATCGATTTAATATTGCAAACAATTAGATTGTTCACAATATAAATTAAGGTAAAAAACATGGCGACTATCTATACAACAAAAGCAACAGCGTTAGCAGGCCGTAACGGTAAAGTTTCTACAGAAGACGGTTTACTATCTGTAGACTTAAGCTACCCAAAAGAAATGGGTGGCAATGGAACAGCAACTAACCCAGAGCAACTATTTGCAGCTGGCTATTCTGCTTGTTTCTCAAACGCAATCTTACACGTAGCTCGTGAAGCAAAAGTAACGCTTAAATCCGCACCCGTAACTGCTGAAGTTGGTATCGGCCCTAATGACAATGGAGGCTTCGCGCTAACGGTGAGCCTAGAAGCTCAGTTAGATTTAGAAGAAGCTTTGGCTGTTGAACTAGTAAAAACTGCTCATCAAGTATGCCCATATTCAAACGCAACTCGCGGCAATATCGCCGTTGCTTTGACAGCAAACGGCGTGAAAATCGCTTAAGTTAAATAGCAACACGCCAAAAGCTCGCCCTGTGCGAGCTTTTTTAATCACAATAATGCCAACAAGTTGAAATCAAAGCGTCATTTAACCCAACTATCTTAGCGTACAGCAAAGAGATGAGTTCAAATGCTATAAGTATCTTGTAACTAGTAATGTTTGCTTGGTTTAAATACTCCCAAGGTAAGTCCTTTTGGCCAGATGTAAATCTGGCCTTTTTTATTTGCACCAGATCACAGCGTGCTGCTCCATGAAGATGCACGTAACTTAATTGTACAAAAATGCAAAATAAACATAACTCATTGTAATTAAAGAAAAATGAAAACTGGCATACTTAATGCTTTATATAAAGTACAAATGCAGGCAGCGTTTGTGCTTCTTTTCAGTGATAAGGCAGAAATCACTGGTCACTTCATGTTCTTTCGGCCTCCTATTAGGAGGCCTTTTTTTATCTGCCATTTACCTCAAATTTACTGAATAGCTCCAACAGATAATCACAATTGGTTTCCCAGCAAATAGCACGTATCATTCATTCCATTCTCTTTAATTGTTAAGCATTTCAAATGAACGGAAAACATCAGCCAATCCATGGCGCATTTTGGATGTTAACAGCAGGACTCGCTTTTGCTGTTGTGAACAGTGTGACGCAGATTGCGAGCATTAAATTCGGACTCACTTCAACGACTGTCGCCTTGATTCAATACGCTGTCGCCATTGTAGTTATTCTCCCTTATTTAAAAACGTTAGGGATTCGCCAATCACTTCGTACTCAATATTTTGGTTGGCACGTGTTTCGTGTTTTTTTGGCGGTGATTGGCATTCAATTGTGGCTGTGGGCTCTAGCCTACCCAGTGCCTATTTGGCAAGGTATCGCGCTACTCATGACTTCGCCTTTATTTGCCACTGTGGGTTCAGGTCTACTGCTGAAAGAAAAAGTCGGTGTAGCACGCTGGGGTGCAACGCTAACTGGCTTTATCGGCGCGATGATCATTCTAGAGCCGTGGGCTGAAGATTTTAGCTGGGCTACCCTACTGCCTGTTGGCGCAGCCTTCTTCTGGGCATGCTATTCATTAATGGTTAAAAAATTATCTGCCGTTGATAGCCCATCAACCATGGTTGTCTACCTATTGCTGCTCATCACACCGTTTAACTTGCTATTAGCTGTTCCAGAATGGCAAACACCTGTCGGTGGTACTTTGTGGGCTTTACTCATTGCGGCAGGAGCAATGACAGCACTAGCACAATGGGCGATAGTAAAAGCTTACTCGGTTGCCGATGCATCATTCGTACAGCCTTTTGATCACGCAAAACTACCACTAAACGTTCTTGCTGGTTGGATGGTTTTCGGCTGGGTTCCACCAGGTCGACTATGGCTGGGCGCAATCATCATCATCATGTCGGTTGCATTTATCACCCAATGGGAAGCAAAAAAGACGCACGCTGAAATAAAAACGGCCTAAAGCCGTTCTTATGTTTTAAGTAATCAAGTGTAGGTTACATTTAACTAGGTCTTTAAAACCATGACAAAGCCAATTACAGTGACTTTATATCGATGGGCTGGAAGCTTTGGCCCATTTAAAGTGAATATTCCCTGTGGTGAATGCACCCTGACAAAAGACATTCTTCTCGATACGTTTAAAAACGAACTCGCGGATGTACCGATTGAGCTGGAAGTTAAAGATTGGCTCTCTCATTGGTGGGAACCACTAAAATACGGTGCTTGGCACGCACCTATCGTGATCCTAGAAGGCAAAGTGATTAGCCAAGGTGAAGCACTCAACAGAGGATTGTTGGTACAAGCTGCAATCAAAGAGTGGACAGAACGTGACACTCTGAAAGGCAATATTGTTTATGGTAAAGAGACTTGCCCATACTGCACTAAAGCAAAACAGCTACTCAACCAAGCAGGTATTACTTATCAATACCAAGACGTGGTAAAAAACAGCGCTGCGTTATACCGAATGATTCCAGAAGTAAAAGCCATCATTGGAGAAAAAACACCTGTCACAGTTCCGCAGATTTGGATTGAAGGTAAATACATTGGCGGTTGCAGCGAACTTGAAGTTTGGCTACAGCAAGAAAGTAACCACATCATCGCCTCTAGACCACCAGAAAATGTCCACCCAATTCACGCTAAAGAGCACCGATAGATTAAGAGATATTCCTGCTCTCTTTTCGAGCTGAGAGAATATGCTAGCCCCTTATCAATATGACAGATAAGCAAAAGCCCTGAGATTTTTCAATCTCAGGGCCTTCTGGATTTATCAAATTCAGCCTAATTACTTACTGATTTTCTTAAGAAACATTTTAATACGAGAAGGCTTCTTAACTTTGGCTTTTCCGTAAAGAGTTTCGTCCATCACTTGTTTAACAACCACTTCACCAGTAATCATATAAGCTGAAGCAAATTGAAAATTCATAGTGTGTCTCCGCAATTTTTGTAAATTTACCACTAAATTTGTGCGTGAACTATATCACACAAATAAGCAATAACAAGACTTGAATCACACTATTCAATGCAATGAATATTAGCTTCTTTTTGGCTGCTTATATGTTTTTCCAGCTGCTTGATATGTATCTCTTTGTTTAACTTCAAAATTAACATCAAAGAACCAAGCAACAAATTTAATTACATCGTCACCTTCATTCATTACATGCTCAACAAACTCTTGCTCTTCGCCTTGTTCATTTTGTTGTAAAGTTACGTGATAAATGCGTTGTTCACCGTCCACTTCTGCCAGTGCAAACTGACCTGTTAATGATTGAGCAGCTTCCGCAATTTCTTCATCTTCACTCGCTTTTAGCAGCTCTAAAGCTTGAGGTAAGTTTTCTTTCTCACATAAGCTTTTAACCAAAGCTTCAAATTCGTTTTGCTGCATAAATGCACTCCTCAATTAAATACGCGTGGATTATATACGTAAAACTGACAGTTTCGATAACAACACTCTGACTTTGTATGAAGATTTAACCCATAAAAAAGCCCTATCTAATGATAGGGCTCTTCTTCACTGCTCAGTTAACCTTCTTGTGGTACATCTTTACCATTTGAAGCCAGCATGCTTTCTTTGGTATCAAGGATCTTATTTAGCTCATCACGACGTGCTATGAATTGAGATATTTCACTTTTAGGCACCGAAGTCGCCATAGGTATGTTCGCTTTCATCGCGTCAACCGGACGACCACGAACAATCAATTCATAGTGTAGATGCGGTCCAGTCACTCTTCCCGACTGACCTGACAAGCCTATTTTTTGCCCACGGGTTATCTTTTGACCTTTACGTACCAATATTTTGCTTAAGTGCAAATAGCGGGTGCTATAAGTATTGTCATGTTTGATGACTACATAGTTACCCGCATAAGGATGGTTACGTGTCATGATGACTTCACCATCACCAGTTGATAGCACAGGTGTCCCTATTGGCGTAGCGAAATCCGTTCCGTTGTGCGGAGCAAATAAGCCAGTAACAGGGTGGTGACGGTTAGGGTCGAAACCTGATGACATTCTCCAATGTGTTTTTGTCGGATAACGTTGAAAAGCACGTTGAAGACTGTTGCCATCTTTATCGTAGTACTGACCATCTTTGTAAAGATATGCCGCGATTTCACTGCTACGACTGTAAATTTTGATCGCTTGAATTTCTCGGTTGCCTGTCAGTTTCTCTCCGACATACTGACGAGACTGCACAACTTCAAACTGATCTCCAGCACGTAAGTCTCTGCCAAAATTCACTTTATCTTTTAATAAAGCAACGATTTGGTCGATCTCCGCACTACCCAAACCCAATTTATTCGCTGATTGTGAGAAGCTCCCCTGAATTTCACCAACAAGGGCAAATTCTTTCCAGCGGCTTGGTAAAGTTACGTCTTTATATTCATAACTTCCATCTTCAACACGCGAATAAACTGCTCGCTCAACCAAGCTAAACTCTAGCTCCATCTTATCTAGAGTTTGTTTATTGTCACCTGACCAGAAACGTAAAATGTTACCCGGCTTTAAAGTATCTAGTGCCAGATAGTTTAAGTCTGTTTCCATAATCTTCATCAGCTCTTGGTATGAATAACCAAGCTGGCTAAAGATGCTACTTAAATTGTCACCAGACCTGATGACATACTCGTAATCTGGAAGTGGCACACTATCTTGCTTTGACTCTCCAAAAATGGTTTCTACCATATCTGTATCTGGAAGAGATAGAGCGATACGTCGCTGATTTGACTCAGGATTTGAAGACAACAAGATGGCTGCAGCAGCTACAATAGGCAACCCTATTGCAAAGGCTTTCTTTCTTTTCGAAAGCTCTGAAAATCGCAAAATAACAGATTTTGAAAGCACAACCTTACCTGTGTAAATGATATAAAAGAGGCACAGATTACGGCTTTCTAAGCGAAATGTCATTATTGACCGAGTAAAGAAACGTAAAAAGGCACAAAAGTGCCTTTTTATATGCTTTGTTTATAGCGCAAGTTTAGCTCTACATAACCCAAAAACATTACTCTTTAACGTATAGGATCTAAACCAATTCATTGGTGAGTAGATACCATACAATTGTCTTCGCCAAAGCCATTTGGAATGTACTGATCAGCCTGTGGATCATTAACCCACAGTTCTTCGTCCAACAAATAGCGGAATTGATAATTTGAGTCTTTTGGTAGGCGTGCTTTAAATTTAAAAACACTGGTTTTTGGTACTTTCTTCATTGGTTGAGGCTGCCAATCAAGAAAGTCAGCGACAATAGCTACATTCGATGCAACATCTGGCGCATCCAGTTCGAATGTCACTTCTACTTCATCTTTTGTCTTAAAGAAACGCTTGTTAATCATGTCAAACTCCATTTTCGGTCAAAAAGTGTTCAGCTAGGCAAATGATAGAAACTCAATTACAAACTTTCAAATTCAGCCAAGATGTTTCCTCAAACAAATGAGTATCACCAAGCTATTATCCTGCTATGACGAACCGGACTGGAAGCTGTGCTTCTAGTTAGCTGTAGATAGCTGATATTTCTCCGATATCGAAAATAGTATAGACATAGATTCAGTCGGTGCCTCAGAAAAAGCCATATTATTTGCATGGCTTAATAAGGAAACCGTCACTTGGTGGGCATTTTGAGTGAGAGACTGTACTTCTATGCGGTCGCCCAGAAACTCACTACTGACCATTACCATTCGAGATCTAAGCTCGTCGTATTTAAACAAAGCCAAGTAATTAAACACTCCTGAGCCTTGATTCGAAACGCGAATGACCGACAGATAGCCGCGTTGTTCATCATAACCCTCGAGTTTACGCATCAATTGAGTGTCTAAAGCAACGGTACCGCGCTCGCTGCCCGAGTCGTAATCTCCCAACACCCAACGATGCTGTTCATCCCAAGATTCCATAAAAGCAAAACTGGGTGTTTCAGGTACTGGCACAGTAATGGGATTTGGCACATTTATTCCAAACACCTCAAGAGCGATAGGATCTTGCTGTTGAGTCTTGGTGGGAAATTTAGCCAAGATTTCGTCATCGGAAAGAGAAAATCGGTAGATACCGGCAGATATGACGATAATGAGTAAAACAATCGGAGTAAGCAGAACAAGTGGAACAGGTAATAGGCGTTTTTTCATAATTTAATAAGCTATTTTTTCGTAGGCGCAGACACTATAACTCAAGCGACTTAACATTAAGAATATTAAGCCAGTAACCTATTAGTAAAAATTCATTAACAGGTGCGTGCTTGATACATTTCGCTCGTACATTTATTCATGAGTTATTGGTAAAAATGCATTCGAATCCTACCTTTACAGGGCATAAAATGAGCGTAGAATCAAACGCCGTTCGATTACCACACCAACTTTAAGGCTATTGATATGTTTGCCATCTATGAATCCCACAAAGCAGGTCTACTAAAAAGTAAACATTGGTTAAACAACTTAAGTGCGGGTTTGATTGTCGGCGTGGTTGCTCTTCCTTTGGCGATGGCGTTTGCTATTGCATCAGGCGTTAAACCTGAACAAGGTATTTACACTGCAATTATTGCTGGCTTAATTGTTTCTATTTTCGGTGGTTCAAGGGTTCAGATTGCAGGACCAACTGGCGCCTTCATTGTTATCCTCGCAGGCATTGTTGCCCAGTACGGTGTAGGCGGTTTACAAATTGCCACAATGATGGCGGGCGTTATTCTCCTCATTCTTGGTGTAACCAAGTTGGGCAGCATTATTCGCTACATTCCCGATCCTGTTATTGTCGGCTTCACTAGCGGTATTGGCGTTATTATTTGGGTTGGGCAATGGCAAGATTTCTTTGGCTTACCAAAGATCAGTGGAGCACATTTCCACCAAAAGCTGCTTTCCATTTTTAACGCTTTCCCACAGTTTCATCTAACAACAACATTACTAGCACTGCTTTCGTTAGCATTAGTTATCCTCGGTCCAAAAATTCCTAAGCTGTCACGAATCCCTGGTCCTTTATTGGCGCTCATTGTTGTGACCACTCTGCAGTATTTTGTTGGTTTTGATGGCGTGCGAACCATCGGTTCTGCTTTTGGCGGTATACCTCAAGGCTTACCAGAGCTGTCTGTTCCAGACATTTCTTTCTCACAAATCATTCAGCTCATCGGCCCTGCTTTTGCTATTGCAATGCTAGGGGCAATCGAATCACTGCTTTCTGCAGTTGTTGCCGATGGTATGTCTGGTACTAAGCACAACTCCAACCAAGAACTGGTGGGACAAGGTATCGCTAATATAATTGCCCCTATCTTTGGCGGGATTGCGGCAACAGGCGCTATTGCACGTACTGCAACAAACATTCGTAATGGAGGTAACAGCCCATTAGCAGGCATTATTCATGCGCTCACGTTGATTGTGATTCTTTTAGTGTTAGCACCACTAGCCGTTAATATTCCACTTGCAACACTAAGTGCGATTCTATTTGTAGTGGCTTGGAACATGAGTGAGCTCCCTCACTTCATTAAGCTTGTGAAACGAGCGCCAAGAGCCGATGTGGCAATTCTATTGATTACCTTTAGCTTGACTGTATTTGCAGATTTAGTCGTCGCAGTAAACATTGGTGTCATCATCGCGATTCTTCACTTTGTGAAACGCATGGCTTCCAGTGTAGAAGTGAAAGCACCGACTGCTGAAGAGTTGAACCCAGACTTACAGCGACACGGCAAAAACGCTTTACCAAGAGAATTGGCTATTTATGCACTCGACGGACCGTTCTTTTTCGCAGCCGCGGAAACATTTGAGCGAGTAATGACGAGTATTCAAGAAACACCAAAGATTTTAATTATCCGATTACGCTGGGTTCCATTTATGGACATTACTGGTCTTCAAGCACTCGAAGAGATTATCGAGAACTTCCATCGTAAGAATGTCACAGTGCTCATTTCAGGTGCAAACCCACGAGTTACCCAAAAGCTGAGCCGTGCTGGTATTATTCATCTTGTCGGTGAAGAGAACGTGTATAAAGAGTTCGACGATGCACTGCGCGACAGCTTAGATGCTATCGATAAAATTACGTTAACAAATTCAGAACCAGCTTAACTCTGAACGGCAACAATCTTTTATTGTCAATCCTCATATTTAAGCTCTTGGTCGAACAACCAAGAGCTTTTCTTTATAAATCTATAACTTACCAACCAAAAGCCACTTTCAACCTGCATTTTAATCTCCAAGTCTGTGCCCGAACTCACATTAAATGCACAAACCATTTTCTACAAATCATTCACCAGTGTAACAATAACGAAACAAATCACCATGATTTGCCATTCTCAAAGTGCAAAGGAATGAATATCTACCCTTTTATGATGAATAGTATTGCTAAACTATCAAAAAATAGATATTCTCGCGCCAATGAGTAAATACGGATGTTTAGTGAATTAATATGCCAAGGATATGGCGTTAATTGACTAGTAGTAACACGAGAAAAATAATGCAAGATAACGCTCAAACATTAGATACTCCAGTAGAACAGAAGCCTGCTGGAAGCTTATGGATGTTCCTGATCCCTTCTTTGATCGGGGTGTTCCTATTTATGGCACCGATCAGCTATGACGGTTCATTTACTATTCCTGTCGCTGTACTAGCAAAATCAGTACAAGCTTTATTTGGTGACTCTTTAGTTGCAATTCTAACCACAATTATCGCATTTATGTCGGTTGCATCTTTTGCAACGAAACTTTTTAAGCCGGCATTCATTGTTGAAAATTCATTCCTAAACGGCCTATTCAACCCTTCATGGTTATGGCTTGCAGTACGAGTGATTGGTGGTGCAGCCGTGATCATGACATTCTTCCAAGTTGGCCCTAAAGCTATTTGGGAAGAAAACACAGGTGGCTTAGTTCTGGAAGGTCTGTTGCCAACGCTGTTCTCTGTGTTCATTTTCGCCGGTCTACTATTACCACTACTGCTTAACTTTGGTTTGTTAGAGTTAATGGGTGCACTTCTGAGTAAAGTGATGCGTCCTCTATTTAACCTACCTGGTCGCAGTGCTATTGACTGTGTGGCTTCTTGGTTAGGCGACGGTAGTGTTGGTATCCTACTTACGAGCAAACAGTACGAAGACAAATTCTATACTCAACGAGAAGCAGCTGTTGTAGGTACTACATTCTCAGCAGTATCTATTACGTTCAGCCTAGTGGTTATCGCTCAAGTAGAACTAGAACACCTGTTCCTACCATTCTATGGCGCGATCTGTTTAGCTGGTTTCATTGCTGCAATCATCATCCCTCGCTTGCCACCGCTAAGCTTGAAAAAGAATACATTTATCGATGGTTCAAAACCTGAAGCTGATGCTGACGCGATTCCTGCGGGTCACACCTCACTATCTTGGGGTATGGAACTTGCGCTGAACAAAGCTGGTCAAGTGAAGTCATTCAAATCTGTTTTCGGCGAAGGCGTTCGTAACGCTATCGACATGGTATTTGGTGTACTTCCAGTTGTTATGGGCCTTGGTACTGTTGCACTAGTCATTGCTGAATACACTTCAGTATTCTCTGTGCTAGGTCAGCCATTCATTCCTTACTTAGAATTACTAGGCATACCAGAAGCTGTACAAGCATCTGAGACTATTGTTGTTGGTTTTGCAGACATGTTTATTCCAGCAATCCTAGCTGCTTCAATCGACAATGAAATGACTCGCTTTGTTATCGCAGCAATGTCTGTAACTCAGCTAATCTACATGTCTGAAGTGGGTGCGCTGATGCTAGGCAGCCGCATTCCTGTTAACTTCGTAGAACTATTTGTTATCTTCATTCTACGTACGTTAATTACACTGCCAGTTATTGCCGGTGTTGCGCACATGATTTTCTAAGTTCTCTTGGAACTTAACGAAAAGGCTTCATTGATTGAAGCCTTTTTTATTTTTCACTTTCTGAATAGATATAAAACTCTCGTCATATACTTCGCTAAAATCCATTCACTTTATTGCATAATTTCGCTGCATATAGTGCTAAATCGCCTAACTTAAATATTATATTTATTAATAAATAATAGTACTGGTTAGTTATGCACCGTATAATTTCGTAGGAAAATTCTTGCGCAGACATTTGTGCAAATTACGCTCAATCCATAACAGTGAATAAATAGAATGAAACGGATTTTAGTCGCCTCTTTACTTTTTATTAGTACTTTCGCATCAGCTTATGACTTAACCATAAAGCTGCCAGGTCAAGCGCCTATCGTATTGTCGATGAGTGAGCTCAAAAGTGAGCTGCCTGTCACCGGTTTTACCACTCATACTCCTTGGGATGACTCTGATCAGCCTCTCTCGTTCACTGGCTTTACCATGATCGACTTGTTGAAATATGTAAAAGCAAAAGACGTATCTAGTGTCACTTTCATCGCGTTGAACGATTACTCAGCATCTGCTTCTGTCGAAGATTTAAAACGCTATAAGCCTATTGTGGCTTATTCATTAAATGGTGAGGCGATGCGTGTTCGCGACAAAGGACCATTCTGGTTTGTTTACGATATGGACACCTATCCGCCTACTAATAGTCCTGAATATCACACTCAGATGGTGTGGCAGCTAAAAGAGATATCCGTTAAATACAAATGATTGCAGCCCCAAAAAGTAAGCAACTACATCCTATAATTCAGCGAACAAAAACGTTATTGCTCGCTGTTTCCGTAGTGCTAATGATCGCGAATCTCTATACCCTGACTTTGACACAAGATCTGGCGCGTTCTTACACCTACAAACAGCACAAAGCGACTTGGTTTTTGTTCTACCTGACCAAAGAGTTTACTGAGCTGGTTTCTGTCATGCCCCATGCGCTGGATACACCAGCAGACTTAGAAAATGTGAAGCTGAAGTATGAACTTACGTGGAGCCGATTCGATCTCATTTTGCATAACTCTGAGGCTGATGAATTCCTCGAAATAGACGGCACGCTGCACTACTTTAAAAAGACGTTTGATAGCTACAAGCTACTTGAACCTTTGTTACTCAATATCGCTGACGCGCATTCACTTGAAAGATTCACCACCAAGACAGAACTGCTCTATCAAGATGTCATTAAATACATTAATGACAATTTTAAGATTCAAAGCCCGATGTATTTGGCGCAAAAAGAGCAAGCTAAGTTCGTCACCAATATTCAATATTCGCTAATTTTGCTGCTGTTTCTTTCTATCGGCTTGGTGAGTTTTATCTGGTACAAAGAAGCTCAATATCATCGTCTTTTAGCACTAACCGACCCTTTGACCGATATCGGCAACCGTTTGTCGATGTTCCAATCTGTCTCTCAACGCCCTAAAAACAGCCAATATTCGTTATTTTTGCTCGACTTGAATGGTTTTAAGCTAATAAACGATGAACTCGGGCACTTAGCTGGTGATGCGGTACTAAAACAGGTTACCAAACGCTTATCGCATATCCCTACCTTCGATTATGAACTGTTCCGAATGGGTGGCGACGAATTTGCCATCATCATTAATAGTATTGACGCGTTGGAATTAGAAGGGATGCAAACCCTGATTGAGCAGTGTTTTGAACAGAAATTTGTGGTTGGTGATAATCAATATCGTCCGTTGAACACCAGTATTGGTCTTAGCTCTTGCCCTAATGATGGTAACGACATCAACCAATTAATTCACATTGCAGATCAGAAGATGTATGCAATGAAGTACCAAAAAAAAGGCCCCTCATTATGAGGGGCAAGATTACCATCGCTTTATAGTTATATAGTGTTTAGCCAATAAGCGTTGTCAGTGAGAACGGATATTAATGTCCTCGCTAACGATTAACCGGAATGACGATTAACCGAAGTCACCGTTCACATAGCCTTTTGTTCTGTCATCTTTTGGTGAGTTGAAAATCACTTGTGTATCGTCGTGCTCCACTAACTCTCCCATTAGGAAGAATGCTGTGCGGTCTGAAATACGGCGAGCTTGCTGCATTGAGTGCGTTACGATAACGATGGTGTAGTTTTTCTTTAACTCTTCCATCAGTACTTCAATTTTATGCGTCGCGATTGGATCGAGTGCAGACGTTGGTTCATCCATCAGAATGACATCTGGTTCCATTGCGATAGTGCGAGCAATACAAAGGCGTTGCTGTTGACCACCAGATAAGCCAAATGCGTGCGATTTCAAACGATCTTTCACTTCATCCCAAAGTGCTGCGCCACGCAGCGAGCGTTCCACCACTTCATCAATGTGTTTCTTATCTTTTACACCTTGAGCACGCAGACCATACGCAACGTTTTCGTAGATGCTCATCGGGAATGGGTTTGGCTTTTGGAAAACCATACCTACGCGGATACGGATGTCTGCAACATCAACGTTGCCATAGATATCCTGACCGTCCATCTCCAGTTTACCTTTGATGGTTACACCTTCAATCAAATCATTCATGCGGTTTAAACAACGCAAAAGCGTAGATTTACCACAGCCTGATGGACCAATCAGTGCTGTTACTTGGCGTGTTGGAATTGGCAGGTTAATAGATTTCAGTGCTTGGTTTTCACCGTAGAATAAATCTAGATTTTCAATATTAAATTTGTTCATTTTCTGTCTCTTAAATTCTGTCAGTCGTCTTGGATTAGTAAGTTGCAGTGTTGAATCGCTTAGCGATTAACTTGGTTACCATGTTGATGAGCAACACTACAACAATCAGCACAGTCGCTGTTCCATACGCTTGGTTCCACTCTTCAATCGTGAATAACTCAGTCGTTAATTTGTATAGGTGAACGGTTAGTGTTCTGCCTGAATCTAATAGTGAATCAGGAACACGCGCTACCATACCTGCGGTTAAAAACACAGGAGCCGATTCACCAATTACACGACCGATACTCAGAATGACAGAAGTCAGAATACCCGGAATCGCACTTGGTAAAATGAGACGCCAGATGGTGTAAATTTTAGAAGCGCCAAGACCGTAAGAGCCTTCGCGGTAAGTTTGCGGTACCGCCATTAATGCTTCTTCAGTGGTACGAATGATGACTGGAAGAATCAAAATACTCAGCGTTAATGCACCCGATAAAATCGAAAATCCAAGCCCAAGAATGACAACGAAGAAAGTCATACCAAACAAGCCGAAAATGATCGATGGAATACCAGCCAATGATTCTGTACAAAATCGAATAACCTTCACCAGCTTGCTGCCCACTTTGGCATATTCGGTGAGGTATATCGCCGTCATGATACCCATTGGTGCTGCTACAGCTATTGATGCGATAACCATGTAGATGGTTGAGATGATCATCGGGAATATACCGTGCTCATCGCCAGTACGAGTGTAGTTATCTGTTACGAATGCCCAATCAACGTGTTTTAAGCCGTTCGATAGAATGTACCAGATAATCCAGAACAGAAAGCCAACCGTTAATGCCGCCGCAAACCAGATAAGCACACGTAAAACGTTATCTTTAAATTCACGTGCTTGTTTTAGCTTTGCACGGTCCACTTGATTGTATTTTGCGTGATCCATGTTGATTACCTCGCTTTCTCACGGTTCAGGTACAGAAGAGCAGCGTTAAGCATCATGATAAACACCAGTAGAACAACGCCTGTTGCATAAAGAGCATTTGCGTGAACACCACTTGCGTAAGACATCTCAATCGCGATGTTTGCCGTTAGAGTACGAGCAGAATCCAGAATACCTTCTGGCATTGCTGGCGCGTTACCCATCACCATGATGATAGCCATGGTTTCACCCAGAGCACGACCGATACCCAGAATCACACCCGTCATAATGCCAGAACGAGCCGCAGGAACGAGAAGTTTGAAAATGGTATAAATGTTAGAAGCGCCAAGTGCTAAAGAACCTTCTTTGTATGCGCGCGGCACAGCACGAATAGACGTCTCAGATACCGTGATTACAGTAGGTAGAATCATCACACCAAGAACGATGATACCAGCAAGAATGGTGTTACCCGCTGGAACTTGGAAGATGTTCTGAATAAGAGGAACGATGATAACCAAGCCGAAGAAGCCGTATACCACAGAAGGAATACCAGCTAACAGCTCAACAGCAGGGCGAATCACGTCAGCCACACTTTTCGGCGCAATTTCAGCGATGAAAACAGCTGTAAGTACACCAATAGGCACACCAACAATAACAGCACCGAAGGTAGAAACAACAGAAGCCACGATCATTGTCGCGACACCATATAGCGCTGGAGGCAGCCAGTCTTGTCCTAGAACGATTCCTGAAACGCTCGCTTCTTGGAATGCTGGAATACTTTCTTTAACGATGAAGTAGGCAATAACAGCTAGAGAAACAATACCGATTACGGCACTTGTTAAAAACAAACCGTGGAAGAAACGCTCTTTCCAATCGACTCGTTTCTGCGCGCGCAATTTACGTTTTGCTTGCGTTTTTTCGATATCCATAAGCTTGTCACTATTTGCGATGGTCATAGATGTTCTCAATCTCACCTACCGAGCAAGCTAAAAAGCATTAGTTCGTCGGTATGTAATACAAAAGCCCAGCCCAAATCGGGCTGAGCAAAGTCTATTATTTAAATCTTAGTTAATTGTGATGTAGTGGTGTGAAGCAACGATTTTTTGAGCTTCATCAGTTAGCATCCAATCTAGGAATTTTTGAGCTTCTGCAGATGGTGCGCCTTTCTTGTAAAGAACGAGGAAAGGACGAGCAACTTTGTAAGAACCTGATTTAACGTTGTCTACAGTTGCAGGAGTACCATCGATTGCTAGAGCATGAACTGAACCGTCTACTGTACCTAGAGAGATATAGCCGATTGAGTATGGGTTAGAAGCAACCATAGTTTTCAGACCACCGTTACCGTTAGCAACTTGCGCACGTTGAGAGATAGCTGAAACTTCTTTACCAGAAACTTTTTTCTTAAGTTCCATGATTTCTTCGAATGCACCGCGAGTACCAGAAGCAGTGTCACGAGTAATTGCTACGATTGGCTTGTCTTCACCACCAACTTGTTTCCAGTTAGTGATTTCACCTTTGTAGATTTCAGAAACTTGCTCAGCAGTTAGACCTTTCACTTTGTTGCTTGGGTGAACAACGACTGCGATACCATCACGAGCAATAACTTCTTCTACTAGGTTTGATTCTTTTTCAGAGTCTTTCAGTCCACGAGAAGACATACCGATATCTGCACTGCCGTTTTTCGCTGCTTTGATACCTGCAGAAGAACCTGGGCCTTGTACTTCAATAAAAACGTCCGAGTTTGTTTTCATGTATGTTTCTGAGAAAACTTCCATCAGTGGTGTTACGCTGCTAGAACCCACTGCAGAGATTGTTTCTTTAGCTGAAACAGGGTTAATTGCTAGTGCGCCTAATAGAGCGATTGCACCGATTACTGTCTTTTTCATCACATTCTTTCCTTAAGTGGCTAATTTATTTGCCGTTGATTTACTGGAACGGGATTCACTTTAGAATCGAAATATGACAGTTGTGTTTCAGTTCGTTGAAAACTCCATGACAAATTGAAATATTTGCTTAAACATATGCACCTAGAAATTCATTTCGCATAAAATCACATTCGGGAACGATCTCATTCGTACAAAAATGCAGCATCAAATCAATAAAGCAGCACAAACGGTCAATTTTCAACCGAATTTTGATTATTTCGGGCTCAGAATAAATTGAATTATTGTTGTAACTGGATAAGATTGGTCGATTGATAAGTTTATCAAATAATAATTTATATCAAATAACAACTACTATCATTTCCATAAGGTTTAATCATGCGCAAGCTGATCTCGGGATTGTCTATCAAGTTGCAAGTCGTAGTACCTGTATTTTTTACAATGCTACTGCTTATCGCTGGGATAACTTATAGCTCGTCCAGTCTAAAGACTGCGTTCAAGAACGTTACTTACTCCACTGAACAACTCATTGAACACAAAGATGATGTCACCAACATCGTCAATAACACTTACAGCATGCGCATTAGCGCCATATACAGTTTGTTTACGCCAGAAGAAGTCGCGCGTCTTCAATCTGTGCTGAAAGAAAACGAAGCGAAGAACCTGAAACTCCTTGAGTCTCTGAACACGGTTCCCGGTCTACAGTCTGAAGTGTCTTCTCTGCAAAAAGCGATGAAGTACTACGTTGACTATTCGCTGAACACCATGATTCCTCTGCTTAAAACAAAGCACAGCCAAACCAATTTGGATTCGAGCTTTGACAGCAAATACCAACAGGCTTCAGCGGCATACAGAGGCGCTGGTGCAGAGATGATCAAAGCGATTGAAGCGCTTTCTAGCAAACTCAATGTACTTGCACTAGAAACCGTTCACGACTCTGAGCAGCACCATGGCACAGTAATGCAAAACTCAATGATAGGCTTTATAGCGGTGTTACTGCTTGCTGCGCTTTGTAGCTGGTTACTGGCTGGCATCATTGTTAAACCGATTCAAAACCTGCAATTGACTATGCGTGAAATCGCCAAAGGCAACTTGTTGGTTGAAGCAAAAGTTGAAGGTAACAATGAAGTCACTGCGTTAACACGTGACATCAACGCAACAACGAAACAGTTGCGTGAAACGGTCGAAACATTAATTCGCATTAGCGTTGAAGTTGCGTCAGCTTCAACGGAATTAGCAGCAGTAATGACACAGTCTAGTGTTAACTCAGACCAAGAAAAGCAAGAAGTTGAGCAAGTGGCTTCAGCCGTTAACCAACTAGAAGGTGCGGCTCAAAGTGTTACTGACAATGCATCCAAAGCAGAAAACGCTGCACAACAAGCGAATCTTCAAGCAAAAGAAAGCTTAGCTATGTTCAAGCAGAGCCATAAAGCGAATACCGATATGGCACGTCAGCTTAACGAAGCCGCTCAGGTTGTGAATGGCCTTAAAGAGCAATCAGAACAAATTGGTCAAGTGATTGAAGTGATTGAAGGCATTTCAGAGCAAACCAACCTACTTGCATTGAACGCAGCAATTGAAGCAGCTCGTGCGGGTGAGAGTGGTCGTGGTTTCGCAGTTGTCGCTGACGAAGTACGTATGCTTGCAGCTCGAACTCAGCAATCAACGAAAGAGATTCAACTCATCATTGAAGAGCTGCAGAACAAATCTGGCGTCGCAAATGACAGCATGAATATGAGCTTAAAAATGATCGAAACTAACCAAGCGTTAGGCGAGCAAGTAAGTGAGTACTTAAGCGACATTAGCCAAGCGATTTCAGAGCTAAGTGGAATTAACACTCAAGTTGCAGCTGCTTCAGAAGAACAAAACCACGTTACTGCGGATATTAACCGTAACTTGGCAACTATCTATGAATTGGTTAGCCAAAACGTGGCTGGTATTACTCAGTCTGCAGCGGCAAGCCAAGAGCTTTCAGCACTTGCAGAGCAGCAGAAAGAACAACTTAGCCACTTCCGAGTGTAAACCGTTTGTTCTTTAAGTTCAGACTAGCACTGACTTAAACACAAAGGCGATGGTTAAATTCCATCGCCTTTTTTATTGTGTACTTGTCTTTGTGTGAGCCTTGCATCTTTTATTGTCGCTCGTCTTTCGGCGAATCCATCACGACCATAGTCGATATCGACTTTACTTGTGGACTTTCCCCAAGCACGTTGGAATGGAAACGCTTGTAAGAAGCTAAGTCCTTAGTTTCAACGCGTAACAGATACTCGTTCATTCCAGTAATGTTATGGCATTCCACCACTTCCTTGGCAAAACGAACGTGCTCTTCAAAAGCCACTTGTGACTGCTTGGTATGACTATTTAAACCAATAGACACATAAGCAATAAATCCGACTTCAAGCTGGTTTTTGTCCAGTACTGCCCTGTAGCCTTTGATCACCTTCGTCCGTTCAAGTTCCTGAACTCGTCGAAGAGTTGCTGAGGGCGAAAGTCCTACCCTTTCAGAGAGCTCTACATTAGATATTCGTCCATCCGCCTGAAGCTCAGACAATATTCTTTCGTCAAATCTATCCATAGTTAAATTTTGTTGCTTATTAATTGATGCAGACACAAATATAAGCACAAAATTGCGTCTCCATCCAATTACAATTTTTCCATCATTTGATGATAAAAACAGGAGAAAAAATGGATTTATATCAATGGTGGCCTTTGGTGATGTTCGCGTTTGTATCCACATTTTCCCCTGGCCCAAATAACATCATGTTGATGACGTCCGGTGCTAATGTCGGCTTTAAAAGAACCATACCTCATATGGCTGGGGTCACTTTTGGTTTCAGTATCATGATCATCTTGGTTGGCATTGGCTTACTGGGCGTATTTCAACAATACCCGGTCGTTCAGCAGATACTCCACTGGATATGCTTAATCTATCTGGTGTATCTGGCAGTAAAAATCTGCCTTGCGAAACCAACTAAAAGCGATACCGCTTATAAACCGATGACGTTTTTGTCTGCGGCTATGTTTCAGTGGGTGAACCCGAAAGGCTGGTCTATGGCTCTGACCGCAGTAAGCGTATACAACGACTCAACAAGTTGGGTCGGTTTGAGTGTTATTGCTGTTGTATTTGCGATGGTGAACGTGCCATCGGTGAGTGTCTGGACTGCGGCAGGCAAACAGCTTAGCCGATGGATGAATGATCCCAAATACATGAGATGGTTTAATGGTGCAATGGGAGGACTACTGCTGCTATCTGTAGTCCCTATGCTATAAGCTTTAAAAGAAGTTAGAACACCTGATTCATTAACGTCAGCATTTGAGCGAGGTGTTTTTGTTGCTCGGTACTGATATGGCGAGTGAGCTCTTCGGTGAGTGCCATGTGCAAAGCATTATGCTGCTGAAATACCGCTTTACCTTCATCAGTCAGTGTCACTTGAATAGAACGTCTATCCCCTTCTATGGATTGACGTTCTATCAGTCCCGCTTGAACCAATTTTTCTACTTGAACAGTCAGCGTTCCCGTTGTGATGCTCAGACGGTTTGCCAACTCTTTCATACGCATCGCACCATGTGAGCCTAACACTTCAAGGGTGTGGATTTGAGCCAATGAGTACCCAGTTTCTTTGACCACAGACATCTCCCACGAAGACATCTTGTCGTAAAACTCAGTAATCAGATTGTTAAGCTCAGTCAATGGGTGCATGTGTTTTAGCCTTTAAAGCGGGTTAACTTCTAGCGTAAGGTGATGGAGTCTATCAAACTCCTTCAATACATGTCTAAAGTACAGTGCATCTTTGTTCGACTCAGCAGACATTCTAATCGCAGCGGAATAGTGATTAGCGCTCACTTTCCACACGTGAATATCAATCACTTTTGCTCCAGCCTCTTCTAACTTAGCGAGCACTTTCTTCTCATAATCATGGCTGATATGAGCATCCAGTAAGATAGGAGCCGTTTGTTTCATCAAACCGAATGCCCACTTGGTGATCACAAGCGCTCCGACAATACCCATAATCGGGTCTAACCATACCCAACCCAAGTATTTACCAACAATCAAAGCCGCGATTGCCAATACTGACGTCAACGCATCTGCCAACACATGCATGTACGCCGCCGTAAGGTTGTGATCATGATGGTGATGATGCCCATGATCGTGGTCGTGATGGTCGTGATGGTCGTGATGGTCGTGATGGTCGTGATGGTCGTGATGGTCGTGATGGTCGTGATGGTCGTGATGGTCGTGATGGTCGTGATGGTCGTGCAATAAAAACATACTTGCTACGTTCACGACAAGGCCAACAACCGCCACCATTATCGCTTCATTAAATTGGATACTTAACGGGTTAAACAAACGGTGGATTGATTCGCCAGCCATGACTAATGCGACTAAGCCTAAGCCAATAGCACTGGTATACCCTCCCAAAACGCCCACTTTACCTGTGCCAAAAGTGTAAGCTCGAGAGTTCTGATGCTTACGAGCATAGCGATAGGTAAACAGCGTGATACAAAACGCAGCGGCATGCGTACCCATGTGCCAACCATCGGCAAGCAATGCCATTGAACCATAAATGCTACCAGCAACAATCTCTACCGCCATAGTAACAACGGTAAGCAGCAGTACATAGAGTGTACGTTTTTCACCTTTTTCATTGGTGTATGAAAACGTCTCTGTTTGGGGACAACTTGGTGTTTGCATAATAATTACTTTGATTATCAAATTTTCTAAAGTGTAGTTAGTTTGATTATCAAAGTAAATTAAAGATTGTTGTATACCGCTAATTAACCTTAAATTATCGATAACATAACAATAAGGTTGCTCAACGTGTCTCCTCTTCTTTTAACTGTCATTACTATGTTTGCCTTCGCTGCGAACTCAATTTTGTGTCGCCTCGCACTGCAAGATCAAACGATTGATGCCGCAACTTTTACCTATCTTCGGCTAGTTTCTGGGGCGATCACGCTGATTGTTTTGCACAGTTTGATGGTAAAAAAAGCCGAAAGACACTATCAACCCAAGTTTGCCCTGAAAGCGGGTTTGGCTCTGTTTACCTATGCATTATGCTTTTCTGTCGCCTATCTAAAGCTTTCTACAGGAACCGGAGCGCTGTTGTTATTTGGTACTGTGCAACTTACCTTACTTGCAGCACATTTTCTCCAAGGTAATAAAATCAACTCGCTAGAACTGATTGGTTTGGTTATTTCTATTGCTGGATTCATCTATCTCATGGCGCCTAGCGTTACAAGACCCGATATTCTATCCGCATTGTTAATGATCCTTTCAGGACTCGCATGGGCGGTATTTACGCTGGTCGGGCGAAATAGTGGCAACCCTATCTCTGCCATTTCTCAAGGTTTTTGGGTTGCAGGACTACTTTGTGTATTGTTGACGCCATGGCTGGTTAATCTCTCTTCAGCTTCCTCTAAAGGCATCATTCTGGCATTAATATCAGGCAGTATTGCATCCGCAGCAGGGTACATTTTGTGGTATCGAGTGATCACCCAACTGACCATGCTGCAAGCCTCCGTCGCTCAGTTGTCTGTACCCGTTATCGCAATCGCAGGCGGCACACTTCTGGTCGGGGAAGCATTTACGCTACATTTAATTTTTGTCAGCAGCCTGATATTAGGCGGTATCGTGTTGGTGATTATGGGGAAGCAAACAAAATGATGGATTTTCCCTCTGTGCTCAGTAAAATCCCGCGCTGATATCTAGGTTCTGTTGACCTAAAAGAGGTTCTAGCGTTATGAAGCACTCCGATCACTGTTTTACCCCTTTTCAGACGGACATTTCTGAATACTCATTGCCGGAGCGTTTTACTTTTCCGTTTTGCTATGAACCGCATCCACTAAGCGATATTGCAGCTCATGAACTACAGCTGCATATTGAAACGCAAACAGACTGGTCCCATCCTTTCGGCTTAACCGAACTTGAGTCTGACTCACACGGCAAAATGTTTGGTGTGCTAGTGGTGCAGAATTTACAGGGAGAGCTGGGCTATCTGTCTGCCTTTTCTGGTCTGCTCGCTGAAAAATTGCAACAACCTCACTTCGTGCCGCCAGTATTTGATCGTTTTGAAGACGAGACCTTCTTTCGTCTGGAAGCAAATGAGATTGCCGATATTAATCGTCAAGTTCGCGAACTTAGCGCATCGCCAGTAACAGCAGTGTTAACTAAAGCGATTCACACTTGCCAAAATGAGGCAGAGCAACAAATAGAAACTCATCGCCAATTGATGATTGAAGGGCGCAAGAATCGCAAGTTGCTGCGCCAAACCCCGTCTCAACACTTATCTGAAAATGAACTTGATGCGCTTTTTGAACAGCTTGCTCAACAAAGCGTAACTGAGAAAAATCAGCTAAAAAATCTCAAGCAGAAATGGGATAACGAGCTTGCACAGCTTCAAACCAAACTCAAGCTGCATCAAAGCCAGCTCGAAGAGTTAAAAGAGAAACGCAAGCAGCTATCGGCAGCATTACAGAAAAAGCTGTTTTCCCAATACCAGTTATTAAATCAGAACGGTGAGAGCAAGTCACTTATCGATATATTCGAAAATACTGCCAACCCTATTCCACCAGCGGGTTCAGGTGAATGTGCAGCGCCTAAATTGTTGCAATATGCCTTTGCACATCAGCTAAAACCTATTGCGATGGCAGAGTTTTGGTGGGGTCGTTCACCGAAATCAGAGATTCGTCAGCATAAAAAATACTACCCTGCATGCAACAACAAGTGCCATCCGATATTAGGCCACATGCTTGAAGGGATCACTCTTGATGACAACCCTCTTCTTGAAAACCCAGCAGATGGAAAAGATATCGACATTCTCTATCAGGATGAAGCTATCGTTGTCGTGAATAAACCAGCCGAATTTTTATCTGTACCCGGAGTTAATGTTAAAGATTCCGTGCTTACTCGATTAGAAGCAATGTTCACCGATGTGGAAGGCCCGTTTGTACTTCATCGTTTAGATATGTCGACGTCAGGTATTCTGGTGTTTGCTCTCACACGTCGAGCGAATAAGAGCCTACAAAAGCAGTTTATTACTCGTGGCGTAGAAAAACGCTACGTCGCTCTCTTGAGTGGTGAACTCCTTGGTGAGTCTGGAGATATCACTTTGCCACTACGCGGTGACTTGGATGATAGACCTCGTCAGATGGTTTGCTACGAGCACGGTAAACACGCAGATACTTTCTGGCAGAAAATCAGTGTAGAAAATGGGCAAAGTCGAGTATATCTCTACCCAAAAACAGGGCGTACCCATCAGCTTCGCGTACATTGCGCTCACACTGATGGATTAAACATGGCGATTGTCGGCGATGATTTGTATGGTCAGAAAGCTGCTCGTCTCCATCTGCATGCAGAGAGCTTAAGCTTCGATCATCCATACACTAAACAACGCATGCATTTCCAAGTGGATGCTGATTTTTAGTCTATTCGGTGTTTGATGCTGCACAGTTACTACTCCACTTTCTTGAAATTGCATTCTCACCCATAAACAAAACACCAACTAGACGACTGGTCTAATTTAATTTATATTGCACCGCATGAACGAAAAATCACACGACACCAAACAGCATATTTTAGACATTGGCTACGAACTGGTTGCCAGCAAAGGCTTTACCAGCGTTGGGCTGTCTGAACTACTGAAAAATGCTGAAGTACCGAAAGGTTCTTTCTATCACTACTTCAAATCCAAAGAACAATTTGGAGAAGCACTGCTGCAAGATTACTTCAACCAATACCAAGAAAAGTTGGAGAACTTATTCGCAACCAGTGGGGTGAGTGAATATGAAAAACTGATGCAATACTGGCGCTACTGGATGGAACAAAACCGTAGCGAATGCCAAACAGGTAAATGCTTAGTAGTGAAATTGGCTGGTGAAGTTTCCGATTTATCAGAGCCGATGCGTATTGCGCTACACAAAGGTACAGACAAGGTAATCACCACTGTCGCTGAACACATTGAAAAAGGTATTCAGTCGGGTGAGCTAAAAGTTAAAGACAGCCAACAAACCTCGGAGCTTCTTTATAACCTTTGGGTTGGTGCTAGCTTGGTGAACAAAATTCGTCACGACGATGCCAGCTTGGAACAAGCGTTAAAAGTCACCGAACAAATATTGAAAGGCGAACAGCTAAATTAAGCAATGCCGAAAAATAGGCTAAGCTGTGCCTAATGAATTTATCCGCTATTTCGATAGCGGTTTTTTTGAAACGAACACTAGACGACTGGTCTAATTATTAAGAAATAAAAGGAAAGTCCAATGACTGACTCAACAAACCAACGTATCGTACTGGCTTCACGCCCTGTCGGCGCGCCAACATCAGAAAACTTCCGCTTAGAAACCGTTGCTAAACCAGAGGCAAAAGAAGGCGAAGTTCTGCTACGTACTATCTACTTATCATTAGACCCATACATGCGTGGCCGCATGAGTGATGCTGAATCTTACGCTGAACCGCTAGCAATTAATGACGTTATGATCGGCGGTACTGTTTGTCAGGTTGAAGAATCAAATAACCCTGAGTTCCAAGTGGGTGAATGGGTTCTTTCATACATTACAGGTTGGCAAAAATACTCAGTATCTAACGGTGCTGGTCTATTAAAACTTGGTGCAAATCCGACCCACCCTTCATGGGCTTTGGGTGTAATGGGTATGCCTGGCTTTACAGCGTACATGGGTCTTTTGGATATCGGTGCACCGAAAGCCGGTGAAACTATTGTTGTTGCTTCTGCAACAGGTCCTGTAGGCGCGACTGTTGGCCAAATTGGTAAAATCAAAGGCTGCCGCGTAGTGGGCATTGCTGGTGGTGCAGAGAAATGTCGCCATGCTGTTGAAGTACTAGGTATGGATGCATGTATTGATCACAAAGCCGATGATTTTGCTGAGCAGCTTGCAGCAGCTTGCCCAGCCGGCATTGATGTTTATTTTGAAAACGTCGGCGGTAAAGTGTTTGATGCTGTTATGCCACTGCTTAATACAAAAGCGCGTATTCCTGTGTGTGGTCTGATTGCCCAATACAACGCAACATCACTACCAGAAGGTCCAGATCGTCTTTCTAAACTTACCGGTTTAATCTTAACTAAACGCTTAAAAGTACAAGGCTTCATCATTTTCGATGACTACGGTCACCGCTATGGTGAATTCGCTGCGGACATGAACCAATGGGTAGCAGAAGGCAAAATCAAATACCGTGAACAAGTAGAAGTCGGCTTGGAAAACGCACCAGAGCAATTGATTGGTCTGCTTGAAGGTAAAAACTTCGGCAAGTTAGTGATTGAAGTGGCGAAACCACTTTAATCTTATCAATACCAAAAGAGCCTGCATTGCAGGCTCTTCCTTTTATAAAAACATTTCCCAAAAAGCTGCTAAGCCACTTCCGGCACAGTGTTGATTGTATTTTCGTTTGGATCCGGCTCTTTTTGCACAGGCGGCACTTGACCTTCTTGCACCGCTTCTTGGTAGCAACCACTGAGTTTGATAGCCAAATACAAATCTGCGCGAAGCACGACACCACCATCTCCTACAGGAACACCTGTTAGATCGCACCACTTACGCATACTGCGTTTTCGCCCAGCGACTACTAATCGGATACCGCGTTTTTTCAATATTGTCTGAACGTCAGCCAGCATTGCCATAACACTTAGATCTAGATGGGTAAAACTGGAAACGGCATCGATCACGACACAACCAACATTATCCGCAGATTCAGACAGCCCCAATAGACGTCGCTTGAAGTAAGGCGCATTAAAGTAAGTCAGTGGTGAATTAAATCGATAAATGATCAAGCCTGGAATTGCTGTCGCCTTACCTGACGGATCAATCGAGCGCACAGTACCTTTCTTATCCAGACCCAGCACTTGATCTCTAGGGCGCATTACCACACGCAAGAACTGAAACAGCCCCAATAGTACCGCTAGTGTAATACCCGGTATAACACCGATAACTAACACCGAAACCAAAGTGATTGAAGCAAGATAAAACGCATCTTTGTTACGTGTTTTAAGCTGCCAAACCCCTTTTAGATCGAGTAGCGAAGTCGAGGCGATAATCAAAACGACACCCAAAGCAGCGATTGGGATGTACTGCAAAGGTTGATATGCGAATATCGCTATTGCACCAATGCACAAAGCAGCAATGACTGAAACCAGCTGAGATTTGCCTCCGTTTGCGTCATTCACCGCGGTACGTGAGTCAGCGCCACTAATCGCAAAACCCTGTGAAAATGCAGAAGCTAGGTTGGCTAATCCCAAGGCCTGAAACTCTTTATCAGCATCAATGTCATAGCCATTTTTCGCCGCAAAACTACGTGCCGTAAGCATCATACTCACGAAGCTCACTACCGCTAAGTTGAGAGCCGGAACCACAAGTTCACGAGAGACACCGATATCAAATGTTGGTGCTTGGAATGCCGGTAATCCACCTTGAATCACACCCACGACTTGAACACCAACGGTATCTAGCTTCATCAACCAGACCATTACGCCAGTAATGAAAATGGCAAACATCGCTGCAGGCCATTGAGGTCGCAAACGCTTAGAAGCCAGATAAACCACCACCGTCGTGGTACTAATCATTAACGTTTGCCAATGAGGATTCATCAATAAAGACGGCGCCTCATACAATCGTTCCAGTAGATAACGCTGTTCAAACTTTAAACCGAATATTTTCGCAAACTGACCAACAATGATGGTCAGTGCCACACCGTTTAACAAACCAAGTAAAATCGGTCTTGATAGAAAATCTGCCAGAACACCAAGCTTGAATCGGCTTGCCAAAATACACCAGATACCTGTCATTGCAGTCATGGTCATTACAAGTTGCCAGTGTTTGGTTGGATCTCCTGCCGCGAGTGGCGTGACCACCGCCGCAATAACTGCACAAGTGGCTGCATCAGGGCCAATGATCAACTGACGAGAGGTACCAAATAAGGCATATACCAACATTGGAAGCACGCAGGAATACAAACCGACAATTGCAGAGACTCCCGTTAACTGCGCATAGGCAATCGCAACGGGCAGTGCGACCGCAACTACAGATAGCGCTGCGCGAAAGTCATCTTTAAACCATGTTCGGTCATAATGTTTAAGCTGATTGAGACCTGGCATCCATTGGGCAATTGACGCGATTTTCACTTACGGTGTTCCTTACTTCACATGAGAAAGCGTTTCAATAAGCATAACCTAAGTTGTTCAAACCATTCACATAAACATTGAAATAAAAACGCAATAAAATCGTAATAAAAAACCCGTCTTCTAGACGGGCTCTCATTTTCAGTTCTATTTACGCAACAATCGGCGCGACACGTATATCCTCGACTGAGTTTTCAGACTCTTTTTGGATCTCTGGAATGTGCCCTTCACCCACCGCATTGAAGTAACAGCCACTCAGTTTAATAGCAACAAACATATCGGCTCGCAAAACTAAGCCACCATCGCCAATAGGGATGCCACTCAACTCACACCACTTACGCATACTCGGCTTTCGGCCAGCAACAACCAAACGAATACCACGGCTCTTTAATATGTTATGCACATCCGCCAGTGTCGCCATCACGCTTAAATCAAAGTGGGTAAAGCACGATACCGCATCGATAATGAAACACTTTTCTTCAGGAGCAGCAGCTTCAGAACAGTCAAGCACACGACGTTTAAAGTACGGCGAGTTGAAATAAGTCAGCGGCGAGTTAAAGCGATAAATGGTCAACCCAGGAATTGGTGAGGCTTTATCTGAGCTATCCAAAGCTCGCACTGTACCTTCTTTATCTATTCCTAACAGCTCATCGGTTGGTCGCATGATAACGCGAAGAAACTGCACAAGCCCTAGTAGAACAGCCATTGTAATACCGGGAATTACGCCAATCACCAACACTGCGACAAAAGTAATCATCGCTAGGTAAAATGCGTCCTTGTTGCGAATTCTCAGTTGCCAAATGCCCATTAAATCAACCAATGACGTAGCCGCGATAATAAGCACAACCCCAAGCGCTGCAATCGGAATATAACGTAAGGGTTCATAAACAAAGATAGCAATTATCGCGACTAGCAGAGCTGCGATGATGGAAACCATCTGGCTCTTACCACCATTAGCATCATTTACCGCAGTACGAGAATCCGCACCACTGATAGCAAAACCTTGTGAAAATGCTGAAGCCAAGTTGGCTAAACCCAACGCTTTGAACTCTTTATCCGCATCAATTTCATAGCCATTCTTGGCTGCGAAACTTCGAGCGGTCAACATCATGCTAACGAAGCTCACCATCGCTAAGTTCAGCGCTGGCATCACAAGTTCACGTAACGTTGTCACTTCAACATGCGGGACATGGATAGCGGGTAAACCGCCTTGTATAGTGCCAATCACCTTTACACCTTGCTCATCAAGGTTAAAGAACCACACCATAAAGCTTGCCACACAGATAGAGATCATCGCCGCTGGGGAAGTAGGTTGGAACTTCTTGAAGGCAAAATAAACTACGGCCGTAGCTATACTGATAGCTACAGTCTGCCAGTGCACATCAAAGATGATCCAAGGTGTATCAATCACGTTCTGCAGTAAGAACTCTTCTGAGTTTTTAATGCCAATAAACTTAACCAACTGACCAAAGATAATCGTTAAAGCGACACCGTTTAACAGGCCAATCAGAATCGGACGAGATAAAAAATCAGCCAAAATGCCTAATTTGAAGCGACTGGCCAAAATACACCAACCGCCAGTCATCAACGTCATTACTGTCACGAGTTCCATATGACGAATAGGATCACCACCAGCAAGTGGAGTAACAACTGCAGCAACGACCGCACATGTGGCAGCATCAGGTCCAACAATTAATTGACGTGATGTTCCGAACAAAGCGTAAACAATCATGGGAAGAATGCAGGAATACAGGCCCACAATAGCTGATACGCCTGTTAATTGGGCGTAGGCAATCGCCACAGGTAAAGCAACTGCGACGACAGAGATTGCTGCGCGAACATCATCTTTCAACCAAGAACGATCATAGTGTTTGAGTTGGTGCAACCCTGGCACCCACTGCTGAATTGATGCAGATTTCAACGATTTTTACCTTCCAAGACGACGCGAACCTGTGCGATGTTTGAAGTTGATTCCAAAATGGGGCGTAAGGATAACTCAAGGCAAAAATTGTCTCTCTGTCTAATACGTTACATAAGTGAAGATAAGCCGACGCTTTCAAGCTGGTAAAAAAATTCTCACTTCAAAGTAAGAATATGGGAGAATGGCTAGCTTCCGCACACCAGTTCAAAGTTGTAACCATGAAATTCCAAGCTGCTATTTTTGATATGGATGGGCTGTTGCTCAATACTGAGCAAGTCTGTTTAGAAATTTTCGAACAAGCCTGCCACGCCGTAGGTGTTCCTTTTCATCGCAACATCTATCTGTCAGTTATCGGCAAGAACGCCGCTGGTATAGAACAAACGTTACGCGAAGGTTATGGCCCAGATTTGGATTACCCTGTTCTGCACCAAGAGTGGCGTAAGCGATACGATGCAGTAGTGAAACACCAAGCCATCCCAGTCAAAGACGGTGTTGTAGAGATTTTACAATGGTTGAAGAAGCACAACATTCCTACCGCAGTTGCTACCTCAACTCAACGAGATGTCGCTACAGTAAAACTGCGTTTAGCGGAGCTCGACCAATACTTTGACGCTTACGCGACAGGCTGTGAAGTTAAACACGGCAAACCCGATCCTGAAATATTTCTTCTCGCCGCAGAGCGCTTAAACATAGCACCTGAATACTGCCTTGCGTTTGAAGATTCCAATAACGGTGTCAAATCAGCGATGGCTGCCAACATGATCACTTACCAAATTCCAGATTTGGTTAAACCTTGTGACGAAGTGTTAGCTCTAGGTCCTAAGATTAGAAGCTCTATGCATGATGTATTGAGTGAACTCAAAGCAGCTTGCTAACAATCGAATCCGAAGAAGCCCTAAATGAACATTATTGAGCAAACCCACCAACTTATCAGTGAAGACAAGTTTAGGATGGCGTGTCTCAAAGCTGCAAGAACCCTTGATCTGCCTCAGTGGTTTCTTGCGGCGGGCTTTTTACGCAATGCCATTTGGGATCATCAGCACCACAAAGAGCAGATGACGCCTTTAAACGATATTGATTTGGTGTATTTCGATACCCAAGATTTAAGTCACGCCACAGAACTTGCTTATCAGGAACAACTGAATCGACTGCTTCCCCGTGTCAAATGGGAAGTACGTAATCAGGCGAGAATGCACTTAAACCATGGTCATTTGCCCTATCACAATACCGAACACGCAATTAGCCAATGGGTAGAAATTCCAACCTGTGTTGGCGTGAACCTTGGGCATGATGACCAACTGGTCTTTTGTGCGCCTTTTGGCCTAGACGCAAACTGGTCTCTTAAGGTTGAAATCAATCCAAACGCTCCTCAACCTGATGTTTTTATACAAAGAATCGCTAAAAAACATTGGCTCACTATTTGGCCTAAACTGGTATTAGTCAGCAACGTTTAACCTCGATATATGATGTTGGAAAGCAGTTCAAAACGCATCATGATTTTGTTGTCGAACTTCGAGAAATGCGTTCATAATGAAATCAATGAGTCATCCACCAAGGAGATGTAACGACATGTGGAAAAAGCTATTAAGTTTAATGTTAGGCAGCGCTATGGCACTCCCTTCTGGCTCAGCATTGGCATCACAAAGAGCCGATGCAGCTTGGGAACTGATTGAAAGTGGCGCTCTTATTGTTGATGTAAGAACGCCTGAAGAATTCGCACAAGGTCATCTTGATAACGCCATCAATATTCCACTCAACACGGTAGAAACTGGCTTTTCGAATATCGCGAAAGACCGTTCAATCGTTGTTTACTGCCGTAGTGGTAATCGTTCGGGCATGGCGATGCAATCTCTTGTTAAACAAGGTTTTATTAATGTGCACAACGGCGGCGGCTTTTCAGAAATGCAAGACGCACAACTCAATTTGGCACCTCTCAACTAAAGAACTGCACATCGAACTTAAAGAAATGGCACCTTTTGGTGCCTTTTCTTTAGGTTCAGTTTAAACCGTTAATTTGTTCAATAAGGTTAGCAAAAACCGTTTTACCGATAGGTATCAATTCATCAGGGAAATCATAATCAGGATTATGCAACTGCGGACTTTCTCTACCCGAACCGAGTACAAACATTGCACCTTCTTTTGCTACCGCTGTAAATTGCCCGAAATCTTCAGACCAACGCATTGGTTCTTGCAAAATATGGCAAGGAATCTCAGTGTTTTCACACGCTTTAACCACCAGAGCTGAACCCAACTCTGAATTCACACTCGCCTGAAACACATCTTGCCACTCCATCGACCACGTTAATCCATATTGCTCAGCCAGTTCCTGTGCAATTTGTGTGGCAGCCTGAACAAGGTTCTCCATTGCCTCGTTAGTTTCACTACGCAGCGTTGCCATTACCACAGCATCACCCGGCGAAGTTCCAAAGGCGATTTCACCAAGATTGGCGTGAATCACCGTTACCCAGCTTGTTTGAGTTAGGGTTTGAGGCAGCGCCGTAAGAGATTCAATAATGCTGCACATTGCCAACGCAGGGCTGACTCCATTCTCAGGATGCGCCGCATGGGACGTTTTTCCTTTAAGACGAATGATCATTCCACGAGACGCGCAGTTAAACGAGCCAGCTTTTACCGCAACATGTCCCAGCGACAAGCCGGGATAGTTGTGCAAAGCAAAGGCAAAATCAGGGACATACGTGGCAAAGGCCGGATCATTGACCATTCCAAATGCCCCTTCGCCCGTCTCTTCAGCAGGTTGAAATGCCAAGATGACTCGACCTGATTTCGGCTTGTTTTCACAAAGCTCTGCACCTAAAGCAGTCACAATTGCCATATGTCCATCGTGGCCGCATTTATGTGATACACCTTGATGGACTGAGCGATGAGCAAAGTTATTGCACTCTTCAATAGGCAGAGCATCTAGCTCACAGCGAATTAGGGTAGTAGGACCTTCTTCTGCACCATTAAATACAAACGCTACACCATGACCACCAAGGGAAGTGACGGTTTCATCTGGGCGGAATTTCTTGAACACTTCTTCAACACGACGAGCGGTTTGATGTTCATGGTTTGAAAGTTCTGGAAACTGGTGTAGCTCTCGTCGAAACTCAGTCCAAGTTGCTTGAGACATGATTAACGACCTCCTTGTCGTTCTATTTCATTATTGTGTTTTTTGAGAATCTAACGCTTGCTTTAGTGCTTGTGTCACTAACTCGTGGTCTTCCAATGAAGCCAGCCCTGAAGCAGTCACTGCACCGACCAAACCAGAACCTT
Organism: Vibrio sp. HM8-C; assembly: GCF_058630515.1. NCBI lineage: Bacteria > Pseudomonadati > Pseudomonadota > Gammaproteobacteria > Vibrionales > Vibrionaceae > Vibrio > Vibrio sp. HM8-C. The sequence continues at coordinate 200,387 of NZ_JBMMKS010000004.1, forward strand.
TGATTCGGATTGGGAAAGAACCACCGTGAGCACAATACTCGTTTGGGTCAATATGTGGCTGTGTTTCAAACACTCGCTTCTTGCCTTCATTGTAGAGTGACAAGTAGTAAGTACTTTTGCCATAACAGAGTACCGAATTGCGCTTACGTCGAATCCAATCCAGTTGATCGGCACTCGAACCCATCATGCAGAATTGAAATAATGTCTGACCAAACCCAAACACTTCTATCGATATCGAAGCACCTTTCTGTTCAGCAAGTGATTTAATGCAGCTACCTAATTGCCAAGCCACATCTTGGTTGAAATAGCAAAGCTCTAACTCATGTTCTTGTTCTATCAGGCTTTCTAAGGTGTAACTCATAGGTTCACCTTTAACGTTTGGCCAGTTTCGCTGCTTTCCATCGCCATTTGAATCAACATGATGTTTTTAAGTGATTCCGATGCATGAACTGGGTTTTCAGTACCCAAGCGCACAGCAGATGCGACGCCTTTGAAAAACATCTCGTAACAACCATGCTCAGTCGTAATCGTATGAGACTCACTTTCTAAATAGAGTTTACCGTATGCCGATGAGTCTTCTTTCGCCCAACCTGACGCGTTAGGTTCAACGCCTTCTTTCAAGCACGCTTCTTGTGGGTCTAATCCATACTTTTCGTATTTGCCCAAAGTCCCTAATACCTTGTAACGCAAGTTCGGCTCTGGGCTATACAGATTGCCATGCAGGTGAACCAAATGTTCTGGGTAATGCAGAATCAAATTGAAGTAATCGTTGGTAGTCGAGCCCGGGCGCATAATTCGACATTGCGCGTTAATCGCTTCTGGCATACCAAATAACATAAGCGCTTGGTCTAGCAAGTGAGGGGCTAAATCAAACAGAATACCACCACCATCGGCTGCCAGTTCTCTCCAGCGTTGACGAACTTCAGGGCGATAACGGTCAAAGTGAGACTCAAACAATTTCACCTCACCCAGCTTTCCTTCATCAAGCAATTTTTTCACAGTCAGCAGGTCACCATCCCAACGACGATTATGGAACACGCTGAGGACAAGACCTTTCTCTTCTGCTAGAGCGATCAGTTCCTTGCCATCTTCAACACGGGTAACAAACGGCTTTTCAACGATGACGTGTTTTCCATTTTCTAAAGCGCGCTTAGCAAGGGAATAATGCACATCGTTTGGCGCTGTAATGATAACCAACTCTGCATCGCTGTTATCTAACAGATCGCTTGCATCACCAAACCACTGTGCTTTTGGCCAATCGGCTTCAACACTTGCCTGCTGGCTGGAACTGATAGCGGATAACTCTAATTCTGGTAGCGCTTTGATAAATGGAAGATGAAAGGTTTTTGCGGAATAGCCGTAACCAATAACGGCCGTTTTTACAGGAGCGAAACTCATATCAAAGCAGTCCTTTTTGAGTCTAAATGAAACCGGTATCGTGACACAAAAACAAAGCCCTCTCTAGCGAAAAAACCAGAGAGGGCTTATTTAGAACCACAACGACGCAATTAAGCAGCGACGATGTAGTTTCGCTTAGTCTGCTTTTGTTTCTTTAACGATTTAATCAAAGCATCGATGTCCACTTCAATGTCAAATCGACGCTTTAAGTTGGCAAGAAATAGAGGGTCTTCGCACATAGCTTTTTCAGGCTCATCACTGATTTTAGCCACCGGTCTACCGTTACACTCCGTTAGTTTGATCACGATAGAAAGAGGTTTATACGCCTTACCCTGACTGTTTTTCCAATTCTCAAGATCGTTGGTTAAAAATGTACCGATGCCAAATGAGATTTGAACACGACCAGCGAAGTACTCACAAAGGTCTAGCGCCTCATCGAAATTGAGTCCATTGGAGAAAATGAAAATTTTTGTTTTAGGGTCAATACCAAGGCTTTCATAGTGAGCAATCATTCGGTCCCCCCACTTAAAAGGGCAGCCAGAATCGTGTCTCACACCGCTGTACGCTTTGGCGAGATGCATATTGAAATCACTGATGAAGGCGTCAATCGTCAGCGTATCTGTCGGAGCAATCGCAAGCTGACCTTCAAATGAGTTTAGCCATTGCTCTAATGCCACTCGCTGTGAATCTCGCACGTTGACCAACGCTTGATGCCCCATAAACCACTCGTGAGCAATAGTACCAATAGGTTTTAAATTAAACTCGCGGGCGAAATGACAGTTACTGGTACCCAATAACAACTCAGGAATCTCTTGTTTTAGATGTTCCATCACATCTCGTTGTACCTGACCAGAAAAGCGACGACGAGTCCCCATTTCAGTCAGCGAAAAATTGGTGATGCCACGTTTAGCAATCTGCGCTTTCAACTGAGCTACTTTTTGGGCGAAAACTTTCATAGGCAAATCAGCAGGGACATCTGACCAACGTCGACGATTACGCACTTCAGAAACAATCGCCATCACAATGGTTTCGTACAAAATGGTGTCACGCCACGAGCCTTTAACTCCAATTCTTAATTGGTTTTTGCCCTCTTGTTTCATCACACCCAATTCGACCTGACGTTCGGGCTGAAAATGGAAATAACGCAAAGACTGAATAAACGAATCTTTCAGATGTGGAAAATGAGAACCTAAATAAGCGATATCTACATCAGAAAATCTTAATGAAGACAGATGCGCTATCTCATCACCAATCTCTTCCAATAAATCACTGACATCTTCATCGCTACGAACAATCAGTTCATACCGCACTTGTGCATCAGGATAATTGGAATGTATAGCCTGCATCATATTGATTTTATAGGCATCTAAATCCAATAGGCTGCGGATAATTTGGGGAGAGAATAGGCGATTACTCATTTTGCCTGCCTTCTATTTACTGCAAAGGAACTGTCTGACTTATATAAAACCACTCTCTTTTTCTGCAAATCTATTTCTGTTTTACGCAGGTGCACTTCAATTATCTGCTTCAAACAAAGATCTGTAAGGGAGATATCTTATACAAATCGCTTTTAATGTTAGTAACATTTTGTTCGTAACTGTGCCAAAACAATAAGCCAACCCTTGCAGTTTGTCAAACCTTGTTACAAACCTCACAAATACCTCGGTCTTGTCACTTAATCGGTCATGTTTAATCGAATGAATGTAATTACAAACACTTATTGCTGTTTACTTGAAAATAGCCCTGCGGTTTAAATGAGTTTGTCACAATATGTTATTTACATTGACCGTGAATTTTCACTTCCCTAGAATGGAGCCATCACATGCTAGGATTCGTATTATGATTGTTACCATTGATATGGTTTGCCTTCGTCTCGCACCATCGGGGATTCAAACTCTCCTCGTCAAACGCTGCAACCCAAACCGCCCTGATTGCGGCAAATGGGCTTTGCCAGGTGGATTCGTATACGACGAAGACATGACCAGCCAAGGTGGCGAACCTGCCGATGAAGATTTCAATTCTGCTCACCGCAGAATCTGTCGCCAGAAAATACATACCTACCCCAACTACATCAGCGACCCATTGGTCGACGGTAACCCTAAACGCGATCCAGAAGGCTGGAGTATCAGTATCTCCCACTATGCGTTGCTCAACCCTTCCAATGTCCAGCAGATAGAAAACGCAAGCGCCGATAGAACCCGCGCAGATTGGTTTGACTTACAACCTTTGCTTGATGAGAAAATGGAACTGGCCTTTGACCACGTTGCTCAGATTCAACATGCATGGAAGAAACTAAGAGCAGCAGTAGAATACACCTCGGTCGTACTGTTCTCTTTGGAGAAAGAGTTTTTAGTCGCCGATATTATCGATGCCTACAGTAAGTTCGGCGTTGAAGTAAACCGTATGACCATCAAGCGACGATTAATTGATACCGGCATTATTGTTAGCGCCAACAAAATAGCGGCATCCAGTAAAGGCAAAGGCGGTAAACCTGCAAACGTATACAAGTTAGCGACCAATGAAGTGAGTTACTTCCAGACCTGTCTACGCAGCTAATTAGTAGTCGCCAAGTTCGCTGAAGTTTTATTCAAACTCACTATTGCACCCTAGATATTGATGAGTATGATGTAAACGATAACAATAAGCGCAGTACCTATGTGACTTGATGATGAATCTCATCGTTACTTTGGTATAAAAGAACGCTCATTCAAACGAATATCACCACTTCCCCTACGATTCACCCACTTTTTATTTGGCGTACGGACACTATGAAACCCTCTATTGCTGCTACTGGCGGCTGGCTATTAATGCTTAGCGTGTTGCTCTCTCTCATTGCTCAAATCACAGGGCTTTTCAGCGGCTATTGGGCGGGAATTCCTATCTGGTTAGTGGTGATGCTTTTCTTGCCTTACGTCAAACCAGCTCAAAGAAAGCAGATCATTCTACTCATGTCTGTTGGCTCAATTGGATTGCTGTATGGTGTATTCAGTGGTCTTGATGGTCGCTATCTACTCAAAACCTTAGATGCCAACCAAAACGTAGTGGCGATGATCGTCGGTGTCGGATTTCTTCGTATTTTTGCGGTTAATAGCGTGAAAACAGGCGAAACACTGCCAAAAGGCAAAAGCGCACTGATTAGAACCTTGTTCGGCGCTCATCTATTTGGGTCTGTGCTCAACATCTCTTCAGTAATGATTGTTGGGGACAAACTGGCAACTCAGAGTAAGCTCACCACCACACAAGGCTTAGTGCTACTGCGTGGCTTTTCCGCTTGTGCCTTCTGGTCACCTTTCTTTGCTTCTATGGGCCTAGCTTTAGTCAGCGCACCCGGTGCAGAACTGGGTACTTTAGTTAGTTTTGGTATTCCAATTTGCCTTGTAGCTTTAGGTTTGAGCTGCTGGCAAATCATTCATCGTGACGATGCGGACACGCTCTCTGGTTATCCAGTTACCCTCTATTCTTTGTGGATGCCTGCGTTACTCGCTGTAATTGTGATCACCGCACACAAGTTCTATCCGCACATTAGCGTGCTATCACTCGTTACACTAACGTCACTTTGTTTCATTGCCTTATGGCTTCTATTCACCAAGGGCTATCACGCCATCGTGGTGGCTCGTAACCATATCGAATCTGGGATAGCCAACTCCAGCGGTGAAGTGGTGCTGTTTGCAGCTGCCGCTATGCTTGCTTCTGGTGTTGCCGCATCTTTAGATGCGATGAACATTCAACTTGCACCAGAGCATTTCGGCCCAATCGAAGCCGGTGTCACTATTGCGGTACTGATTGCATTAGCAATGACAGGTATGCACCCTGTGACCAGTGTTGTTCTCGCCGGCAGCGTGTTAGCGCCTTCAATGGCAGATCCAAATATGTTGGGTTTAACATTATTGATGGGCTGGTCATTGGGTATAACTGTCTCACCGTTTTCTGGTGTTCAGCTTAGTATCCAATCTCGTTACGACATCGGTGCAAAAGACTTACTGAAAGCCAACTGGCGCTACATTGTAACCATGTATCTGATTTGCTGTGCAGTGCTGTGGTGGTATTCGACTCAACTCTAGCCAATCAAAACTAGAGCCATGTAAACCTTACTATGTACGTAATAAAGCGAACAAAGTTTGGTCAATGATTTTACAGTGTTAGAAAATGCACTAACTAAATCCGCATTGTCAGAAAGTTGAAGATAAGATTTCTATCGTTTTACATTCGCTGACGGACTCCTTACATGTCAGTTGTTAGGATTATTTCGTGCTCAACATGCACAGATACCCAAACAACAAGTTGTCACGGACAAATACACAGTTCAGTACCGTGTCGCTTTTTGTCGGAAGGGCATAACAACGACAGTTAAAGGAGTATTCACATGAAAAAAGCGCTCGCAATAATCACTATGATGGTCGTAAGCGGTAGCGTATTCGCCGCGACTCAAACCAAACAATCAGAAAGAACTCTTCAGACAGAAGTGTTCAACTCTGAGGAAAAAGCGCAGCAAGCTGGATTCAAAATCATTCATGATTTGAGAGAGTTATCTTCAGAAGAGCTGAGTTTTAAACTCGGTGTAGTTGAGCCTATGGTCGTTCCAGATAGCGTAAAAATTAACAACAGCGAACTGAAAGTAGAATCTATTTTAGTTGAGCCTGACAAAACCTCTTATCGTGGTTTAGTTAACGTCGATTACCAATACGACATTAAAGATCAAAAAGACTAGCTAAGATATTCACCCGCTAATTTAGTCACCCTAAATTGATGACAACGGAATGTCATCAATTTAAGCAACTGAACCAATCATTCTTAGTTTCGCTCGAATTGTCTTATAAGCCTCTGCAACTCTTTTAGGTTTGAAACTAATACTCGAGTGCGGTTTACCGAATCACCGGAAGATTGAGCCGTTTTTTCCGTGAGCATTTTAATGTTAACTGCATTGGCAGTGATTTCTTTGGTAGCAATCGCTTGCTGCTCAACCGCTACCGCAATCTGCTGACTTCTATCTGAAACTTGCTCCAGTTTTGCAGAGATATCGTTAATCATTCCACCCGTTTCATCAGCAATAGCAATGCATTGCTGTGACAGATCGGAACCACGTTGAATGGCGTTAACACCTTTAGCCGCTAGATCTTGTAGCTCAGCAATCATGCTATGAATCTCAGTGGTTGAATCACTGGTTTTTATCGCCAAGTGACGCACTTCATCAGCCACGACTGCAAATCCACGGCCGGATTCTCCAGCCCTCGCTGCTTCAATCGCTGCGTTCAAAGCAAGCAAGTTGGTTTGTTCTGAAATGGAGCTTATCACATCCAAAATAGACTCCACTTGCTTGGTATGAGCAGACAAAGTTTGCAGAATACTTTGACCATTCACCAACTCTTGGTCTAACTCATTCACTTTGCGCACAGTTGCTTTAATACTCTCCAACCCTGTAATTGAGTCCGAACGAGCTTCCTGTGTTAACTCAGAAGTCAACGACGCAGCATTTGCGATATCGTTGATGGAATAGGTTAGCTCTTCAACAGCCGACGCGACTTGCTCAGTTTCTGCATGCTGAGCCGTTAAGCTTTGCTCAATAGATTTTGCTGTCTCAAACTCGTGCTGTGCATCTTGAAGAATGCGCCCTGAGGTGTCTCCGCTGCGCGCTGTTACCGCTCGCAATTCTGCCTTACGCATCATGAGTGCAAGTTCGACTTGAGAGAATTCGTCACGTTTACCGGTATAGACTTTTTCCAGTAACGGGTTCGAATACGCCTCGCTAGCAAGAGCCTGCAATTGCTTCAGACGTTGCTTCGCATGCGTAATGCCAAATAACAAAGCCACTAATAATGCGCTACAAATAGAACCCATCAGCCACGCCTGTTGTGACCACATCCAAAACAGGTTGGTTGCCAAAACAAAAACAGATAGCAACATCAGTAAATTAGAAAGAGGAAAACGAGAGACAGAGACTTTCTTACCTGCGTTGATTGCTTTATACAAAGCCTCTGCGCGCTTAACTTGCTCAGCGGTAGGTTTAGAGCGAACCGATTGATATTCAACGATTTCGCCCTTTTCATTTTTTATTGGAGTCACAAACGCAGAAACCCAGTAATGTTTTGAGCTTTTACATTTATTTTTCACTATTCCCATCCAGCTTTTGCCTTCTTGGATGTAGCTCCAGAGCTGTCCAAACGCCGCTTTTGGCATGTCTGCATGGCGAACTAAATTATGAGGGTTACCAATCAGTTCTGCTTGATCGTACTCAGCGATATCACAGAACACTTGGTTAGCATAAGTAATGTAACTAGAACAATCAGTAGTAGAAATAAAACTGACGTGATCTGGGTAATCTTTATTTTCAGTAACTTCCATGCCAATAATGCTCGCTAACGTTCGTGTTGAAATCAGATTTCAAAAATTACGATATAATTTGCAGCTTTTTTAACATGGGACAACTATTGCGACCTTGACCCTAATCAATTCAGAAACTTATCAATAAGACCCTTATCATAACTGAGACAAATAGACATTTTTGCATTACACCCATATTTAGGCATTAAGCCCAGCGTAAAACTCGCACCTCGTTACCTTCTTCAGGTTGTTTCGGAATGTTCAAAGATAGAAGTAACGAGACACACGCCATACCCGCACCGATATAAAAAACAGCAGCTGGTGATACAAGCCAGAGCAAACCAAAACTCACTGGAATAATCACAGCTGCGATATGGTTTATAGTGAACGCGACGCCCGCTGTCGATGCCATATCTGCTGGGTCGGCAATTTTTTGGAAGTATGTTTTAACGGCCAAAGCAAGAGCAAAGAACAGGTGGTCGACAACATACAGCCCTGCTGCCCAGTGAGCGTCTGTCACCAATGCATAACCAACGAATACTCCAATCAGACCAACATACTCAACGATTAGTGCTTTACGCTCACCAACCACACCAATGAAACGACCAATTCGTTTAGCAAACAAGAAGTTAAAGACATAGTTGATTAAGAACAATAGCGTAATATCCGCAGCGGTATAGCCAAATTTCTCGACCATCAAAAAGCCTGCAAACACAGTAAAGATTTGACGACGAGCACCACTCATAAATGTTAAGGCATAGTAAAGCCAGTAACGTTTGCGTAGCACCAACTTCTTCGTTTGAGGCGTGGCTGATTTAAATTCAGGAAAAGCAAACGCTGCAACGACAACTAAAGCCAATGCTAGTCCGCCAGTAATTCCATACACCCATTCATAACTCAAATGCAGTTGCTCAAGCATGATCCACAATGCGCTATAAGTAAGTAACGATGCCAGAGCACCAACTGAGATCATCTTGCCAAGCATCTCAGGTGCTTCATCTTTGCTCAGCCATTGCAGTGATAATGATTGTTTCAATGTTTCAAAATAGTGGAAACCAGAAGACATCAATAAGGTGGTTAACAACAGCCCTGTTAAAGAAGGAAAGAAACCTGTGATGGCGGTACCTAACGTCAACATCACTAGAGAAATAAGCATAAAGCGCTGTTCACGTATAAACAGCAACACAAACACAGCCGTGAAAGCAAGAAAGCCTGGGATTTCACGTACGCTCTGAAGTAAACCGATATCAGCACCATTGAAGTTCGCTTTTTCAATGACAAAGTTATTCAATAAAGCCATCCAACTGGCGAATGCAATCGGCACAATTGCAGAAATAACCATTAAGAAGTTTTGTGGGGTACGCCAATTTTTAGTGTTCATTAAAAGTATTATCATCCTTGTTATCATGTTGTCAGTGTAACCAATCCTGCTTTAGCTGTAACCTAACTGTTAAAATTTAAAAATAGGAGCAACGACTGATGCAGATCCGCTTTGCTACAGCAAACTTGTTCAACTACCTCGCTCCACCCAATGCCTTTTACGAGTTCAATAATATTTACGAGGAAAATCAATGGAATAAAAAACAATTGTGGTTAGAGCGAAAGCTATCCTTTTTGGATGCAGACGTTATAGGTTTTCAGGAGATCTTCAGCGCAAAAGAGCTTGAATTTCAATTGAAGCAGCTAGGCTACAAGTACTTCTCCGTTGTCGACCAACCTAAAGTTTCTGAGGAATATATTTATACGCATCCTGTTGTGGGGATCGCTTCTCGTTATGAGTTGACAGAAGTACAAGCGATTGAAGTCATGAAGCCTAACTCAGAAGAATTGTTCAGCTTCTATCGAAAACCATTACGAGCCACGTTAAATCATCCTGTAGCGGGAAAACTAGACCTCTATGTTGTTCACTTTAAGTCACAGCGACCAACACTAGAACGAACCGTAGAAAGTAAGGAAGAAAATTCGACTGTTTTCGATGCGTGGCAACACGAAACTTATGGCAACTGGCTTTCCACTGTTCAACGCGGATTCGAAGCAGCATTGTTGCATAGAGAAATCATGGAAAGGAAACGAATCACTGGTCACCCAGTCGTATTAATGGGAGATTTCAACCAAATCCTAGACAGCCAAGAATTTGCTTGCCTGCGTTCCACTCACCGCTTTCGCCAGCCAGACTCATACTTGCCACTTTTACCGTTTCAACTTATCGATAGCTGGGAGTTGTATTGTCACAGCGGCCAAGCGCAACGAAAACCGACTCATTACACTGGCTCAGCAGGACAAGTATTGGATTACATTTTACTCTCAAGCGACTTCGGTCTGGAATCCGATCACAACATAGCGCGGGTAGTCGATTTTCACGTCGAAGATCAACATCTGGTCAATCCCAATTTTGAGCTGGATAGATTTGCCAGTGATCATGCTTTTGTCTCAGTGACGTTGGAGCTACGCGCGTAGATGTTGCCATTCAGGGTGACGGTCTAAATAATGCTTTACGTAGCTGCACACTGGCACAATTTTGAAGCCTTGAAGTTCAATCATAGGTAAAACACTTTCCATCATGATTTTGCCATAGCCTTTGCCCTGAAGAACTTCAGGCACTTTTGTCGACGTTATATGCATAGCCTTATCGAAGAACTGATAGCGAACAACCGCATAATGCTCACCTTCTAAGTGAACACGGAAGCACTCGTTCTCTCTGTCATAGATGACTGTATGTTCCATTTTTATGTCCAAAATGATAGTTAACTCTTACTTTATAACTCTAGTGAATTGAAAGTCTGAATACATAGCCCTAAAATCTCAAACCTTAAATAAAAAATAATAATTATCTTGTTGGAGATTATGGATGACCTCGCAGCTATCAGCGACAAAAAATGACAAGCCTACTGTAGCTAAAACGAATAAATCCGTTCTCACCCTCAATAGCACCGACGCTTTAGCCATGGTTGAGCACGGTAGCGAGTTGAAACTTAATATTACAACACCAGTTGGTACAAAGTTTATCTGTAGAACGCCGTTTATAGGCACTCATTCAGATACTTATCTTCTTATTGAGATCCCGAATATCTCTGCGAATGACATGAGCTTTTATTTCCAAGAAGGATTTTGGATCAATATTCGCGCAATCTCATCTCGAGGTGAAGGCGCAATGATCCATTTCCGCAGTCAGCTATTGCATGTCGTTCAGGAGCCGATCCCATTTGCAATGCTTTCTATACCTAGTTCAATGCAAGTGACGCAGCTGAGAAAAGAACCTCGATTTGACGTGAACCTGCCTGGAAAAGTAATTTGTGGTGAGCACAAAGCGAATGGCGAAGTACGCGACCTATCAAAAAGTGGTTGTCGATTCATAGCGCCGCCTGTCGGCAGAACCTACCAAGTGGGTGAAATGGTATCGATTGAAATCTTTGCCGATCACAAAGGTACAAAAGTATTCGCGCCACTTACCGGAAAGGTCTGCAACCTACAGCGTTCAACACATTATGCTCGCTACGGCATGGAGTTTAACGAAGAAGGTCAGAAGAACGCAAAAAATCTTTTAAGCCAGCTTAAGTTCAACGGAACTAAGCTGACACTTAACGTAGAACGCATTGCCTAATACGTTAATTTCATAAATTCTCACCAAAAACTTGGAGTATGGCATAGCGGTTTCGCTATACTCCTTCGCATCTTTTTCATTTTAAGGTTAGAAATGAACTACTTTAGTACCTTTATTAAAGGAATGGCGATGGGTGCAGCTGATGTTGTTCCTGGGGTTTCTGGTGGAACCATCGCTTTCATTACTGGCATATACGATACCCTGTTAGAAAGCATACGACGTGTTAACCCAAGCCTGCTTGGGATATGGAAACGTGAAGGATTCGCAGCGGTATTTCGTTATATCAACGGCTTTTTCCTCATTTCATTGTTTGCAGGGATATTAACCAGCATTGCGACTCTTGCAAAATTGATCTCTTGGGCATTAGTCACCCATCCGATTCCTACTTGGTCATTCTTCTTCGGTTTAATACTCGTATCTGTATTCCATATGCTCAAACAAGTTGAGCACAAAACTGTATCTCGTTGGGTATGCTTAGTTTTTGGTATCGCGTTTGCTTATAGCATTACGATTTTGAAACCTCTGAATTTGGAACCGACCAGCATAAACATCATCATCGCTGGTGCTATTGCCATTTGTGCAATGATCCTTCCGGGGATTTCAGGCAGTTTTATTCTTTTGCTGATTGGCATGTATGCAACCGTCCTAGACGCAGTGAAAAGTGCGCAAATCGATATTCTACTGTTGTTCGTCGTCGGATGTGTGTTGGGTTTATTAACCTTCTCCCATGTTCTTTCATGGTTGCTTAAGCGTTTTCGCGAAGTAACTTTGATGTTTCTGACCGGCTTAATGCTGGGTACATTACCGAAGATCTGGCCTTGGAAAGAGACTATCTCTTGGCGTACAAACTCTCATGGTGAGCAAGTACCATTGGTTCAGCACAACCTGTCGCCGTTTGATTTTGAAGCTGTAACGTCTCAATCGTCTCAGCTTGTTGTAGCGGTTATCTTAATGCTCTGTGCCGTTGCGTTAGTTCTAGGGCTCGAGAAATATGCTGAAAAGCATGATGTCTAACTCTTGCATTCTATTGCGCTTGTAATCAATTATCCGAGGCGGCTTGTAGCCGCCTTTTGTTTGCTTGAACCCTTGCACATTTCCCTCTATTTTTCCTAACGTTAATCTGGGTTTATGCTAGGATGCGCACACCTTTCCTAACCATGTGTAAGAAAATGCGTTCAGCTTTAAAACTTCTCGCCATACTTATCGCACTTCTTGCTGGTTTCTTTGCTAGCGATATCATTAAACTCTTTGCTGGTGAAACAAAGAGCATCGACTTGTCCCAATACTGCCAATTGTCGACCACACCATGTACACAAAAAGATATCTCCATGTCTTTAGCTCAAGACACCGTACATCCGTTAGTCGCCAATCGACTTTCTGTCTCATGGCCAAACGGCCAATCAGAACAACTTGTCTTAAATTTGCAAGGTGTTGAAATGGAGATGGGAACAGTGAAGTATGTGCTTAAAAAGGTCGAGTCTGGCAAATACGAGGCAGACATTATATTGCCTGTCTGCACTAGTGAATCGATGACATGGGTAGGTCAACTTTCCGACGGTAACACAACTGTTCTCCCAGCATTAAGGATGGAACGATGAGCAAAAATTGGTCTTTAGTTTTAATCATGGCTTTTGTATTAGGTTTTGGCACCAAGAGTTATTTCGACGCTCAGAAAACCCTAAAACAAGAAGAGACTCCATCTGCTTCTAATGTGACGCTATACGGAGAACAAAACCAAGCAGTGAATATCTTTGATACAACAGATAGTCGTATTCGCATCGTCTACTTTGGTTTTACTCGCTGCCCAGACGTTTGCCCGACTTCTCTTGCTATGTTAGCTGGTGCTTTAAATCAAATTGATGATGAGACCAAGAAACTACTGAGACCTATGTTTGTTTCTCTCGATCCAGAACGTGATGACGCCGATTCATCTGCAACTTACGCACATTACTTCCATGCCATGATTGAAGGTTTATCAGCGCCTTTAGATGTGACCACTGCTTTGGCAAATCGATACGGCGTTATCTTTCGTAAAACCGAATTACCAAACTCGGAGCTAAAATACACGCTCGACCATAGCTCCTATTTCTATTTTTTAAAGCCCGACGGCACACTTATAACTAAAGTTCCACATACGCAGAACCCTGCGCCAATAATGGAAGCGATTAAAGAAGTCACTCACCCAATAGAAGGATGAAACAATGAAAGGTAAGGCACTGTTATTAATGAGCTTATTATCTAGCCCATTAGCTTACGCAAAAATGGACATCATGGTTCACAATCCATATGCCAGAGCGACACCACCAACAGCCGTAACTAGCGCAGTATTTGGTGAAATTGTTAACAGAAGTGATACCGACCGATATATTGTTTCAGCGACGACTAGCGCAGCTGGAAAAGTGGAGCTTCACGATGTCATCACAGAAGGTGATGTGATGAAAATGCGTCAAATCACCGAATTTAAAGTACCAGCTAAAGGCAAGTTGGAATTAAAACCGGGCAGTTTCCACATTATGTTGTTCAACCTACCTAAGCCATTATCTGAGGGTGAAGAGGTCGATGTTCAGGTGACATTCAAAAATGGGGAACAACTGACCTTTAAAGCACCAGTTAAAAAAGTCATGAGCGGCATGAAAATGGACCATCATTAATTCCATAATTCAGCTTCGAGCGTTCAGAAGTGTTAAAGCTAAAACATGAAAAAAGAGGTGGGTATTCCCGCCTCTTCTGCTATCATTTGCATGATTTTTAACTAGAGAACATTAGGAGATTTTAATGATTGTATTCCATACCCACCGTGCAAGTTCAGAGAAGAAAGCTTAATCTAAAACCTTTTCTTCCCTTCGAATTGCCCGGTGTTTGATTAACCGGGGTCACACCTTTACTCGACCCTAGTCATATTTAATTGCGTTATAAGACAGCGTACCTACGCGTGTCTGGGGTAACCAAATGAGTTTAAACGAAACTTTATCACTTTCTTTGCCACAGTTAGGATGGCGACCTGTTTACCAGCAACAACTTAGCTGGGATGAATTAGAAACTGCAGTTCCCGCTCGTATCAGTGAGCATCACCGTACAGGCTATATTTGTTGGACAGAAAATGGTGAGATCCACTTAGATATCCATGCAAAGCTACCGCCAATGACGGTGGGCGATTGGATATTGCTTGAACGTGAAACCCATCAGTTTATTAAGCTGCTTGAACGTCAATCGCTCTTTAGCAGAAAAGCTGCTGGTATTAAATCTTACGAACAACTTATCGCGTCCAATGTCGATACGGTTTTTATCGTCTGTTCACTCAATTATGACTTTAATTTAAGTCGCATAGAGCGCTATTTAGCACTCGCCAAAGAAGCGCAAGTTGAGCCAGTTATCGTGTTAACCAAAGCGGACTTATGTGATGACGCTGATGACAAAAAGCAACAAGTTCAAGCCTTAAACCCAATGCTGAATGTGGAAACGATTAACGCTCTTTCTAGCAGTAGCTGCAATAGCTTAAAAGCATGGTGCAGAGTAGGCAAAACAATCGCCGTAATGGGATCATCCGGTGTGGGCAAATCTACCTTAGTCAATACATTACTTGGTAGTGAAGCTCAGGAAACAGCTGGTATTCGAGAACACGACAGCAAAGGTCGTCACACCACCACGTCTCGTTCTCTGCTTTCTATGCCTTCAGGTGCTCTGCTGCTTGATACACCGGGAATGCGTGAAATTCAAATTTCCGACTGTGAGCAAGGTATTGAAGAAGTCTTCGCCGATGTTGCCAATTTGGCAGACAAATGTCGTTTCAGTGACTGCAAACATATCAGTGAGCCAGGTTGTGCTGTTTTACGAGCTATAGAAAGTGAAGAGCTGGATGAAAGAAGATTGCGTAACTATCGTAAGCTTCTTGCTGAGCAAGCTCGAAACAGTGAATCTATTGCAGAAAGGCGTTCCAAAGAGAAAGATTTTCATAAGCACGTGAAAAGTGTGATGAAGGAAAAACAATCTAGGGAAAAAGGATATTAATCCTATATATTAGCAAAGGGTGAAATATCACCCTTTTCTTTTACTAAAAATAATCGCTACAAATGCGCAACATTTCATCAAAAATGTGTCGAATTTCAACATCCTCATTAAATATTATTCTAACTATAAATAAATCCTAGACACATTGTCCTGCGAAGTTAATATAAGCCCCCTACAGCAAGTACTGCTGTAAACATTACAATTCAAACTATTTATTCATTGCAGGGATAATTATGCAAAGCAACAATATTTTTGCCCGCTTCGCTCGCGGCAATTTGGTGCTTCAGATCCTCGTTGGTATCATTTTAGGTGCTATCGTGGCGACTGTTTCACCAGATTCTGCTCAAAGTGTTGGCTTACTTGGTAACCTTTTCGTCGGAGCCTTAAAAGCCGTAGCACCAGTGCTTGTTTTTATCTTGGTTGCAGCATCTATTGCTAACCAAAAGAAAAACCAACACACATACATGCGTCCTATCGTAGTTTTATACCTACTAGGTACCTTCACTGCAGCTCTAACAGCCGTTGTTCTGAGCTTCATGTTCCCAACAACTTTGACACTTGTTGCGGGCGCAGAAGGTGCAAATCCTCCTCAAGGTATTACTGAAGTTCTTAACACTCTTCTATTTAAATTGGTTGATAACCCAGTCAATGCACTAATGTCAGCAAACTACATTGGTATTCTTGCTTGGGGCGTAGGTCTTGGTCTAGCACTTCACCATGCATCAGCAACGACTAAAGCGGTGTTTGAAGACCTAAGCCATGGCGTTTCTCAAATCGTACGTTTCATTATCCGTCTAGCACCTTTTGGTATCTTCGGTCTTGTAGCTTCTACATTTGCGACAACTGGTTTCGGCGCTCTAGCTGGTTACGCTCAACTTCTTGCGGTTCTACTAGGTGCGATGGCATTTATTGCGCTCATCGTAAACCCATTGATCGTGTACGTAAAAACTGGCGAAAACCCATACCCGCTGGTTCTACAATGTTTACGTGAAAGTGGTATGACTGCGTTCTTCACACGTTCAAGCGCGGCCAACATCCCAGTAAACATGGCGCTTTGTGAGAAACTAGAACTGGACGAAGATACTTACTCTGTATCTATTCCTCTAGGTGCAACGATCAACATGGCAGGTGCTGCAATTACAATCACAGTACTAACCCTTGCTGCAGTAAATACTTTAGGCATTGAAGTTGACCTATTAACAGCGGTTCTATTGAGTGTTGTTGCTGCAATCTCTGCTTGTGGTGCATCAGGTGTTGCTGGTGGTTCACTACTTCTGATTCCACTAGCATGTGGTCTATTCGGTATCTCGAATGATGTAGCAATGCAAGTGGTAGCCGTTGGTTTCATTATCGGTGTTATTCAAGATTCGGCTGAAACTGCGCTTAACAGCTCAACCGACGTGGTATTTACTGCTGCGGTTTGTAAAGCTGAACATAAGAAATCTCTGCGTTAATTAGTAACTTCAGTTACTTGCCGTTCAAAAAAAAATCCGCCTCATCTAGGCGGATTTTTTATATTTGAAACAATCATTTCTTTTCGAAAAAGTTACTTCTTAGCTGCAACTTTAGGTTCTTGAGGCGACACCTCTTGTACCTTGATCTCTTGAGCTTTGACTTCTTTAACTTTATCAGCTAATTCAACCACTGACTTATTGTCAGTGTTGGTTTCAGCAGGGTGTGTAACACCGTTGAAGCGTCCACCTTGCTCGATGCTTAGATCATCACTATAGATAGCACCCGTGACTTTACCGCGACTAAGAATTTCAATCTTCTCTGCACGACAGGTTCCTTCAAATTCGCCATTGATGACAAGGTGTTTAGCGAAGATTTCACCACTTGTACGGCCAGATTCGCTAACGATTAAAGTTTTATCAACGTGAATTTCACCTTCAACAGTTCCGTCCACTTGCATGTTGCTTTCTACCCGGAATTTTCCGCTGATTGAGCAACCCTTTGCAATGAGAGTGGTAGCTGAGTGCTGACTCTTAGCTCGACTTGATTTACCAAAGATTCCCATCGAATACCTTTAACCTCACTAAATATCGTCTCAAAGTTGTTTATCCCCCAATGAACAAAAGGCTTAGGGTCTAATGAACGACCGACGAATCGAATTTCATAATGTAAATGTGGACCTGAAGAAAGACCACTATTGCCTGAGTATGCGATCAAATCACCCTTTTGAACAAAGTCGCCATTGTTAACCGCAAACTTCTGTAAGTGTGAAAAAGAGCTGCTAAACCCATGCATGTGTAACAAACGAAGAAAATTACCTGACCCTTGGTCACTTTTACGAGTAATTTCTACAACACCATCTGCAGGCGCATAAATTGGGGTGCCAGTATTTACAGCAAAATCTTGCCCCCGATGAAACGCTGCTTTCCCAGTTACTGGATGAACCCTTTTACCATAACTAGACGAAATTCGTCCTTTTTGTACAGGAGAACCGCTTGGAATTTGAGTCAACATCACCATCCTTACGGATGAGGTAATTGCAGCCGTATCTAAACGAGACTCCAATTCGGACGATGTTTCTCCCATTCCGAGCACTTTCTCAAGGTCACCCAACTTATCTGATACCAGCTGAATTTTCTCTTCACGCTCTAGTAGGTCTCCCTCTAAACTCGCTTTTAAATTATTAAGGGAATTCACTTCCTCAGATAGTGTTAGCGATTTGTTTTCTAGCTCAAGCTGCTTTAGACGCGCGAAATATGCATCATTAACCAACTTGTATATAAATGCTCCCGTTGCAAGAACACTGACAACCAGTAGATAACCAAATCCTTTTAAACAATATCGATAAATTTTCCCTAGATGGAAATGCCGTGTCCCGTTAATCGAAGAAACAGAAACTATTACGTTTTCTTTCATTCACAAATTCTAGTGTCCATATTGAAAGTGGCGGAATTCTAGCAAGGAAATACAACTGGCTAAACCACTTGGTTGCCGTAGTTGTTTCCATTTCACACTTCTTGGGCACTTTCCTTAATTATTAATAATTCACCAAATGCATATAGATATGAAATTAAGTGCCTGATTTAATTTAGAGTTTACTCATATTCATTCATAAAGACTGTCGTGCTGGATAATAAAGAATAGGAATCTGCCCACATATGAATCAGCACCTATCATGGCGATATCCTTTATTACCTACAGCAGAACGCTTTCGATTTGCGCAGCAATTTGTTCGAAATAAAGACCTTTAGAAAGGTATAAATTGCACATTTGATGATGTAGTAAAAACCCATTTCTTGGTCTGAATGTTCGAATTTTGACCGATAAAAATTTTGTATCTAAATTACAAATATCTCACTAAGAAATCCATTATTTATTTCAATGTTCGAATTAAATCAATAAGTGTGAGATGCATCTCCTTAAAAATCCAACAAAGGACTTAATTTTATGATTATGTGATTTTGATCGATATTTTTAAAAATGATTTTTTATTCAAAATTAGATACTGAGCATTTATTTTCAATTGACAAAATGATTTTGTAACTTTTGTAACAAAATTACATAGTAGAAAAATGAGAGAGATCACAAAGAAATTATTTGAAGGGCATTAAATATGATTAGTTGATCACAAAAAACCCGTTCTCAGAGCCAACTAGAAATTGTGTGGTAGATTTATTGAGTGTTAATCAATCAGCGGTTTTGGCGAACCGTTACTACAACAAAATTAATCAGAACATCGAACGGGGTACACTTATGTTATCACCAGAAGCAAAGGTCAAGGTACAGAATTTTGGCCGATTCCTTTCCAATATGGTAATGCCGAATATCGGCGCGTTTATCGCTTGGGGTTTTATTACAGCACTATTCATTCCAACTGGTTGGATTCCAAATGAAACACTATCCAGCATGGTTGGTCCAATGATCACTTACTTGCTACCACTACTTATCGGTTATACCGGTGGTAAAATGGTTGCAGGCGATCGTGGTGCAGTTGTTGGTGCAGTAACCACTATGGGTGTCATTGTTGGTACTGACATTCCAATGTTTATGGGTGCAATGATTGCAGGCCCTCTTGGCGCTCTTGCTATCAAAAAATTCGACCAAGCTGTTCACGGTAAAGTGAAGAGCGGTTTTGAAATGCTAGTGAACAACTTCTCTGCTGGTATCATCGGTATGATCTGCGCAATCATTGCGTACTTGATTATCGGCCCTGCAGTTAAAGTTCTTTCTACTGGTCTAGCTGCTGGCGTAAACACTCTAGTTGAATCAGGTCTACTACCTTTAACTTCACTTTTTGTTGAGCCTGCTAAAATCCTATTCCTTAACAATGCTATTAACCACGGTATCTTCTCACCACTTGGTATTCAGCAATCTGAGGAACTAGGTAAATCTATCTTCTTCCTAATCGAAGCTAACCCAGGCCCAGGTCTAGGTCTACTAATCGCTTACATGGTATTTGGTAAAGGTAGTGCTAAACAATCAGCAGCGGGTGCTTCAATCATCCACTTCCTAGGTGGTATCCACGAGATCTACTTCCCATACGTGCTAATGAACCCACGTCTGATCATCGCTGTAATCGCAGGTGGTATGACTGGTGTATTCACTAACGTAATGTTTGATTCAGGTCTTGTATCTCCAGCATCTCCTGGTTCTATCTTCGCAGTACTACTGATGACACCAAAATCAGCATTCGTTGGCGTTATCCTTTCAGTAATCTGTTCTGCAGCTGTTTCATTCTTCGTTGCATCACTACTGATGAAAACTCAGAAACAAACAACGACAGAAGATGATGATTCTCTAGAGCAAGCGACTAGCCAAATGCAAGACATGAAAGCGTCTTCTAAAGGTCAAACTGTTGCTGCAAACATCGACATGGGCAGCGTTCGTAAAATCATCGTAGCTTGTGACGCAGGTATGGGTTCAAGCGCAATGGGTGCGAGCCTTCTACGTAAGAAAGTTGATGCTGCAAATCTAGATATTGAAGTAACAAACCTAGCAATTAACAACCTTCCAAATGATGTAGATATCGTTGTTACTCACCGCGATCTTACTGACCGTGCACGTAAACACGCAGCTAATGCTAAGCACATTTCGCTATCAAACTTCCTTGATAACGCACTGTACGACAACTTGGTTGCAGAGCTTACAGCGGCTAAAGAGGGCGCGCTAAAAAAGCCTGAAGCACCAGCAAACACTGACTCTAGTGAAGAAAAAACACTAAAGCTTTCCAATGAAAACATCTTCTTAGGCTTAACACCAAAGAGCAAAGAAGAAGTGATCAAGTTTGCTGGTGAACAACTTGTAAAACTAGGCCATGTAGCACCTGAGTATGTCGAAGGCATGCTAGCGAGAGAGCAATTGGTGTCTACATATCTGGGTGAGTCCATCGCTGTTCCTCACGGAACTATCGAAACTAAACAGTACGTTAAGAAAACCGGCATCGTTTTCTGCCAATTCCCTGAAGGCGTTCAGTGGGGTGAAGACGAAGATGATGTGGCGAAACTAGTTATCGGTATTGCTGCGCAAGGTGATGAACATATTCAAGTTATCACTGCTATCACCAACTCACTTGATGACGAAGAAGCCATCGAGTGTTTGAAGACCACAACTAACCCTGGTGATGTTCTTCGTATATTAAATGGCTAAAGCGTTTTTGAGCCATGCTCCTACACGATGAACTTAAGGCCGGTCTCCCCCGACTGGCCTTCTTTTAAATTTGAATTTTTGGAAGGTATGTTATGAAAGCGTTGCATTTTGGTGCTGGCAATATTGGCCGCGGATTTATTGGTAAGTTACTCGCTGACGCAAACATTCACGTTACATTCACAGACGTCAATCAGGTAGTTGTAAATGAACTGATTGCACGCAAGGAATACCCAGTAAAAGTGGTAGGCGCTGATTGCGTTACTGAAATTGTAACCGGTGTCACCGCGATCAATTCCACTGATCCTGCGGTTGTTGATTGTATCGAAGAAGCCGATCTCATCACTACTGCGGTCGGTCCTACAGTTTTAAAAATCATTGCAAAAACATTAGCTCAAGGGCTTGAAAAAAGAGTCAAGAGCGGTAAGACTTCGCCTCTAAATATTATCGCCTGTGAAAACATGGTACGTGGTACAACCCAACTAAAAGAAGCAGTTTTTGAACTTCTTTCGGATGACGTGAAGCCACAAGTAGAACAGTTTGTTGGTTTTGTTGACTCAGCAGTAGACCGCATCGTTCCTCCCGCAGAAGAAGGGGAAACTGATCCTCTAGCTGTAACAGTAGAAACGTTCAGCGAGTGGATTGTCGACGAGACTCAATTTAAAGGCGACATCCCTAACATTCCAGGCATGGAATGCACAGACAACCTAATGGCGTTTGTAGAGCGTAAACTGTTTACCCTAAATACAGGTCACTGTGTGACAGCCTATTTAGGTAACATTGCTGGCCATAAAACGATCCGTGAAGCCATCGAAGATCCTGCTATTCGTAGTGAAGTGAAACAAGCGATGGAAGAGAGCGGTGAAGTACTAATTAATCGCTACGGGTTTGAAAGAGAAAAGCACGCAGCCTACATCGAAAAGATTCTAGGTCGTTTTGCTAATCCATTCCTTGTAGACGAAGTGGATCGCGTTGGTCGTCAACCAATCAGAAAATTGGGACCAAATGATCGACTCATTAAACCTTTGCTCGGTACAATTGAGTACAACGTGGCAAATGGCACTCTACTAAAAGGCGTTGCTGCTGCTTTGAAATACACCAATGACAGCGACCCACAAGCAGTAGAACTGCATGCTTCTCTTCAAGAGGTTGGCGTGAAAAAGACACTCGCGCATTACACTGGCTTGAATGAGAACAGCAAAGAAATACAACAAATTGAAGCTTTATACGCTCAGCTCTAAAAAGAGAATGAGCGCAATTAAAGCGACAACTTTAGAGGGCTGCCATTCAGCCCTCTAGCCCAAAATTCGATTAGAACATTATATGGTAAACACAATTAACGAAACTGAAATATTAGAACGATTAAATGACGCGTCATCCGTGCGTGGTTATTTCATTGCTGCTGTAGAAATATTCAGTGATGCCATTACCGCTCTGATGGAAAGGATTTTTCGTAAAGATAATTTCGCTGTTCAATCGGTTGTAGGCCCCCTACTTCACGATACAGGTCCATTAGGCAATCGTTCTGTCAGGCTCAAACTGCTTTATGGTTTAGGCGTTGTTGCCGATGATGTCTACCATGACATAGAGTGCTTTATCAAAATTCGTAACCAGCTAAACAAAGATGGTTCTGAATACACGTTTACTGACCCAAACATCGTCTCTCAAATCAAAGAGCTTAACCTTGTTAAGAAGTCTGGCATGGTGCCTTTCGACTCCATCGACCCAGACTTAGATATCGACTTAGACTTTTACCACTTGCAACTGCAACGTCAGCAGCAAATGATTAAGTCGGGCTTATCTCTTGCGATCATTGAAATTTGCAATGACCTCAATAAAGAGAGCCCTTTTTAAGCAATTGTTTCTAGTTAATGCCCTCGTATTCCCACTTTTAAAGCTTCACACTACCGTTTTTTCATCAGCATGTTAGCCTTCTGACCAACATTTCGTGAAAGAGAACCTGCAATGAAAATCGGTATTATCGGCCTAGGCGATATTGCTCAAAAAGCCTATCTCCCAGTCATTACATCACTTCCTGACGTTGAACTCGTATTCTGTACTCGTAATGAACACACCTTAGCAGCACTAGCGAAACAATATCGAGTGGCAGAAAGATGTCGTGATTACAAAGAACTACTTGGTTTTAATGTCGATGCAGTTATGGTTCATGCGGCTACCGCTATCCATCCTGAAATTGCCAGTTTCTTTTTAAGCCAAGGTATCCCAACTTTCGTCGATAAACCGCTTGCCGACAGTGCACAAGCCTGTGAAACCCTTTACGACTTGGCACAAAAACACAATCAACCGTTATATGTAGGTTTTAACCGCCGCCATATCCCACTGTTTAATCAACACCTGTCGGGTTTACAACAAGGTACATTAGAAAGCTTACGCGCGCTTCGCTGGGAGAAGCACCGTTACAATCTAACAGGTGATATCCGAACCTTTATCTTCGATGACTTTATTCACCCTTTGGACAGCGTGAACTTATTTGCTAAAGCTGACTTAAACGATGTGTATGTCACTCATCAAATGTCTGGAAATGAATTGGCGCGCGTTGATGTGCAGTGGCAACACGGTGAAATCATGCTGCATGCTTCCATGAATCGTCAGTATGGCATTACGGGTGAACGCGTACAGGCTCATCTCGTTAATGAAGCGTATGAGTTTGACTCTTTTGTTTCAGGCCATCGTTGGGCAAACAACCAACAAACCACTCTGGCACTAAAAGACTGGACACCAATGTTAGACAGCAAAGGCTTTGCTTACATGATCAAAGACTGGATAAGCGTGGTTGAAAAAGGAACGCTTGCAACAGCTGTAGTGGATCGCAATATCGCCAGCCACCAATTGGCTGAAGCGATCTGTAATAAAATTCAACGTTCACTCTAAATAGATCTGCATCACCTATACTTAACTCGTTGCTGCTCCATTCCAAGAATGCACAACGGGAGGGTATATGGAATTGAGAAATAAAGCTGGGCAAGTGACCCAACTGGCTGACAACCTCACTTTGAAAGAAGTTCAGGATATGGGATTCACCATCGATTTATGTGATGAAGCCTACGACCCAAACGAACATTGGCAGGTCAAGCAAGACAGACACAACCAACGCAGAGACTATCCTGAAGACTAAACAATCACCACCTTCGTAGAAGGTGGTTTAGGGGTAGAAAAGTAAAAAACCGAGCTGCTATGCTCGGTTTTTATATTTAACGCTGCTTGTTTGTGTAAAGCCAATCTAATCAATCTGAGTAACAAACCACTGTCTGAAAGCTGTCAGTTGCTCTGAATACTGTGGCATTTCCAACGCAAGCGCTGCGATACACGGCTCAATGCTTGTTCTGTTGTATGAGAGGTTCGATAACTTCTGCGCCAATAATTCCATTGGATATGGGTCTAACATATCGCTGAAGATTTTCGCTTCAAGAATGGTTCCTTTCTCTACATCGAGATACACATCAACCCCACCCCATGTAAAGCGTTCATCCATTCGGTGAGTAAACGGAGGCGTCTGCCCGAAGTTCCAATCCCAGCTTTGTTGTACAGCGAACTTATCACTGAATGTTGGTAAGTCGTGGAAATTTTCTGGAGTGATCCATTCAGCGGTAACTGACTCGTCATAATGTTCTAGATACGCTTCGATGATCGCTTCGCACACTTGTTCGTGATTAATATCTGACTTGACCGTGTTTAGGTTGATGACGCGAGATTTTACGGAAGTGATACCCTTTGCTTGCAGCTTCTTCTCATCAGGATTGAGATAGTCAGCTAGGCGATTCAAATCTGCACTGAGCAATAACGTTCCATGATGGAAACCTCTGTCTAAGGTTTCACGGTAAGCCGAACCCGAGAACTTCTTAATTCCAGCCTCGTCTTCAATCACCAAATCGTTTCTGCCATTCGCCACACCGTTAATGCCCAGTTTTGCCAAAGCTGCTAGCACGATGTTGGTTGAGATTTCTTTATCATACTCTGGCTTAGCTGCCATGAAGGTAAAGTTGGTATTACCTAAATCATGGAACACCGCACCACCGCCCGTTTGACGACGTGCGAGCTTAACACCGTCTTGCTCCATTCTATCTGTCTTACATTCACGCCATGGGTTCTGTGCGCGACCAATCACCACAGTATCGGCATTGCGCCATAGGAACAGCACCCTTTGGTCTGAAGGCATAGATCGAAAGATCGTATCTTCGACCGCTAAGTTAAACCAAGGGTTAGTGGAATCTGAGATTAGAATGCGAGTTTTGCTCATCGAGTTCTGTTCCTTACAAGGGATAAGACTTGGCTATCTTACTGATCAGATGGCATAAACACGAGTAGATATTTCCAATTGCATCAATTGATCAATCAATACAATTAAAAAGGTTAAACAATCACCACAGCCTGTGATGGTGGTTTAAGTGTGACAGAAAAACAGCCTCTTAATGAGGCTGCTGTAACTAGATGAAAATTAACTTGCGAGGCTTATTCGAAACATACTTTTGCCCATCGAGCCAGACCTGCCGTTACCGAGCCAAAGTAGTTACCGCTGACCACAGGTATATTTGGCAAAACTTGTTCTACTGCACTGCGTAGGATTGGTGAACGTGCTGAGCCGCCAGTCATAAAGATCACATCCGGCTTACTCCCGCCAAGTGTTACCGCTTCAGACACCAGTTCCACCATTTTGCTTTTCGGTACTTCAATCGCTTCAATCATTTCATCTAAGCGGATATCAACATCAATAAGCTCTGATAAGATTTTGAGTTGAGTCGTAACCACCTGAGCATCTGAGAGCGCGATTTTCGCTTCTTCGGCTTTCTTTACCAAGCTGTAACCTAAAGTGTCATGGTAAACCGAAAGCAATCTTGCCAGCTTTTCGGGTTCAGCCGCTTCTTTGTGCAGATGTTTGAGATCTTTTAGATTCTCTTTAGCAAAGAACTTCGCCTGTGCGCTAACGTCGTTGATTGCAATCGGATTCCAGAACTGGGTCAAAGGCATTTCCAGCCCAGAAAGGGTTTGACTGCCAAAACCAAAAGGATGCATCAATTGTTTGAAGGTCATGTGAATATCAAGGTCGTTACCGCCAATTCGCTGACCTGTATGCGCGATAAGGCTGTCATTACGATCAGCTTTACCTGCCCAAGACGGTCCCATTTTGATCAGCGAGCAGTCGGTAGTACCACCGCCGATATCCACCACCAACACCGTTTTGTCTTCAGTTAGTGACGCTTCATATTCTAAGCCAGCCGCAACAGGCTCAAATTGAAATTCAATATTGCGGAAACCTGCACGAGTAGCCGCGCGACGCAAAATGGTTTCAGCTTGTATGTTAGAAGCCTCGCCACCTCTACCTTGGAAGTTTACTGGGCGACCAATCACTGCATCGGTAATGATTTGCTGAGCACTCTTTTCCGCTTGTGATTTGATGTTCGCCATCATTGCGCAGACTAAGTCTTCGAAGAAACCCAATTGAGCTTCACGTAGCCCCATCGCGCCAAGGAAAGACTTGGGTGATTTTACATAATAGACTTCGTGTGGATCGGATAGATAGAGATCCAACGCTGCCTGACCAAACATCACATCGTCAAATTGAAGGTCAATATCTTCTTCGCGGTTTGCCGCAATGGCACGGCGAAGGCGCTGTTCGCCATCTGCGTCCAATGGCACTAAGTCGCGGTGACGAAACAGATGCTCAGCGACAGAATCGCGAGTAGGAGCAGCCAATGTTGAAGGGATGTAGAAACTGTCTTTCTCTAAAATATGCAACTTTGGATCATTGCCATCCATACTTGCCACAGAGCAGTTCGCAGTACCGTAGTCAAAACCGATATACATCTTAAACCTCCAACTTGAAAAAGGCCGGAGATGCTACCGTAAACAGAGCGTTAAAGACAGCCTGAATGTAAAAAAGACAACAAAAAAGGGCAGATTTAACTCTACCCTTTCACTGTCTATCGTCTTACTTTCTCAAGCTTCAAATTGTGGAAGCTCCAAACAAGTAGATGATTAGCCAGTTAAACCCTGTTTTGCCAAGTACTCATCGTAAGTACCATGGAAGTCATTCACGCCATCCTTAGTAATTTCGATGATGCGAGTAGCAATTGACGATACAAACTGACGGTCGTGAGAAACGAACAGTAGCGTGCCTTTGTAGTTTTCTAGCGCTAAGTTCAAAGACTCGATCGATTCCATATCCATGTGGTTAGTCGGTTCGTCCATTAGAAGGATGTTTGGTTTTTGCATAATCAACTTACCAAACAACATACGACCTTGCTCACCACCCGAAATCACTTTTACTGATTTCTTGATGTCATTTTGAGAGAACAGCATACGACCTAGAATACCGCGCACAGTTTGCTCGTCGTCGCCGTCTTTTTTCCACTGACCCATCCAGTCAAGCAAGTTCATGTCTTGTGCGAAGTCATGAGCATGGTCCTGAGCGTAGTAACCAATGTTGCTGTTTTCAGACCACTTAATCACACCTTCCATTTGCGTCATAGCACCAGCAAGCGTGTTAAGGAAAGTTGATTTACCGATACCGTTCTCACCGATGATTGCGATGCGCTCACCTACTTCAACCATTAGGTTTACACCGTTGATCAGGATGTTGTCACCGTAACCCTGTTTCAGGTCAGTCACTTCTAGTGCGTTACGGAACAGCTCTTTTTCCTGTTCAAAACGGATGAACGGGTTTTGACGGCTTGAAGGTTTCACTTCTTCAAGTTGGATCTTGTCTAGCTGCTTCTGACGAGACGTTGCTTGTTTTGCTTTTGATGCGTTTGCAGAGAAGCGGCTTACGAACGTTTGAAGCTCGGCCATTTGTGCTTTCTTCTTCGCGTTGTCAGCATGCAGACGGTCACGTGCCTGTTCAGCAGCGATCATGTATTCGTCGTAGTTACCGTGGAACAGACGCAGTTCGCCGTAGTCTAGGTCAGCCATATGAGTACATACGGTGTTTAGGAAGTGACGGTCGTGTGAAATGATGATCATTGTGCAGTTACGTGCTAGTAGAATTTGCTCCAACCAAGCAATAGTATGCATGTCCAAGTTGTTGGTTGGTTCGTCTAGTAGCATGATTTCTGGTTCAGCAAACAGAACTTGAGCCAATAACACACGTAGTTTTAGACCCGGTGCAATTTCGCTCATCAGACCGAAATGTTGCGCTTCTGGGATACCCAGACCTAGCAGTAACTCACCTGCGCGAGCTTCTGCTGAGTAACCGTCCATCTCAGCGAATTCAGTTTCTAAGTCACCAACGCGCATACCGTCTTCGTCAGACATTTCAGGAAGTGCGTAGATACGATCACGCTCTTCTTTCACTGCCCAAAGTTCTTTGTGACCCATAATAACGGTATCAACAACCGTGTATTTTTCGAAAGCGAACTGATCCTGACCCAGTTTCGCCATACGCTCGTTAGGGTCTACAGAAACGTTACCACCAGATGGTTCAAGCTCACCACCTAAGATCTTCATGAATGTAGATTTACCACAACCATTCGCCCCAATAAGGCCGTAACGGTTGCCATTACCGAATTTGATCGAGATATTTTCAAATAATGGCTTATCGCCAAATTGCATGGTGATGTTTGCAGTTGTTAGCACGTGAAATTCCTAAGTAGTAAACAAGAAAAAAGTTGGCTCAACACCAACTTTTCAAACTGGCGCAATAGTAGCAGCTTTTGTGATAGACATCACCCCTCATTGAAGGCTTTTATTTCTACTCATTACGCGTTTTTGAAGCCCATTTTGCCACCAAATAGCATAAAGATTAGCTAACAGCAGGCACTGCAACTGGTGGAAATACTTTAAAAAATGCTGCTCGTGCGATAGGGCCGACCACGACAAATTGCAATGGCAAAGCAACCACAATATTTAACGCAAAAGTTTTTGCGTATGCCGCTAATAACGAGCCTTCATAGCCTTGTGCGATGGTTGCAATCAGCGACATCACGGTACACATGAACAGAACCATCAAGCTAGAAATGAGCATAACTTTCTTAATAAACGGTGTTTGTTCAGTGGTCATTTTCTTCACCAAGCCTTTCACAATCGGTGCAACCACATACCAGTCAATGGCAAATGCTACGGCAAAAATGGCAACGAAAGTGATTGATGTTAAAGCACTAACGATATTCACATGCCCAGTGGCTGCGTGAAGGTAGGTATTGTAGATGGTCATACCTAAAACCATTAAAAAACAAACCATTAATGAAAAAATAAAGTTCTCAAACTTGTTCTTACCCATGAATTCCTCAAATCTTATTGTCAACTTAATTGACAATAATGATAACTGCGACACATTTTTTGTCAACTAAATTGACAATTAAAATTCCCAGCAATACCATCGTCACTATTAGAGATATCAGCAGTGACAGATCAAATGGAATCCACCGACTTTCTAGAAACCCTTGGTATGATTGACTTAATCAGTGAAAAACATAAACAGCTGCGTCACACCACAATGAGTAAAATAGCGCAGCAACTCGATGATAAATTTTCTGAAATGGATATTTATTTGCTAAGCCTAAATCAACATACTTCGATGAGCTTGAGTGAATCAGCACGTTATATGAACATCAGCAGACAAGCGGTTCACAAACACGCCCAGTACCTCACTTCTCTTGGATATATTGAAATGACGACTTCTGAAACCAACCGTAGAGATAAAATGGTGACACTGACTGACTCAGGTGAAGTGTTGGGAAGTAAAATTGCGGCAATAAAAGCGCAGTTGGAAGCAGAACTGGAAAAAGAGTTAGGAAGCGAAAACTATCAAAAGATCATTGGATTGTTTCGCTCCCAGTGGCATTTACCTTCCTAATCGAAATTCCTTAGATAACAAACTGACTAAGGAAAATGCCTTTTAAGCAAAGCACTTCTGAATAAACTGAGCCGCTAACATCGCACCTTCCGAAGAGATGGTATGCACAGTGTTAGGCTCATAGCTTTGCTCAACACTAACGTTCAATTCGTTCAGTATTTTGGCGGCATTTTGGCTTTCAGACCAAGGAATAACCGGATCGCTCTTACCGTGAATCAACAGCACAGGTGTTGAAAGACTTGGCTCATAAGGTTGCGGTGAAGAAAGACGACCGGAAAACGCCACTAATCCCGCCAATGGGAATCTCGCACTCACCAAAGCATCCAGTGACATAATTGAACCTTGTGAGAAACCAACAAACACAACTTTGTCTTTGGTTGCATCGATATTGTGTTCAGCGAACAGACCTTTAATCGTCTCATCGAATGTTTTTCTAGCTTCAACTATGCGTTGTGGACGATTCTGCGCGGTCACGCCAATCAGGCTAAACCACTGATAACCGACACTGGCTTGATCAAAAGCGAACGGAGCATTCGGTGACAGAAACAGAGTATCAGGCAACATTGGCTGCCAGAAATCCCCTAATGCACTTAAATCTTCACCATTACTTCCCACCCCATGGAGCAGAATAACTACTTGCTTAGACATTTGATTAACCCTTAAAACTGACTGATGTTTCAATCATAACTTAAAATGTTTTGATGATTATGTAGTGTTTATATGAATGATTAACAACACTGTGAAGATAAAAGTACTCTGTCTTCTTTATCTTTGATCTTCTCTGACTTCGAACACTAAACACCTCGCGAAGCGTGTTTAAGATCGTCAACCAGAAAGTCCAAAAAGGCTTTGTGCAACTTAGGTTGATAGTGTCTTGAAGCATAAAGAGCCCAGATGCCAAATTGATTGACGTGATACTCATCCAGCACGGTTGTAAGCAAACCAGACTCAATATAATCGCGAACATCTGGCACAGGAAGGCAACATAAACCGCGACTGCTCAAGGTTGCTTTGAGCAAAATAGTGGTGTCATTAACGGTGTAATTACTTTTGACCTTCACACTGAGCCCATTTTTGGCGTTGCCTTTGTCCGTAAAACTCCACACCTGACCGAGCTTCTTGTGCACCAGACAATTGTGTTGAGTCAGATCTTGCGGTTCGCGAATTGGCTCATGGGTGTTGATGTATTCGGGCGTCGCGCAAATCACTGAGGGGAAATCCGCCAGTCGGCGACCAATCAGCTGATCGGGAAGTCGGTTTCCGCCTTCGATAGCAATATCAACCCCCTCTTTAATCGCATCAACCGGTTTATCAAAAATATGCAGTTCAATGGAAACATTTGGATGACGCTCTAAAAAGCGTTCTACACTTTGCGCCAAGTAGAGTTGCCCAAATGAGATACTGCTTGCCAGCGCGATTTTGCCTTCTAAAGCACTATGTTGGTGTTGCGCTACGTGATAGAGCATCTCACTCTGCTTTAAAATCTCACGACAGAAAGGCACGAGTTCCTCGCCATTTGAAGTCAGAACTAAATTGCGGGTTGAGCGATACAGAAGCTTAACGCCCAAAGATTCTTCCAAAGCGTTTATGTGACGTGTCGCCATCGAGCGAGAGATATCCAGCTTGGATGCAGCAGCCGTCAAACTTTTCTCATCGACCACAGCAACAAAGACTTCCATCGATTTCAGCCTGTCCATTCCCTCTCCATATGTTCGATATGTGCAACAATCTATTGACTGATACCATGTTTATTCAGCCACATCAATCATTCATACTCGCAGCCAATTGCTTAGAAACAATAAAGACAATCAATATCAACATGTACCGATAGGAGTATGAATGATGATAGTCGGTCCTGTGTTGAACAGTTGTGCGATTATATTAGGCGGAATCATTGGCGCATCTTTAGCGAAATACATTCCGAAAAGACTTGAAAAAGGGTTACCAGCCACCTTTGCGCTCTCGTCTATAGCGATTGGTATTACCATGATAATTAAGGTTCACGATGTCACCGTCGTCGTCATGGCATTTATTCTCGGCACAGCGTTAGGTGAACTCATTTTTCTTGAATCTGGTATTGGTAAAGCAGCGACTTACATTCAAAGCAAATTTGAACGCTTTCTGCCATTACCTAGAGGATTAACCAAACTCGATTTCACCATGCAGTTTACCGCCCTAATCGTGTTATTCGGCGCTAGTGGTTTGGGTGTGATTGGAGCCATGACCGAAGGTTTAAACGGTGATTATCAGCTACTGGTTGTGAAATCCCTGATGGACTTCGTCACTGCCATGATCTTCGCCATTACATTAGGTCCCAGCATTGTGCTGATTGCCATCGTACAATTCACCGTTCAAGTGGCATTATTTTTGGTTGCGAAATCGATCATGCCGTATATGGATGCTGAGGTGTACGCCAACTTCGCGGCAATTGGAGGCATCATCATGCTAGCGGTAGGTCTGCGTATTGCCAAAATCATGAATTTTGCGGTGGTGAACTTCTTACCGGCTCTGTTCTTGGTCGTCCCATTTACCTATTTGTGGCGCCACTTTATGTAGTAGAACCCCTTATAGACACCACTGATTTTATCTAAATTGGCTTATATCAAAGACGATGAGAAAAGGCTCTTTTATGCTGATGCAAATTCCATCTTTTGAATTCAGCTATGAGCCAGCCAGACATACTCAAAACCATCGCAAGTTTTACCTCTATCGAGCAGGCTCTCGACCATTTTGAAATTGAATTTGATAGCCGTTTTATCAATGAATACCGAATGCAGGTAACAAAGATATTTAACGGCTATTTGATCATGCAAAAACCCGATGACTGGTTTGCAGCAAGGCGGGCTTTGAAAAATGCCTACTGTAAAGTTCAGCGAGGTAGATTAGATCCACATACCCGCTCAGCCTGCCGAGGCTGTACCTCTTGTCAACGCCGATAATGCTCGTTTTCGTTTTGCAGCGTTAACCTCCTATATAAATACCCTTTGTTCTCGTATTTCCATTTACATTGTAAATCACAGTTTTATCCCGCTAGCGCATATCAGTATTGAGCATTTCTTTTGAAGCTGATTGAATGGATGGGAATCTGCGTAAGGAAACACTATGTCTGACAAACTCTCTACCTCTGCATTGGCCAAACTGCGTAACATCGATGCAAAGCAGCTATTTTCCGATCTTTCTAAAGCGGGCTATCTCAGTCGTCACGAAGGACAGTGGTTGCTCACCGATCTCGGTGCAAAGTTTGGTGGTGAGTATGTTGAACATGCAAAGTTCGGCAAGTTTGTCGTCTGGCCGGAAAACTTGCTGATTGATCTTGTGGCGACCGGCGGCAATACCTTAACGGCGACCCAAGTTGGGGATTATTTCAAACTTAATCCTAAGAAAATCAATCAGCTTTTTAGCGAACTCGGTTGGATTAATAAACAGGAGGATGGTTGGATTGCGACCCCTTCTGGTATCCGCGTAGGTGCAAAACAACGTGAAGATAAGCAGTCTCAGCAAAAGTTCGTCGTCTGGCATGATTCGATTCGCCACAACCCTCATATGCGTCAGTCTGTGGTTGAGTTTTTAGGGCAAGATGCGCAAACACAAGCAACTGATAAGTCCTATTCCAACTTCCGTCAAAAGTTCGAAGCCAAACACCGAACTCTGGACGGACATTACGTCCGTTCAACTGGCGAATTGCTGATTGATAACTGGCTTTACCTAGCGGGAGTGATGCATGCCTATCAGCGCCCTCTCCCTATTGAAGAAGCCGTTATGAGTGACTTTTATCTTCCGACAGGCAAAGTCTACATTCAGTATTGGGGAACCGATAACGGAGAGCTCTCCCAGAAAGAGCAAGATAAAACTCGCCAACTTTATGTAGAGCATCAATTTAATTTAATTGAGATTTCGGCTGAGGAAGTTCATCAATTAGATGACATTTTGCCTGAGAGACTGCGTCAGTTTGGTATCAAAGCTTATTAATAGCCTGTTTATCAAGAGCGGTTTATTGCGAGATCTGCTCTGATACCAAACCTATATTGGGAATTAATGGCGCCCGTATCTCGCGCCGTACGCCACTTCTTTTGGCACAATAGTTTGACCGATCGGCGCCAGAGAAATCACAGCCAATTTTAGATGCTGTAACGCGAACGGAATGCCAATAATAGTCACGAAACACGCTACTGCGGAAAGCACGTGGCCAATCGCTAACCAGATACCTGCTAACAAGAACCAAATAACGTTGCCAATTTTACCCCAAATGCCCGTACCCACATCGTCTCGGAATGTGAGTTCATTGCGATATACCGCTTCTTTGCCAAACGGGAAGAATGAGAAAGTGCCGATGACAAAGCACGCGCGTCCCCATGGAATACCAATCAAACAGACGAACGCAATCAAACCAACCAGCCACCACGCCAGTCCCATAAAGACGCCGCCACATAAAAACCAAATAATATTTCCGATCGTTCTCATTAAAACCTCTGACTTGAGACGTTAATAGCAATGCCCCAGTGTCCATGCAAATGAGGGGAAAAATCACCCTGTTTAAACAAGCGACGGCTGAGTAAACGGCTCATATAAAACTAAAGAATCCTCAGACCTTCAACGCTGAGATGGCTAATGCTACTAGACCAAGACTTAAAAGACTTTCTGCTAGCGCCAAAATCAGCGTTTTCCCATGAGGTTTGTTGAAAGAGTATTAGTGAAACTTCCTTAACAGGAGATGAACACTAAAAACTCCCAAGCAGATTGAGCTTGTTGTTACATAAAACTGCGCCAAATCGCTGTTGTGCCACTGATCAAACACAGCGCCAGAGCACCTAAGCGAATTTTCTCTTTCGGCAGAGCATGAGTCGTTTTACGCGCCAAAACATAGCCTAACCAAGCTGCTGGTAACAGAGGAAGGCTCAACATCAGATGATGGCTGTTTAAGAATCCTGCTGGCACTTGAATCGCTAATGAGATAACCGAACTGAACAAGAAGAAAGCAGATAGATTTCCGCGTAACTGGTTCGCTTCTTGATGCTGAAGAAGAAGCGCCATTGGTGGACCACCGATAGAGCTGCTAGTACCAAAGAAGCCTGAGAAGAAACCAGCCACCACCATACGCCCCGGTGTCGGTTCAATACGATATGGCAGCAAGCTTACAATAACGGCAAACCACACCAACAAACCAAGCCATAATGCCAGAATGTCGCTCGACACCATCACCAACATTACGCCACCAGCGATAGAGCCGGGTACTCGCCCTATCAGCGCCATTTTCAATCCGCCAATCGAAATGTCCGAACGTAACTTAATGGCATTCAGCAGCGAAATAAACAGAGCACAAATAACGATAGGTGCAGGAACATAATCAGGAGAAATAGAGAATAGAAGTGGCGCTGCAACTATAGCTAACCCAAATCCTATTGCCGTTTGAACATACGAACCAACAAATATCAGAAACATTGCAATAAGAGTGGTACTACTTAAATATTCCATCGTGCTGCCTTAAAAGACCAAAATAGGGAGATTTTTCCTTTGGTAAGATCGATTGACCTCATAGATGGTGCATTCTTACACAATATGGTGATTTTGTAGAGCCACACTTTGATTTGATTAATACGCACAGAAGCAAGGGGTCATAAGTCAGCGCATTCCTACACGCAAACCTCTGTTATGTAAAAAAGGCGTAAGAACCCGTCAGAGGTTTGTCAGAACCCAACTGGACTGATGTCTTTTCATACTGGCTTTGGCTTAAATCCGCCCTCCAATTTATAGAGGTGCCACACCAATGAAGACAACACCATTACTGATATCGATGTCAGCTCTTGCCACTGCAAGCTTGATTTCGGCTACTGCAACAGCAGCCGGCTTTCAGGTCAATGAGCACTCGGCTACAGGTCTTGGTCGTGCTTTTTCAGGTG
The DNA here is from genome assembly GCF_058630515.1 of Vibrio sp. HM8-C. Classification (NCBI taxonomy): domain Bacteria; kingdom Pseudomonadati; phylum Pseudomonadota; class Gammaproteobacteria; order Vibrionales; family Vibrionaceae; genus Vibrio; species Vibrio sp. HM8-C. The sequence goes on from NZ_JBMMKS010000004.1 coordinate 236,013, forward strand.
ATGCAGTTATCGGTGATAACGCTTCGGTACTGAGTCGCAATGCAGCAGCAATGACGCTGTTTAAACGCGATGCCATGTCTATGGGGTTGACTTATGTTCGTCCAGATTCGACGGTTAAAGATGCGCAATACCATTCAGCGCAAATTGGTGGAAATGTACATGCCGTCAATAATGGCACTGTCCTCCGTCCAGACTTATCTCTTGAGGTCACACCTTACGCGACCTCAACCGTCACCGATGTCGATGATGTTGAAGGTATCGGCAAGCAAGCTGTGGTACCTAATATTTATTACATTCATCGCCTAAGTGATGATTGGTATCTTGGCCTAGCCGCCTATTCCAACTTCGGTACTGATATTGAATTCGAACCAGACTATGCGGCTGCTGTGTTTGGTGGCACTACCAAGGTCACCAGTATGAATGCTGGGATAAGTTTGGCGTATAAAATGAATGACCATCTGAGTTTTGGTGGTGGTATCGATGTGATCTACGGGATCGGTACTCTGTATCGTGATATGGGATTAGAGCTGTGTTTGAGCGCAACTGTCCCTGGCTCTGGTACTTCGGAGCGATGCAGCGGTGTTCAAGGCAATGCACTGAGTGTTGAAGCTTCGGGCGTGGGCGTGGGCGCTAACTTCGGCATGATGTACGAAGTGAATGAAAATCACCGCTTTGGCTTGAGCTATAAATACAGCCCAGAGATAGAAGCACAAGGCGACATTCACTATGTCGGCCAAACGCTCGATACATTATATCTAGCCTTGCCTGATATCGCTGAGTTCTCCGGTTATCATCGTGTGCTACCTCAAGTTGCTCTGCATTATTCCGTACAATGGATCAGTTGGTCTAAATTCGATGCACTCAAAGCCGATGACATGGCACTGAAAGAGTTTGAATGGCAGGACTCTTATCACTACTCGTTGGGTGCAACTTGGTACGCCACTGATAACTGGACGCTACGCACTGGTTACATGTTTGACAAAACTCCGGTTGATCAATTGGCATCTATCTCTATTCCAGACTCAAATCGTCAGTGGTTATCAGCAGGTGCAACCTATCATTGGTCAGCCAACACCAGTATTGATTTCGGTATGACATATCTGATTGGTGAAGATGTAGAAACCACTGAATATTTGGAAGAGCATGTTTCGCTGCCTCGTATCGATGCAACTACACGTTCTGATGCGATGCTATTTGCAATGCAGTTCAGTCACAGCTTCTAGGAAAAAGGCGCTTATTAAAACAGCTTTTCAATTGATAGAATTGCTCTACAATAGCGCCTCTTCCGAACTCATCCGAACTTAAAAAAGCAGGCATTTCTTTCATGTCGAATACGATTACGAGATCCATTTTATTATTGATTCTCGCAAACTTAGTGGCGTCGTTTTCCGATGTTTCACTAAAAATACTCAATGGCGAAGTGCCTACTTTCCAATACGTATTTATTCGCCAATTTATTGGTACATTGATACTGCTGCCTTTCTGGTTGAGATTACCTAAAGAACAACGTCAACAAGGGCGTTGTAAAGTCGCATTCACCCGCGCGCAGCTCATTCTGCTCGGCAGTGCTTGTGCGATGATAACTATTACTTACATTCCACTAGCGACCGCGAACGCGATTTTCTATGTTGGTCCAATTCTGATGCTGCCACTTTCCGTGTTCTTACTCGGCGAGAAGCCAGCACTGAAGCAGATCATTGCTACCATTATCGGTTTTATCGGCGTGTTAGTGGTTTTACGTCCTGAGCAGTTCCACTGGGCAGGTATTGCAGGCTTAGGCTGTGCACTATCGATGGGCTTAGGAAACATCTTGATTCGCCGCTTGCCATCGAATCAACCTCTGGTCAGCACTTTATTTTGGACCAACGTGATGACGCTACCGCTCGCGTTAATCCTCGCGATTCCAAGCTGGTCTGCTATTTCTTGGACACACCTTGGTTGGATTGTGATTATTAACCTCTTGGTTCTGGCTTGGCACGCATTGGTTGTGATGGCTTATAAGAAGGTTGAAGCAAACCGTATTGCACTTGCAGAATACTCAGGTTTGGTGTTCGTTACATGGTTCGGCATCATGTGGTTTGACGAAATACCAGACATGCTAACTGCGATTGGTATTTTGCTGATTGTTGTACCTATGATGCCTGTTAAATGGTCGAAACTGTTTAGAATAAAGCAAAAGGCAGAACCAGTAGCTGCCGAAAACAGCTAAAAGCAATAACAGTGATAACCCAAGACGAAGCAATCACCACAGCGCTGATTTAGAACTGACAACTAAGAACAGACAACAAAAAAGCGAGCTAATAAGCTCGCTTTTTTTATTCATTTTACGTGAGCAAGATTACTTGTCTTGGTTCTCTTGCTCTTCCTTCTGACGCTTGTGCTTCGGCACATAGTTCAGAATAGAAATAGGCACAGGTTTACGAGGTTGGAAACCTTCCACTTCGCGACGCTCAATCAAGTGACCTAAACGGCTCTCAATCATGCAAAGGTTCTTGAAGTTATCTTTCGATACGAAGGAAATCGCTTCACCACTTGCGTTTGCACGGCCAGTACGACCAATGCGGTGCACATACTCATCTGCTGGGAATGGCAAATCATAGTTCACCACGCGAGAAAGCTCTTCAATATCGATACCGCGCGCAGCCACACCCGTCGCTACTAGGTATTTAATCTTGCCGTTTTTGAAATCTTCCAGTAAGCGCGTACGCACTTCCTGACTACGACCACTGTGGAATGCTTCAGCGGCGATTTCACGCTTTTCTAGCTGTGATACCAACTTCGCTGCACCGTGTTTTGTCTCGATGAAGATCAAAGCCTGATCCCACTGGTTTTCTTTAATCAGATGGCTGAGTAGTGCTGATTTCATGTCTTTATCGACGGTGATCAACCACTGCTCAATGTTGGACTTCGAAGCCTGATTCGCCGCAATTGAAATTTCATACGGATCGTTAACAGCTGTTTTTGCAAGGTCACGAACCTTATGAGACAGCGTCGCAGAGAAAAGTAGACACTGAGCATCGGTTGGAACACGGTCAATGATCTTGTTAATAGATTCAATGAAGCCCATGTCTAGCATGCGGTCAGCTTCATCCAGCACCAGCATTTCGATCTCTTCGAAATACACTGCGCGCTGACCATACATATCAAGTAGACGTCCCGGTGTCGCCACCAGCACATCCACGCCATCAATCAACGCCTGTTTTTGCGCCTTTTCGTCTACACCGCCGTACATCGCAAGCGAAGTGAGCTCAGTAAACTGACCGTACTCTTTGACTTTTTCGGCTACCTGAATTGCCAACTCGCGAGTTGGAACCAGAATCAGTGCACGAACACGTTTTTTCTTCTGTGTTTTTCCGCGCTGTAATTTTTCCAGAATCGGCAGAACAAAACTCGCGGTTTTACCCGTACCCGTTTGTGCCGCTGCAATTAAATCCTGCCCTTGCAAAATCACTGGGATGGCTTTGGTTTGAATAGATGTAGGTTTTTGATACCCAAGATCCGCCACTGCTTTCGACAGTGCTTCACTCAATCCTAGTTTTGCAAATGACATGAATCGACTCTGAAAAGATTAATTTACGAAAAAGATAGAACAGCTTTTGAACCTTTGCTCTAAGCCGCTCAAAATTGAGCCGCGAATTCTAACATGAAGTTAAATAAGAAGAGACATAAAAGAACTTAACGGTGGCTGCTTTCTTGGTTAAACACTCAAATAAACCAAGACCAGACTGCCTGTAAGCCTGCGTAATGTGGGAACGCACCAGCCACCGTTAAGAAACTGGTATTACTTATTATATTTATCGTTGGATTAGAGATTTGACCGATATTGACAAACAAACCCTATTTGCCATGGATGGCAAATAGGAGCCCCAAGGATGGGTTTATGCGTGTTTGTGTTCAATATCGGTCACTTTCATTGCTACGCAAAGTATCAGAGGTTCATCTCGGCACTAATTTGCTCAACCCAACCTGCGATGCGTTGCTCGGTCATACTTGCTTGATTGTCTTTGTCGAGAACTAAACCCACAAAGTCATCACCATCAACCGCATTTGAAGCGTTGAACTCGTAACCTTCCGTTGGCCAGAATCCAACCATCTCAGCGCCGCAGTTCGCCACGTAATCATAAAGCTCACCAAGAGCATCGACGAACTCATTGCTGTAGCTCACTTGATCACCTAAGCCATATAACGCAACTTTCTTGCCTGTCAGATCCATATCGGAAAAGTTAGGAAGAAACTCTTCCCAGCTCTCCTCTTGGCAATCCACTGACAAGCCCGGAAGCTGACCTTGTCCTAATGTCGGCGTACCGAGAATCAAACATTCGTAGCTGGTGAACTCTTCCACATCGACTCGGTTGATGTTCTTTGGTTTGTCCGCAATTTCATCACCCAGTTGCTTTTGAATCAGCTTCGCCATTTTGCGAGTGCTACCTGTATCGGTACCAAAAAAAATGCCTACTTTAGCCATACATCACTCCTTTGAAAAATATGTCCTGACCATTCCTAAATCGTTTCAGTGACATTGATTGACCTCTATCTGTAGTGCAATAGCTGTACCTGATTGAGATCTTTTAAATTCAATAAGTTATAAACATCATAAAACGTACAAACGACAAATTGTCACAAAGCCGACATCAATCGTCGTCATCATCGTCTTCCTCGGGTTTCCATATCAGAGGACGATAAATTTCCACTCGGTCACCATTTTTCAACGGTGCATCGAGAGTGGTGATCTTGCCGAATATGCCAACCTTCTGGCTGTCGAGTTCAATGGTCGGATACATTTCTAAGATCTTCGAACCATGAATGGCACTTAAAACGGTCGCCTGTTCATCCACCGTCACGGGAAGCCACACTTGCTCGGTTGGCAAAGCATAGACAACGCTTACTTTCATCCTTGCTCTCCTTGCATATCCAGTTTCTCAAGGCGATTGCTTTCTAAAACCGCAAGCAGTTTCTGCTTCAAAGCCAGAACCAAGCCCAATGCGAGAAAACCGCCGGGCGGCAAGATTACTAGCAACAAACCGTGATAATCAGGAATGACGGTGGTTTCCAAAAACGAAAAACTCTTGCCGAGTAACAAGCTCGCATTACTAAACAAAGTGCCGCTACCAACCACTTCTCGGATACCTCCAAGTACGGTCAGCACCCAAGTAAAACCTAAGCCCATGAACACGCCGTCAATAATGGAAGGCACTAAGGGAGAACGGCTGGCATAGGACTCAACCCGTCCTAAAATTGCGCAGTTGGTTACGATGAGCGGAATAAAAAGCCCCAGCACTTTATGCAGTGGATGCAGATAGGCGTTAAGTAAAGCATCGATAACAGTCACAAGAGTCGCGATGATGATAACGTTCACGGGGATCCGAACCGCTTTGCTTATCACGCCTTTTGCTAGGGAATTGAGAGCATTCGAGAGCACCATCACCACCATAGTCGCTAGCCCCAAACCTAAACCGTTGGTGGCACTGCTGGTAACCGCCAACAGTGGACATAACGCTAACGACTGACTGAGGATAATGTTGTTACTCCACAGCCCTTGCTGAATGATATTTTTGTACTCACCATTTGACTTATTGCTTGAAGAACAATCACTCATGGTTTGCCTCCTGCTCTTGTGCTAATGCGAGTAGCGCTTTATGGACACCCTTTACCACACTGCGTGGCGTGATAGTCGCGCCACTGAACTGATCAAAGTCACCGCCATCTTTTTTCACTGCCCAAAGTGGAGTGCTTTCTAGTGAACGTTTGGCAAAACTCAAAATCCATGAGCTTTTCGCTAATTCGATTTTGTCACCCAAGCCCGGCGTTTCACTGTGGCTGATGATCCGAACTCCAAGAATTTCGCCTTGTGGTGTAGTCCCTACCAAATAGCTGATAGGGCCGCTATAACCATCTTGCACGCCACGAATAACCCAACTGATCACTTCGTGTTGACTGTTCTCAACCGCAAATAAATCAAACTGTGAACCTTGATACTCAATGACTTTTCCGCTGGCAAACACATCGTTGCTGTACTCCTGACCCGCCAGTACTTCACTCAGAAGCGCGTTCTGATCTTCTGCGATACGCTGTTCAATCAAAGGCTGGGTAATCCACTGAGTCAGCACCAAAAATATGGCAGCCAGACCGCATGTCACCGCAAGCAAACCTGCTTGGTAGCCAACCTGTTCTTTCCATTTTTCAATCTGCTCCATCATGACGATTTCTCCACCGCAGAACGACCAAACACATTCGGACGCATGTAGTAATCAATGAGCGGACTGGCAGCATTCATCATTAATACCGCAAACGCCACACCCTCGGGATAGCTACCAAATGTTCGAATTAACCAGACTAAGAATCCGCAACCCAATCCATACAGCATCTGACCGCGAACACTGGTTGGTGATGTAACGAGATCGGTCGCGATATAGAACGCGCCGAGCATAGCGCCACCACTGGTCCATTGAACCCAAAACGGAAGGTAGCTCTCTGGAGAGATAAAATGCGCCACCAATGCAGGTGTGCCCAGCCCTAACATAAAACTGGTTGGAATTGCCCAATGAATAATGCGGCGATAGAGCAGATACAAACCGCCAAGCAAGATAAACAGTGCGTTAGTTTCACCGAAACTGCCTGATTGCTTACCCAGCAATAGGTCAATAAATACGATAGGTTCGGTACGCTCGGTACTCAGAGCAGTCGCGGAAGTGACACCATCAAAGTGAAACCAAGCATCCGGTACTGAAACCAAGTTATGGCTTAAATCAATGGGAGTTGGGTCTGCCCAAAGCGTCATTTCCACAGGGAAGCAGACCAACAACATCACGCGGGCTAACATCGCTGGATTGAAAAGGTTTTGCCCTAACCCACCATAGATATGTTTACCCAAAGCGATAGCAAAAACAGCACCAAATACCCCAAGCATGACCGGAAAAGTGGGTGGCAAACTCATCGTCAGTAATATGCCAGTAAGTAACGCCGATCCATCCATACAAGCAATTGGGTTCTTTTTCATCGCCATCAAGCATAGCCACTCAGCAACTACAGCAGCTAAACAAGTTGCCAGCATTAGCACTACGCTGTTTAAGCCAAACTGAAAAAAGCCAAAAATGCAGGCTGGCAGCAAGGTCAAAATCACGGTGTACATGATGCGAGTGCTGGAGTTCGCATTGTGGGCAAATGGCCCTATCGCAGCGTCATACTTAATCATGCTTGCTCCTCCTTCGCTTGTCGTTGAGGTCTGGGTGGTCTTGCTGGGCGAACGGGTTTGTCAGAAACCAATGAGATGCTTTCTTCAACCACTTCAGCACTCGGATTTCTCGCTGGACGAGCCGGTCTTGCTGGACGCTGAGGTTTTAATGCCACCTCATTTAATACAGCCTCAGCTGATACAGACTCGTTGTGCTCAACACTTGAAACTCGGCTTGGTCTAGATGGACGTGCTGGTCTGCGCGTTTTATCCGCTGCCATATCTGCAATGACACTTTCTGAAACGGCAGCAACACGAGCAGTTCGGGAAGGTCGTGGTGCCGCTTTCGCAGCAGCAACAGCAAGCGCCTCTTGTTCTAAGCGTTGCTTGCGAGCTTCATTGAGCGCTTTCACTTGCGCTGATTTTCTCTCTTGCTGAGCGTTAGAATTAATCACTCCTTTGGCGTGCATAAAGTACTGCACTAACGGAATGGAAGAGGGGCAAACATAGCTGCACGCACCACAAGACAAACAGTTTTGCACACCAAGTTCTTGAGTGCGTTTGAAATCAGAAACTCGCGTGTACGCGGCCATCTGAAACGGCATTAGATTCATCGGACATGCACGAACACATTGACCACAACGAATACACTCCTGATGTTTGTATTCATCGATCACTTCATCTTCTGTCAGAGCTAGAATGCCGCCGACCGTTTTATCTATCGCCGCCTGAAGTGACGGGATCACTTGCCCCATCATCGGTCCACCAAAGATCAAGCGTTCTGTACTGTCACTTAACCCGCCACAATAGTTGATCACATCATTGACGGGTGTACCGATAGGTATATCTATGTTGCATGGCTGATCAATACCTTTGCCTGAAACCGTCACGATGCGCGAAACCAAAGGTCGTTCAAAACGCACCGCATGATACACAGCGCGAGCGGTCGCAATGTTGTTAACCAGAATGCCGATTTGAGTCGATAATCCACCCGCTGGCACTTCATGACCAGTGAGGGTTTTGATCATGTGCTTTTCTGAGCCCATAGGGTAAACACTTGGCACCAGACGGATCTCAACATCCGGTTCGGCATTGGCCGCATGGAACATCTCATCAAAAGCATCGCGCTTGTTGTCTTCAATACCGACGATGGCTTTTTTCGCACCGCTTGCGGTCATCATTAGCTTTATGCCGGCAATGATTTCAGCCGGATACGACTGCATAGTGAGATCATCACAGGTGAGATAGGGCTCGCACTCGCCACCATTAATGATGAGCGTCTCCACATTCGCTTTGCGTGCAAACATCAATTTGGCGGCGGTTGGGAAACCTGCACCTCCCAAACCAACAATCCCCGCTTCTTTTACTCGCTCGATAATTGTTTCAGGGTCGAGGTTAGTGATACTGCCACTGGATGCTGGTTTTCCCCATTGGCGATCTTCGTTTGCACGAATGATGATGGTATCGCACTTCACTTTGGCAGGATGGGTAGTCAAATGCTCAGTAATCGCTGTCACAATACCATTCACTGGCGAATGAACCGGAGCTACCATATCGGTATGCCCGACTGCAATTTTCTGACCGCGATAGACGTGTTCACCCACAGCCACCAGCGATTTTAAACGTGCGCCATTGCGTAATTGCAAAGGCAAGAAAACATTACGAGGCCAGAAGCCAGTATCAATTTTCTTATCACTGGTTAACTCTTTATAAGCTTTTGGATGGATCCCACCACGAAACGGATGGCCGCTTAAACTCAACATAATCTACTCCTACACCGCGACCGGTAATGTTGGTTTTGGCCAGTACCAACTCGCTGCATCTGGCTGAACTTCAACCATAGATAAACAGCCTTGAGAACAGGCTTTCTGACATAACTGACATCCGGTACACACATCCTTGATAACGGTATGCAGTTGTTTTGGAGCACCGACAATGGCATCAAATGGGCACGCTTTATAGCAGCGGTTACACCCAGTGCACTGGCTTTCTGCAATGTACGCTACTAACGGCTTATCTTGGTCAGCAACATCGATAGACACACCCAGCATTTCAGCAACTGACACTGCCAAATTCGAACCACCCGGAGGACACGCATTCGGGTTGAGTTCACCTGCCACCATTTTTTCAGCTGCTTGTCGGCAACCCGCTTCACCACATTGCCCACATTGACCTCCGGGCAAAATAGCTTCAATTTGGTCAACCAGTGGATTGCTCTCTACGCGAAACAAAATGGCTGCATAACCGAGCGCGATACCCAGTAAAGCCCCCAGACAGACAAAAAACACTAAAGCTATGACTAACATCGACAGTCCTCCTTGACCGCTACCTTCTTCTGATCTCTACCTTGTTTGACCTCTAGCTTACTGAACAGCTAATCAGGGTTGTCGCTTACCTAAGCCATTCCTGAAAAGCCCATAAAAGCCATCGATAGAAACCCTGCGGTAATAAATGCGATGGGTGTACCTTTGAATGCAGCGGGAACACGGCTGAGTACTAGCTGGCTACGTAACCCAGCGAACAAAGTAATCACAATTAAGAAACCTGCTGCCGAACCGACACTGAACATCAAGGTATCGATAAAAGAGAGATCATCTTGAACAGCGAGCAGCGCAACACCGAATACCGCACAGTTAGTGGTGATTAGCGGAAGATAGACACCCAAAGCCTGATACAGAGCGGGGAAACTTTTCTTTACGTACAACTCGGTAAACTGAACCACAGCAGCGATGACAAGAATGAACGCGATAATACGCATGAATTCGAGCCCCAGAGGGCGCAAAATATAGAACTCCAGCAGCCAAGTTGATACCGTTGCGATGGTGAGTACGAATGTGGTCGCCACCCCCATTCCCACAGCGCTACTGATCTTGCTCGATACCCCCATGAACGGACACAGACCGAGAAACTTAGCCAATACCACGTTGTTCACGAACGCGGCACTGAGCAAAATAATCAATCCTTCAGACATAACTTCATTCCTTTTCTACTAGGGTTAGACCAGGGTCAATTGACCTTTCCCTAGCTTGGTGCATACGTTATGCCAGCCGTCTTTTTTGCACTAAATTGATTCGCACAGCCCTGAAAATACAGATGTTAACGCGCGATTAAGCGCTATTTTCAAGCCCACTTTTGCTTTGTCAGGAAGGTGACAAAGTTCAAAATTTCTCTTTCATTTGTCTTAAATCAAACAAGCTGATGTTAGGTAATCTCAATCATTCCCATAATTTATATATGGAATAAGAAATGCATTGTTGCCTATGACGAACGACCAAACAGAGCAAAGGATGGCACTTATGGGACAAGTAGACACACTCTTAGAAGGCGCAACTCCGCCTATTTTCGATTATCAAGCATTTGAACAAATCGTCTCGCATGCGCCAGTCGCGATTAGCATCACAGACCACAAAGGCACTATTCTGTTTGTGAACCAAACATTCTCGGACATCACAGGCTACAGTTTTAGTGAGCTCATCGGCAGAAACTCTTCTCTTCTCTCTTACAAAGCCACACCAAGAAGCGTTTACGAAAATTTATGGAAAACCATATCGGAAGGGAATCATTGGCAAGGACAGTTGGTTAACCGCAAAAAATGTGGCGAAGCTTATATTGCTGAAATCTCTATCTCTCGACTATCACACCCTCATGGCGAAGTCTGTTACTACGCGATTCATAAAGACATTACCGAGCGTCACCAACTCATAACCGAACAGAAAAACCAATTTACGATGTTTCAGGCGGTGCTTAACGCTGCACCTATCGCCATCGCACTTGTTGATAGCTCACACCGTGTTCTGTTTAGTAATCAGAAGTTCAGTAATATTGAAAAGAGCATTGGACAGTCTCCGATTGATGCACTGCTCAACAGTTTGCTCAACGATTACGGACATGACTCAGTCGCAGATTTCCTTGGTAAAAAGGACAACCGCTATAAAGGGGTTTATATCGAATCCAATGAACCCGTTCGTGAACGTTGGTTTGAGTACGCTTTGGTGAAAACACCTGTAGCAGCCAGCAGTGTGGATTCCTACTTCCTACCTGAAGATGACGACTATACCGTTATCGCAATTTCAGAAAGAACCCGTGAAAAACAACTGGTGGAAGAGCGCCGCATTAACGCCATGAAACTGATGGCGCGCGATAACAAATACGTGCATGCCATGCAGGAAGCCCTGATGGGTACGCTGCATCAATTGCAAGGTCCATTCAACATGATTGAATCCGCGGTACGTATTCTTAAACGTACCAACCCCGCTTGCCCAGGCTTAGTAGCGATGGATGAAGCGATGGATACTGCATTAGATGCAATGCAAGACATCAAACTAGCGATTCCTGAACGAACCAGCGAAGCATTTCAACCGGTTAATCTCAATCAGGTAATTCGTGATGTCAGTGACATCAGCACCGATGAACTGCTCAAGTCATCGTCTAATTTGGAACTGATACTAGCTCCTCGTCTTTCAACCATTAACGGTATGTCACATCGCTTGATTCTGGCACTGAAACAGTTGATTGATAATTCAATTGATGCAATTCAGGCGGCGAAAACCAGCGACCGAACCATCATCATTTGCTCTTACGAGAGTGACGGTGAAATTAAGGTGATTGTCGAAGACAGTGGCATTGGTATTAAAGAGTCACAGCGACTCAAAATTTTCCAACCGTTCTTCAGCACCAAACCAAAACACCAAACTGGCTGCCGAGGTATCGGGCTTTCGATTGTGCAGCAGGTTCTCAATGAACACTCAGCCACCATTAATGTCAGCAATAGTGAGCGCTTACGTGGCGCACACATCTGTCTTACTTTTCCCATCAGCCAATGGTGATCGACTATGACAGACGAAATGACTTTATTGAACTTGGAACGTCGGTTACTGGCGGCCATGTACAAGATTTCCAGTGTGCTGAATACCAGCCTCAACTATGTGGAGTCGTCCGATAAAATCCTGCAAGTGCTGCACGATGAGTGCGCTTTGCAATGCGGTATGTTAACGATACTCGACAGTACACGAGACATACTGTTAATCAAATCGGTTCACTCTCCACAACCTAACTCAGCAGCGCAACACAAGCAGGTGTCTTATAAAATCGGCGAAGGATTGGTGGGCGAAGTTCTGCGCCAAGGCAGCTCTATCGTGCTGCATAATCTTGGCAGCGACCAACGCTTTGCGGACAAGTTGGCACTGTATGATTACGAAAAACCGTTTATCTGCGTCCCTTTGAAAGATGCTAATGGCAAAGTGATTGGCGCTTTGTCCGCTCAGCCGCCTAAGTTTGTGGAAGGCTTCATCACCCTGCAAACCAACTTCCTGAACATGATTGCCAACCTAATCGCCAAAAACGTTCAGTTGGCATACAAGGTGGAGACGCATCAACAGCAATTGGTGGATGAGCGCGACAACTTACGACGTAAAGTTCGCAACAACTACAGCTTTCGCAATCTGGTTGGACATACTAAATCCATGCGTCAGATCTTTGAGCAGATCAGGCTGGTCTCGCGTTGGGATTCTACCGTGCTTATTCGTGGTGAATCCGGCACAGGTAAAGAGCTGGTTGCCAACGCTATTCACTACAACTCGCCAAGAGCCAACTTGCCCTTTGTAAAACTGAACTGTGCAGCTTTGCCAGATAACTTGCTTGAATCAGAGCTATTTGGGCACGAAAAAGGCGCGTTTACGGGAGCGGTGAAGCAGCGCAAAGGTCGATTTGAAATGGCGGACAACGGCACGATATTCCTCGACGAAATCGGTGAAACCAGCCCTGCGTTTCAAGCAAAGCTGCTGCGAGTCTTACAGGAGAAAGAGTTTGAACGTGTGGGTGGAACCACCACCATTTCGGTTAACGTGCGCATCATCGCAGCCACCAACCGTTACCTTGAGCAGGAAGTAGCGCAAGGCAATTTTCGTGAGGATCTTTACTATCGCCTCAACGTCATGCCAATGTATTTGCCTCCACTGCGTGAACGTCTGCAAGACATACCAGAACTTGCCGAGCATATGATTCAGAACCTGAGTAAAACGCAGCAGCGGAAACTGACGCTGAGCGACGAAGCGATTCGTTTGATGATGTCGCACCCTTGGCCGGGTAACGTGCGAGAACTTGAAAACACTCTCGAGCGAGCGTCGGTACTGTGTGAATCAGGGGTTATTGGTCCAGAACTCATCACGCTGAATAAGTCGCAGCCTGTGTTCCAACCCCCTGTTCATCAAATAAGTAATTATCTTTCCCCAAATAATCCTGTTCATCATCAGGCTAGCCATCCTACGCATCATGCTTCAAGCAACGGATCATCAATGCCGGACTACCCTCATTCGCCACAGGATATGCCAACAGGAGACGAAAGAGACATGGTGATTGATGCACTTGAGCGGTCAGGTTGGGTGAAAGCGAAAGCGGCACGATTGCTCAATATGACACCTCGTCAAATTGCCTATCGCATTCAGATTATGAACATTGAAATGAAGCAAATTTAGCGAGGAGATCAAACAACCGCTGGGAAGGTTTGTCTGCTTTCAGACATTGTGGCAGACAAACCTTAACTAACAATCTTCTAACCTATTGAATAATTGAATTTTTACAGCGGAACAAAGCTTGCAGAACAACCGTATCGTTTGATTTCAGCAGTAAACAAGAGGTAGACATGGAAAGTCATTCTCGCGCTGTCGGGCCGCAACATTCAACCCAAGATAAGGTGCACCATTTCTTCACCAAACAGGTACAAGAAAAAATTCAGCAGCACCCTTGTTACTCCAAAGAAGCGCACCAGTATGCTCGGATGCATCTGCCTGTAGCACCAGCCTGTAATATTCAGTGCAACTACTGTAACCGCAAATACGATTGTAGCAACGAGTCCCGTCCCGGAGTGGTTTCAAGAGTGATGGACAGCAGTGGCGCCCTAAGACAATTCAACGCAATTAAAAAGCGTGCGCCAAATTTAACCGTGGCGGGAATTGCAGGACCGGGGGATGCGTTAGCCAACCCTAAAGCGACCTTCGCTACGCTTCGTTTATTGAAACAAGCTCAGCCCGATGTTCAGTTGTGTATTTCAACCAATGGCTTGGCTTTGGCCGATCATGTGGATCAGCTAGCGGAAGTAGGCGTTCACCATCTTACGATCACCATAAACACCATCGACCCTGAAGTGGGTGAGAAAATCTACCCTTGGATCTATTTCAATCATCAACGCTTACGCGGCAGAGAAGCGGCGCAAACCTTAATCGAAAGGCAGTTGCTTGGTCTTGAAATGGCTGCTTTAGCGGGCATGTTAGTGAAGGTAAATACAGTACTGATTCCCGGTATCAATGATCATCACGTGGCTGCGGTCTCTGAAGAAGTCAAAAAGCGTGGCGCGCTGCTGCATAACATCATGCCTTTGATTTCAGACCCAAGTCACGGCACCTATTTTGGTCTAAGTGGTCAACGGGGGCCAACTGAAGAAGAAGTCGCACTTGCCCGTGAGCAATGTGGTGGACACATGCCACAAATGACTCACTGCCAGCAGTGCCGAGCGGATGCCGTCGGAATGTTGGGCAACGGTGAATCACCATGTTCTAGCGCTTCCCAATCGAATGAGCACGATCAGGCGAATATGGGCAAGCTATCGAGTATGAGCAAGTTATCGAATATGAATAAGCCGTCGAGCAAGAACACATTCCGTGTCGCAATTGCCAGTGATGGTAGCGACAGTGAGCATATTCAACTTCATTTTGGTCATGCGAGACGTTTTGAAATTTACCTGTTCAGTGAGAAATCACAGCAGTTTCTCTATCAGGAAACCCGCCATGTTGAATTGTACTGTAATGGCAAAGATGACTGTGATGATGGTGGTGATGTCGATAAGCAAACTCTGATTCAGTCCATCGCCGACTGCCAAATGGTATTGAGTGCCAGAATGGGGATCACACCATGGCGGGAGTTAGAAAAAATCGGTGTTCAACCCAATGTCGATTTTGCTTTTCAGTCTGTCGCAGCGAGCCTAGACAGTATTGCGAAAGATCTTATCGCGAACCAAAGTAAGGAGGTGGACTATGAGCTTTGTCATCAGCAATAAATGCGTTGGTTGCCATGCATGTATGGTGGTGTGCCCAAATCAAGCCGTCTACCCAGATGCGGATCTCGCCAATCAGTTCCATATTCATCCTAAACGGTGCGATGAATGCTCTGCGCATTACGACAATCCTCAATGCGCAAGTATCTGCCCTGTTGAGGAAGCGATTCTTGATAGCACGAGAAATCCGCTCAATCCGATAGGCAGCTTGATGCCCGCTATCATTGCAAGCCAGCTGTCACAACAGCAAAGTATCGCTGATAGTTAACGTAGTCAGTATATGTCAGAGACTAGCGAGACAACGCATGATTGATAACGTCATCCAAGAGTATTGGCAACCAATAATAGAGAGCTATCGACGGGGTGAAACCGCTCTACCTCTCTACATGGGTTTAAACCAGAACGGATACGACGCTCTAATGTTAGCTATGGGCATAGAGTTAGCCATGGGCTTAGAATCCATTCCTTTATCACGAGAAGTGGAAGAGAAACTCCAGCTCAGATTAGAACTGATGAATATGCGGGTCAGCGAGTTGGAAGAACTGGAAAGACTGTTGGTTGAGTCGCTTAATTCAGACGTTGTGCTTGGCAGCGAAATGGTCACAGTCTTAGCCAGCGCTTGCTTGGGCAGTCAGCATTTATGGCGAGATTTAGGCATGCCGGAACGCCCTCGCCTTACAGCACTATTTCGTGACTACTTTCCATCACTGCATGACAGCAACAGTAAAAACATGCGCTGGAAACGCTTCTTGTATCGCCAATTGTGTGAAAACGGAGGCGACTATGTTTGTCGTTCGCCAAGTTGCGAAGCGTGTGCGAGCTATTCCGAGTGTTTTGATATTGCGGCAAAGTAAGATGCTGACAGTATGAGTGAAATATGGGATGTCTGTAGGCTGAAGAACAATCTTCAACCTACAGACAAGAACATAAACGATCCCAGTCTAATTTTGCCTGCGAGAAGGCTCTGCCTGATGTAAATAACGAGTAAAAGTGTCTTTAGGGCGTTCAAGACCATTGGTAGCCAATGTTTTTGAAGCCATACCTCGATGGTTACTACCATGGGTCAACAAGTGTAATAAGATCTCTTCAACTGTGAGTCTGCCGGTGTCACCATCAACAAAGGTAAAGACAACATTTCTCTCAAGCTCCTCAGGTGTCAGCGACTTAGCATAGTTCACTAACCATGAATCATTCTCTGTCATTGTCTGACGAAGCTCTGCGAGTGTAGGTGTTTCAACGGTATTATCAGCACTGTATTTCTCTGGCTCACCCAAAATTCGACTGATAAAAAGACTGTCTACAACAGTGGTATGGTTGAGAATTCGAATAAAGAAAATCGCGTCATCTTGCGGAAGTCGATCAAACTGCTGCTCACCTAACGCTAGTAACTCAGCGTTTGCCCATTGCTTGTATTGAAATGCTTTTGCTAGCTGCATTTTTGCTCCAGTAATAGTCCATTATAAAAACGCGTTTAATTTCGCCCCTTGGCAGCGCCTAATCGAAAACCTAGAATCACTTAGCCTGATGCTTTTCGATAAACGGTGTCACCTTTTCCAGTAACAAATGCTGTTTTTTCTGCGCTTCAGTCATGCCAAATTGCGCACCTTGCTGAGTCAACGCTGGTGTTTTTAGGACTAGTTTTTGCCCTGTTGGCGTTTCAAAGAAACGGATAATGTCTTCCATTTCACTGACGGTAAATGTCTGTGTGTACAGGACAGCGATTTGTCTTTTTAATCCTTCACGATCCAAATCATTGTTGAACCAGTCTCGATAGATATTTTTTAGCTCAACCGTTTCAGAATCATTGAGCTGCAAACTGTCAGCAAGCTGATTCACCATCGGTAACATACTCTCAAAACCACCCAGCATCTGCTCATCAACCTTCATGGTCGATAACAGTTTTTCTGCCGTCGCTAACTCTGTATTACTATTCGCCTGAGCATACCCGACAATCATCAATGACAACATCACTGCGATAAATTTGTTCATTTCCTTCTACTCCCAATATGCAACCAATCTAAAAACCCAAACCGACCATCGCACTTTCTGTGCACACAATCAAACGTTATTTTTATAAAAATCATAACGTTAATACGTAGGATAATATTTACCAATTCACTCGCAAAAAACTCAAAAAGCAATCATTGAGAAGCGTAATACAGCAATGGTAAACGTTGTAACAAAGCCATCACTGATTCAGATAACAGATAGGGGAAACAAGTAAACTCATAAGATAAAGATGAGTGCTAAAAACTAAACTCTCTTAAATTAGAAACGCAACTCAATTAAATCAGACGAATGGGGTCGTCAGGACAGTGAATCATCAATAGTTCGGGGAAAGTTCTATAAATCTTATAGGCGGTGGATTTGGCTAGTCGGGCGGTAAAGTGAATTTGGTGCCCAAAGCCCCATTTCACACTCATACTCGCACCATTTTCTGCTTGTGCATCGCAATGCGGGTTAATCCTCAGCACTACAGCTTGGCCGGGGAATTCAATGGTCAGTCTGTCTGTATTAATCATGAAATTGCCATCTTCGGTGCGATAAAACTCAAAATCACCGCTTTTCGAAACCACATGCTGACAAGTTAGCGCCATTTCATCATCCACCTTTGCAATTCAGACCATGCAATATTATGCAACATCAGCATATGGGTTAATGATTTAACGCATCATTAAACACAAACAGGAATACACCTACACATCAGCAAGAAAACTCCTATTGAAGTCACTTCAGCCAATCAAAAAGAGCTCAAGTTATGACTGAGAGAAATTAAAAATACTTCGCCAGCCATAGCTCTTAACGCCGAATAGATCCATAATTCGCACACTCGTGAGCGCTAAGTGCTCTCTTCAAGAAACCAGAAATAGAAAAACAGTAATGACAACAGAGTCGACAGCCATTATTGGACTGCATAACCCTAAGAACCCAACCAATGTGGGCGCAGTATTGCGCGCAGCAGGTTGCTATAACGCTTCGCAAGTTCGTTACAACGGAACACGCTATAATCGTGCAGCGAAATTCCAAACCGATACCAAACATGCTCACGAAAGAATTGGTTTAGTGGAAATGGAAGATCTCACCTCGGCACTGGCTGAAGATGTCGAGATCGTCTGTGTTGAGCTGGCACTAGGTGCAGTCCCTCTTCCTCACTTCACTCACCCAGAAAAAGCAATATACGTATTTGGCCCAGAAGACGGTTCTCTTCCACAAGAAGTGGTCGATAAAGCCCATCACGTTGTTTATGTGCCAACAACGGGGTGTATGAACCTTGCTGCCACCGTAAACGTGGTGCTGTATGACCGTATGGCAAAAAGCATGGGCAACATCGATCACCACCAGCAGGTGTTAGAAAACCGCGATAACAAGAACAGACTGATAGTAAAAGACTGTGCTTAAGCGTTAACCTGCAACTATTGAAGCGGTCTATCGTCCTGTTTTCCGAAGCTGTTCTACTTGCGATTCAAAAAGGGTTTTGACCTTTTTATTGTTGGTTTTGGCGATGGAAATCCACTGTAGACCCGTTTCATCAGTGTGCTCGAACTCCACTTGCAGTTCGTATTTTCTTATCGTGGCAAACGCCAAAATCCCCCCAATAAGAATCGATATTGGTCCTGCATAAATTCCAAAATAGTTAGGTGTCACGAACCAAACCACGCTCGAAACAATCAAGCCAAAAACGACAAGTCTAAGTGCATGGTCTTTGATTGTGTTCGATTTAACTCGTGAGCCTTTGATTTGAGCTAACGGATACTCGTCATTATTAAATCTCAGTGTAGTGCCACTAATTTGGAAACTGCTCTCGGTAATCATTTCATTCTCCAGCGATTGCAACCGCGACATCATCTTACGCAACCAACGCTGTGCAAACTTAAAAAAACATCAAATGACAACAATGAGAAATAAGCTAAAGATTAATGATTTTTTACTGACATGTTGAACAACTCACGGCCAAAAATCAGAAAATTGCTTATTTAATAACAGAGGGATACACGCTAGACTCAACCCACAAGATGCTCATTTTTTCTCTATAAATTCCAATAATCTAATTAACGCAGGTATGGCACCTTAGGAACCGTGAATGGCAAATCCGTTACGTACTTTCACCGCTTTATATGGCACAACACTGCTCACCGTGTTGGCAAGTGGCTTACTCACGACCTACTTAGGTCTGAAACTATCAGTAATGCAAGTCCCAGAATTATGGATTGGTGGCATGATGTCGGCGTATTACGCAGGGCTAGTTGCGGGTTCTAAGATCGGTCACCGATTGGTTGCTCAAGTCGGTCATATACGTGCGTTTGTAGCAAGTGCTGGCATCGTCACGGCGTCCGCACTTGGGCATGCATTAGTGGATGACTTATCCATCTGGATAGTGCTGCGTTTGATTGTCGGAATCGGCATGATGTGCCAGTACATGGTTCTGGAAAGCTGGTTGAACGAGCAAGCCGACAACAACCAACGCGGAGCAGTGTTCGCCAGTTACATGATTGTTTCCTACTTGGGTTTGATTCTCGGACAAGGGGCTATCAGCTTCTATCCTGATTTGGGCTTGGAGCCACTTCTACTTATCGCTATCTGTTTTGCGTTGTGTATTGTGCCAATTGCTCTGACAAAACGCATTCACCCAGAACCATTAGTGCCAGCGCCGCTGCACATTATGTATTACTGGAAAAAAGCGCCCCAAGCGATGACTACTGTTGCTATCGGTAGCATGATCGTCGGCTCGTTTTATGGTCTGGCGCCCGCCTATGCAAGTAACCTTGGTATGCACCCAGAAGAAGTCGCAAGATACATGACCACGACGATTTTGGCAGGTTTGTTGGCTCAATGGCCAATGGGTAAACTTTCCGACATGATTTCTCGTAGCACCCTGATTCGTATCAACTGTTTGCTGCTCGGCGGTTTAACCTTAGCGATTGCTTTTGTCCCTCATCAAACGCATGTTGCGCTAGTGATGACTTTCCTGTTTGGTATTTTGGGCTTCACGCTCTATCCGCTGGCGACTGCACTGGCGAACTCGCGTGTAGAGCAAAATGAGAGAGTAGGCTTATCTGCAACGATATTGCTGACCTTCGGTCTGGGCGCCAGTATCGGTCCGCTGATTGCTTCCACCATCATGCAATGGTTTGGCAATGAGATGCTCTACGGCTTTATGGCGGCTTGTACCCTAGTGATGTTTGTTCGTCTGCAATACATCAATTCTCAGCAGAAAGCCGAAGTGCCAGTATCCGAAGACTACATTATGGCGACAGGTGACTTGGTATCCTCCCCTCTTGCTGTCGCACTTGACCCACGTGTCGATGTTGAAAGCGTGCAGGAAGAGATGACACCTTCTTATGAGCCTGAAGAGGACGCAGAAGATGATAGTGATTACGAAGACGACGAAATTGATGGTGACCACGATGACATTGTGATCATCAATTCAGAAATTGAAGATGAACGTAAGTAACCACTTCAACCAGCAAAATTGAACGATGAAGATCCCCCAAGCTTTACGGCTTGGGGGATTTTTACTTTAGGCAACCCCACCCGAACCAAACGCTTCGGCAAAAATTTGGTTATCTGCCACACCTAAATCTCGCAACTGAGCCATATAGTGAGCCATAAAACCTTTCGGCCCACACACGTAGTAATCGGCCTCTGCGAAGTTATTCGGCAGTACTTGCGCTAAACCGATGGGTGCAGGTTGAGCGCCGTTGGCAGGTGTTGCGCCTTGATCATAGAAATAACTTACCTTCATACCTTTCTGTGCAAACTCATCTGTCACACTCTTAAAGGCGTGAACTTGAGGGGTACGAGCGCTGTGAATAAAATGTACCGCGCCTAAAGCCTCTTTCTTGTTCAGATAGCTACTAATGGACATCATCGGCGTTATACCTACACCGCCACTTAGTAGCACAATTGGACGCTCAATTTGTTCATTCAACACAAACTCACCGTAAGGAGCAGAGACTTCAACTACATCGCCTTGCTGAATCTCATCATGCATGTAGTTTGAAATCAGACCAGCTGGTTGCTGCTCCACCGCCGATTCTTTCTTAATTGAAATGCGCAATGATTCTTCACCCGGAGCTTGAGACAAGCTGTACTGACGAGGCTGATAAAGACCTGTCTCTTTCACAAACAGTCGAACACTAATGTATTGCCCCGGCTTAAACACGGGCAGTGAACCACCGTCTGTCGGCTGCAAATAGAAAGAAGTGATCTCGTCACTTTCAACCACTTTGCTGCTGACACGGAAGGGTCTCCAACCTGTCCATCCTTGCGCCTGTTCAATTGAAGCCTGATAAAGCTTTGATTCCACATCAATAAACAGATCAGCCAGTTGCTGATACGCCGCTGCCCAAGCATCGATCAGTTCATCGCTTGCCGCATCACCCAACACTTCTTTAATCGACGCAAGAAGGTGTCTACCAACAATGCCATATTGTTCAGCGCGAATCCCCAAGCTGGTGTGTTTATGGGCGATGCGCTCGACTACCGACAACAATACCGAAGGGTCATTGATGTTTTCTGCATAGGCAAGAACCGCCATTGCTAAAGCCTGAGGTTGATTACCAGTTTTCTGATGCGACTGGTTAAAGACGTTTTTCAGCTCTGGGTTATGTTTGAGCATGCGTTGATAAAAATAAGTGGTCAGCGCCACACCGCTCTCGCGCAAAACTGGAACTGTCGCTAACACTAATGACTTTTGACTTTCTTTCATTTGAAATTTCCTATGCAATTTCGTTTTAGTTTTTAATTTATTAATAATAAGCAAGTTATAGAACTTGAGGGGCTCAACCTTAAATAACAAACGCATCAAGCCATTAGCCTCATTGAAATAAGACTTGTTGAGCAAGACTAAAACTATCCGCGTTTGTCAGTTGATGGGGGTTATCCTGGATGACCATCTGCTCTTGGGCGCAAAAGCATAGTGCCGAACTTCAGGACGAATAAGCTGAATGCAATAATCCAAAGCACTGCGGCGGCATCGACCAACAGAAGCATATGCGCAGGCCAGAAGGCTACGCCGAAACCGCGGATCAAAGCTGCGAGTACAATGGCAGTAAAAGCGAGCCACATGCTCGGGCCTTGATAGATCATGCGACCGGTGTGACCCATAGTCACACGGGAGATCATAGACAAAATAAGTCCACCAATCGCACCAATTGCAATTACGTGAAGCATGTTATGAGAGATATAAAAGCCATTCGATAGGATGTTCAATTCGGCTAACGCTTTAATAAACAGCCCTAAAGGAATACAGGCATAGGTTAAATGTAATGACCACACTAACGGCTCTTTGAGCGTTGTCCATGGCTTCCAACGTAGCCAGCGAACCATTTGTGTAATAGCGGCAAAAGCCATGATGGCTGGGCTTAATTGCGCACTGGTTAGCGGGAAGAAACTCAGAGCAAACAGCAGAACCAAAGGCACGTTAGCGACTGCATCCAACCAAAGCAGAGTGTTCGCTTTCTCGAAGTTAAATCGACGCGCGGTAAAAAACGGAATCACTCGGCCGCCCATAATTGAAATAAGCAGAACAAACCACCACAACATGGCTTGCCAAACTGCAATTGGCGGGAAAGGAGGCATTCCTTTTATCGTCGCGTAACTGGCAAAGTTCGCCACTATTGCCAAGACAAAAAACGGCAGGAAAATCAGGTTTCGATAGCCTTTTGCCTTAACCACTCGAAACGAAATTTCATACGCAACCAGTGCCAAGAACAGCGCTTCGATAGAAGAGGTGAGCCAAAGCGGAGTCTCTGTCCAAAGCAAGACCCTTGGCAACATCCATAACGTTACCAGCACACCCAACCATTTATCTTTTGTACCATTCACCCCAGTCCAGTTCTGAACCGCAGTGAGTAGAAATCCAGCCACAATTGCCATGGCAAAACCGAAGAACATTTCGTGAACGTGCCACCATAGTGCCGGAACTCTAAGCTGAGCTGGTTGACCATGTTGAAACGCATATACCCAAATGCCTATCGCGATAACGGAATAAATGCTGCCAAATAAAAAGAAAGGTCTGAAGCCTAAACGCAAAATGGGGATGATTTTATCTTCCACACTCTTATCGGTGATGTTGAGCATAAACAAGCGATTCCTAACAATACATCTTAATAACGATGCAAAACTCAATGTACAAATCTATTACTCGAATATTGCACGAATCACGCCAACTTTAATTAATTGATTTTTAACAACTTTGAATTTAACCGCTTGACATTTATGTTGTATTAAACACATCATCCCCTCGTTTTGTCGCCTAACGGATCGCTAAATAGCGGATCGTTAAATAACGGATAGCTAAATGGACACTCAACAAACCAAACCTTCTATCGAACAGGTTTTGCTAAACATCGCTGTTGAATTGAATATGGGCGAGCCATCAACTCACCACTATCAAAAGCTCATTGATGCTTTGCACCAGTTGCTTCCTTGTGATGCCAGCGCTCTATTTACTCTCGATAACGAAAAGCATTTGGTGCCGATTGCTATCAGTGGGTTGTCTTCAGAAGTGTTCGGTCGCCGCTTTCTGCCCGATGTTCATCCACGTTTGGCAATGATATTAGCCAATCGCAAACCGGTACGTTTTCCTGAAAACTCAAGCCTGCCCGACCCGTTTGACGGCCTGCTAAGCGAAGATATTCACCACAGCATCGATGTACATTCGTGCATGGGTTGCAGCCTTTATGTGGGTGATACTTTGGTTGGCGCGTTGACGCTGGATGCCGCTAAACCCGGAGCTTTCGACAACATTGACGACAAAACCATCGAAACCTTCGCAGCTCTGGCGGCTGGAATCATCCGTAACATCAGCCTGTTTGAGGCTTTAAACAAAGCAAACCGACAGCAGCATTCCGTGAATCAATTGTTGATCGACGAAGCACGCAACAAAGGCGGAAAGTTAGTCGGCATAAGCCCCCAAATGAAGCGACTTATCGCCAATATTGAGATGGTTGCGCACTCTAACTACGCTGTTTTAATCAGTGGTGAAACTGGTACAGGCAAAGAAGTCGTCGCTCATCAGGTACATGCGCAAAGCCTTCGCAGTGACAAACCTATGGTTTACGTTAACTGCGCAGCGTTACCCGAATCCATTGCTGAAAGTGAATTGTTCGGACATGTTAAAGGGGCATTTACTGGCGCCAATAGTTCACGCGCGGGCAAATTTGAACTCGCAGACGGTGGCACTATTTTCCTTGATGAAATAGGGGAACTGCCTTTGCTACTGCAGGCTAAGCTGCTGCGAGTGATTCAACAAGGTGAAGTTCAACGAGTGGGTGCAGACAAAAACCATATCGTCGATGTTCGTATCATTGCCGCAACCAACCGAGAGCTGGCTGAAGAAGTGACACAAGGGCGTTTTCGATCCGATTTGTTCCATCGTCTAAATGTCTTTCCAATTCATGTCCCGCCCCTTCGAACTCGCGAAGGTGATATACCTGTTTTGGTCGGATATATACTCGATAATATACGTCGCCAGTTCCACCTCAAAACACTGCACATACATCCTAAAGCACTGCAATTACTGGAACGACAACCTTGGCTTGGTAACGTGCGTGAGTTAGAGCACACCCTGATGCGTGCAGGCTTACACGCGATGCGAACCCAATCAGAACTGATTGAACCTCAGCATTTTATCAATGACTTTGATTTGCTTGGTCACACCAATCATGGCAGATCGAAGAAAAACGCTTCGGCACACTTGCCAACCTCTTCTACACCAATGCGCGAAGCCGTCGAAAGCTTTCAAAAGCAGCTGATTGAGCATGCGCTGGAGCTTAACAACGGAGTTTGGTCGCAAGCGGCAGCTTTTTTACAAATGGACAGAGGTAACCTATTCAAAATGGGTAAAAAATTGGGTGTGCAGGCCAGTGAATCAGCCAAATAAACGTCTAGCGTTGTGTTATTCACCACGCACGATGTACTTATAACATCAAACACATATTAAAAAAGAAGCTATAACCAAATAAAATCAATAACATACATAATGGCACACTCTCTGCAATATCAGTGACGAATTTTGATGCCCCCTTTACACGACCTTTTCCTTCAGGGGGCAATACCAATAATAATCACTGGAGCCCAAATATGTTCTGTATTCAATGTGAACAAACCATTCAAACCCCAATCGCAAAAGGTTGCGCGTATTCCCAAGGTATGTGTGGCAAAACAAGTGACGTCTCTGATCTGCAAGACATTTTGGTTTATACGCTGCAAGGCGTTTCTTTCTGGGCTCAACTAGGTCGCGAATATCAGATCATCGACAGCGAAATCGACCAGTGGGCACCGAAGGCTTTCTTCGCAACATTGACGAATGTGAATTTTGACGAGAAACGTATCATTGAATTTGCAAGCCAAGCCTATCAATACAAGCAACGTTTAGAGCAACAAGTCAGAGCCGCAGCAACTTTAGCGAACAATACCATTCCAGAACTTTCTCCAGCGGCACAGTTTGAACTGCCAACCGATCGTGAAGCCTTGTTAAAATTTGCCCCTTTGGCGGCAGTCAATCGTGGTCATGAAACTGTAGATCCAGATGTGATGGGGCTACGTTTACTGTGTTTGTATGGCTTAAAAGGAGCAGCAGCATATTTAGAGCATGCCCGCGTTTTGGGTCAAAGTGATGTAGAGGTTCACACCGAATATCATCAGATCATGGCTTGGCTAGGTACAGAACCACAAGACCTCAATGCACTGCTGAACTGTTCAATGCAAATCGGCTTAATGAACTACAAGATCATGGCCATGTTAGATAAAGGCGAAACAGACACGTTTGGTCACCCATCTCCTACACAGGTGAACGTCAAGACCAAAAAAGGTAAATGCATTTTAGTCTCAGGTCATGATCTTCATGACTTAGAAAGAATCCTCCAACAGACGCAAGGGAAAGGGATTAATGTCTACACCAATGGTGAAATGTTACCTGCTCATGGCTACCCCGAGCTAAACAAGTACCCTCACCTAGCAGGTAACTACGGCAGCGCTTGGCAGAACCAGCAAAAAGAGTTTGCAAACTTCCCAGGAGCCATTGTGATGACATCAAACTGCTTGCTCAATCCGCAAGTCGGTCAATACGCTGATCGCTTGTTCACACGCAGCATTGTCGGCTGGCCGGGCGTAGCTCATTTAGAAGGGGATGATTTCTCTGCTGTGATCGAATGCGCATTAGCTCAGGAAGGTTTCCAGCACGACGAAATAGAACAGATGATCACGGTTGGATTCGGACGTAATGCTCTAATGGAAGCAGCTCCGGCTGTGATTGATCAAATCAAGCAAGGCAATATCAGTCACTTCTTCTTGGTGGGCGGTTGTGATGGCGACAAAGCAGAGCGTAACTACTACAACGAATTTACCAAACAGACACCAGAAGACAGCCTGATCCTCACTCTTGCTTGCGGTAAATTCCGTTTCAACAAAGAGCAACATGGCGAAATAAACGGTATTCCTCGTCTTCTCGATGTGGGTCAATGTAACGACTCCTACTCAGCTATACAGCTAGCTTTGGCACTGGCGGAGGAATTCGATTGTGGTGTGAATGACTTACCACTGACCTTGGTACTGTCTTGGTTTGAACAAAAAGCAATTGTGATCCTGCTTACCCTCCTCGCTCTTGGCGTGAAAGGTATCTACACCGGACCAACTCAACCCGCTTTCCTGACCGATAACTTAATGGCGATTATTCAAGACAAGTTCGACTTACGAGCTATCTCAACCGTTGAACAAGACCTTGCACAAATCCTTGGCGAAAAAGCTGCTGCTTAATTGCATTGGGCGACAGGTGGGTTTATCGCCCACCTGCACTGATTGAAGAGAAAACTATGAAACAATTTCAATGGCCAACCCAAGGTGCTGCGCGTTTGATCTGTAAAAGTAGATGGCAAGAAACTCCAGATTGCATCAGTTTTACCCTATCTACCGAAGAGCAAAACGAAACCTTCAACTTCATTGCAGGACAATTTGTCACTCTGGGTTTAGAAGTCGATGGCGCGATGGAATACCGCGCGTATTCTTTGAGTTCACTACCCAACCAAACCGAAATGCAATTTACGGTTAAAAGGGTTGCTGGCGGTAAAGTATCAAACTATCTCAATGACCATTTACAAGTGGGGCAATCTGTACAGGTGCTTCCGCCAGCAGGACAATTCCACATTGCTCAGCCACATACAGATAAGATTTTGTTGCTGAGTGCAGGTTGCGGCATAACACCTGTGATGTCGATGGCTAAAACTCTATTAGCGGATAGCCAAAGTTATACCGAACAAAACTGCGCTGAGATACATTTCATCCACGCTGCAACCTGCGCAGAACAATTGATTTATCATGCTGAACTAATGCAAATGGAGCAGCAACATTCTCGTTTCAAACTCGACATTATGCTTGAGGATGCAACGAACACTGGCTATTTAGAGGGACGTTTAACCCAAGCAGCACTTGCCAAATATTGCCCAGATATCGCATCGAGAACTGCCTTCCTGTGTGGTCCTGTTGGCTTCATGCAAGCGATGAAAGAAAACCTCGAAGCCTTGGGAATGGATATGAACTTGTTCTATCAGGAGAGTTTTACGCCTACGGAATCAACACAACCAGCAGTAGAAAACACCATGAGTAAAGCAACCGCTTTATCGCAAGCTACGGTATTTGTTCCAACATTCGGTACGACTACTCAAGTAGCGACAGGGAGTTTACTGATTGATGCTCTAGAAGGTGCCAAAGTGCCAGTTATTGCAGCCTGTCGCAGTGGCATTTGTGGTTCTTGCAAATGCAAAGTGATGAGTGGTGATTTCGTCAGAACCAGTACAGAAACATTAACAGAGCAAGAAATTGCCGAGGGATATGTCCTTGCTTGCTCATGTCAAATTCATTCCGATGTTGAAGTGGCGTTAAGTTAATCGTACTAGCAGTTGAAACTGACAAGCAGCCTTTCTCCTTACTCGGCAAGAAGAGAGGTTTGCTTCAGCATTTCACTCAATACCACGCCATATCCAGTTCGAGTGTATGGCATTTCCCGGTCCGTAGCTCGGTTGTTTCATCTCAAGTATTGCCCAGCACTCTTTTATTTCCAGATCGATATCGTAGGTAATCTTATAAAATTTATAAACAAAATCAGGGTTTTGATATTCATTACTAAAAGGACAACGTGCACGTTTTATCAAATCAATACTGACAACGCTTCCATCCATCGAACGGATCTTGTTATTGATCACCGTCATTCTTTGCCGCTCGGTCCGTTTAGCAACTCTCATCAACAGCCACACGGATACCCCGCCAGCGATAAAAGTTAGCAAGAATGCAAGTTGTAGACTCATAGCAGACCTACCCGTTCAAAAGCACCTTACGTTAAGTATAGGTAGAGTTTTAGAGTAAAGATCCTATGTATTATCACGCATCTCAATAGTACCCCTCACACTTTAACGTCATAGAGATTTGAAGCTCAGTGGGTATTTCAGTAAGATCCACGCACCATGAATTAGCGAGAAACTCAGCGTGGCAAAGCGTACTCCGGTTATCCAAATCACTTCTTACGGCATTTACACCCATTGGGATGCAAAATCCAAAGACCTACCTAAAATCAAAAAATTCACTCAGGAGGTCATCGCCGAAGAAGGCATTGAATTTGGCTTCACAGTCAACATTAAAAAAGCCAAAGGCAAGCTGCTTGAGTTTTGTATTTATCATCCCGGCATCATAAATAAAAAGGGCAAAGTGCTTGAGCCTTTTGATGGTGAAGTATACGTGCGCAGTGACGACTGGAACTTTTACTTAGGCGACACTGTTCAGTTGCTATGCCCGATTAACGGATTGGAAAGTAACTTAGGCGAATGGCGTATGGTGATGGAAATGGAAGGCAAAACCATCGCTGAGAAGAAGTTTAAAGTAGTGGCGCGTGATGAAGGTCAGTTCTGGAAGCATAGAGGCTTCTGATTTTCTAACAGCAGTACGTCAGACCATCCTATCCAACGTACTTGCTAGGATTAATCGTCATTATTCACATTGAACAAATCGCATTCAATGCCCGTTAAGCGATGATTAATTGGCATTGAATGTTTGAAAAATAGTCTTGAAGCGATGATGAATGTTCAGTGCATACCAAATAATCCAATTCCTGTGAATCCAAGAAAGGATAGGACGCTAAAGCTTCCACTTTGTCATCGGTACACAACACAGCAAGTGCACCTGAACGGGTGACAACTGAACGTTTAAACTCACGGTCTTGATAGTGAATGGCACTAAAGCCCACTTCCGATGACCATGCGCACACACCAAGAAAACTTAAATCGAATCGAAACTTATTGATCGACTCCACAGCAGTAATATCGATCGCCCCACCTACTGAATAATCCAGTTCACCACCAATTAAGATGGTTTTGATGGTCTTGCGCTCCAATAAGCGTAAAGCAATAGCAGGACTGTTGGTCACTACCGTCAAATCCAAGTTATCCGGTAGTACACTCGCTAACAACATATGAGTACTGCTGGCATCCAAGAATATCAACTGCCCTTTTTTGACCAGTTTCAACGCCGCTAGGGCTAACGCTTGTTTCTCAGAATTTCGGTTTGTTAATCGCTCTTCCTGAGTACCGCTTGGGGGAGCAAAAGATAATGCGCCGCCATGAATTCGCTTACACAGTCCTTCATCGGCAAGAAAACGAAGATCTCGGCGAATTGTCGCTTCAGTCGTTCCAAGCTGTGTGGCAAGTTCCGTTGCCATCACTTTACTGCGCGAATTCAACAAATTAAGAATGAGCTGATGTCGTTCTTCTGGGGAGTATTTATCCATTGTCACCGATTTCTTGTTTAACGATTTTTCATAGGATACTCGAACATTATAAATGTTCATATGTGTACGTTTTGAATATTTGTGCTAGAGCGCTATCTGAATAATTCGGTTCGCAGACACTTATTCGAACGATTCATCAATTTGGCAAGTTCAGCAAACTTACACTTTCGATTGCAGAGACAAAAACTGCAATATGGTGTGCATTACGCCATCTTCATCATTGGAGCGAGTGATGTAGTTAGCAGCGGCTTTAGTTTCTTCAAAAGCATTACGCATAGCAAAGCTGAAGTGAGCGCGTTCCATCAATTCGATGTCATTAAAACCATCGCCAAATACCATGGTTTCCGCTTGAGTCACATTAAGCATTTCTTGTAGACGCTCAACCGTCGTTCCCTTGTGCACGCCAACATTGGCAATATCAATCCAAGCGGCCTCCGACACCACGATATAAGCCTTTTCATCAAACTGTGAAAGCTGAGGACGCAAAGCTGGGCACTGCTTGTTCTCATCATAAACCGTGATTTTTACGAAGTCTGACTCTATCTCATGATAGCTTTCCACCAGCTTCACGTTCGCGTAAGAACGCCTTACAAGATCGCGTAAATGCTCAGGGGTATCCCTCTTAATCGCCGCGAATTCAGGTGTGCAAGCAATCACGATATGTGAACCTTCTATCGCCTCAAGCTGTTGGATGATGTCTCGACCTAACTTATTGTTTAGCAATGATTGGTAGATGTATTCACCCTGATATTTAATGCGTGTTGCACTGTCGCCGAGTATCCAAAAGTTTTTGCTTTCTTCGCCTAGCAACTCTTCAACTCGCTCCACTTGCTTACCGGTACAAGGCGCGAAGTGAACGCCCTGCTCACGCATTTTTGCGACCACATTTTTAAACAAGTCTCGGTTATAGTCGCCTTGGCTATTTAAAAACGTGCCGTCCATATCCGTAATAATCAACTTAATCATTGTCACACCATCGAATTGAAATTTCTCTGCTGCAATCTAACAGCTCGCTTAAATGAACACAAACGAAAATTAATTTTCATTTTATGTTTATTTAAGTTCATTTTGATTTTTATTTGTGTATCCTGTTTGCTTCAAACGCCTTATCTTTCCAATCAAACAATCACGACAGGGAGTAAGTATGCTGTCAGCAATGATCATCAAGCGTGGTGATATCGATAGAATCGCAACACGCTCAATGTTTTTCGCAGCCGGTTTCATTACCGCAGCTTGGGCAGCCATCATTCCATTTGTGAAAACCAACGTTCAAATCAGCGATGGCGTCATGGGTTTGCTACTCCTCTCTCTTGGGATTGGAGCGCTCGTCGGTATGCCAGCAGCCGGTTTTTATACCAGCAAGTACGGCTGTAAGCGTGTATTGCTAATTTCAGTGTTGGGCTTTTCGTTGTTGTTTCCGACACTGCTGTTTGCCAACTCGATAGTGACATTGTCAATGTTGCTGGTCTGCTTTGGCATGTGTCTTGGCATTACTGACTGTACGATGAACATTCAAGCCGTGATAGTTGAAAAAGAGGCAAACAAACCTCTTATGTCTGGTTTCCATGGTTTCTACAGCTTAGGAGGGATGACTGGCGCAATCGTACTCACATCGATATTGTCTGCAGGTTTAGCGGTTTCACTCGCCTGCTTACTGACGTCACTGTTCGTTTTGCTGCTTTTGACTATCAATAAGTCCGGTTTGCGCTCTGACACCTCACAAGAGCAAGGTCCTTACTTTGCTATTCCAAAAGGTCCTGTGTTTTTCATTGGTGTAGTCTGCTTTGTATTTTTCTTATCCGAAGGCACTGTGCTCGATTGGAGCGGTATCTTTCTAAGTGAATATAGAAATATTCCGGCTACGTCTGCGGGAATGGGTGTTGCTTGCTTTTCGGTAACCATGACGATTGGTCGTCTGCTGGGAGATAAAGCGGTAAGCATAATCGGCGCGAAGCGAATGATTGTGTTGGGCTCATCCGTAGCAATCATAGGATTTCTGGTCAGCTTGTCATTCAACCACTGGCAAAGTGCGCTAGTTGGCTATGCCCTTATCGGTATTGGCTGCTCCAACATAGTTCCGATTATGTTTTCTGCCACAGGTAAACAAACTGCTATGCCTGAGTCACTCGCTGTAACCGCGGTGTCCACATTAGGTTATGTGGGTGTATTGGCAGGTCCCGCCTTGGTCGGTTTTGGCGCAGAACTTTATGGTCTTATTAATGCTCTTTACGTTATCGTCGGACTGATTTTCATCGCGGTATTATTGAGCTTCAAAATCCGAGTATAAGTTGCACCTATGTTGACCTCAGCTTCCATTGTCCAGACAAACTGAAAAGTTCACGTAAGTTAAAAATGGAAGCTGAAATGAATAGGCAAGCATGAGAATATAGTTGTCACCCTCTCTGATAAGAACAAAAAATGCTCAACATTCTGTCAATTACCGGACCGATTTACCTCTCAATACTGCTTGGGCTGCTGGCTACCCGACAGGGCATTTTCAGCAAGAGTGAACTGCAAATATTCGGCAAGTTTGTGCTCAAATTTGCTCTTCCAGCACTGGTGTTCAATTCGCTGGCACAACGTCCATTTGCAGAGATATTGAACGTTACTTATCTCGCTACTTATCTTTTCGCATCACTGTTCACACTGGCAGTGGGTTACTTTGTTTCCATCTACGTTTTAAAAGAAAATAAACAGGCTTCGACATTCAATGCCATGGGTGTGTCTTGCGCAAACAGTGGCTTCATCGGTTTTCCGATCTTGCTTCTTATCGCCCCTGATATTGCTGGTGTTGCTTTTGCGCTGCACGTTATCGTAGAAAATCTGGTCATGATT
Source organism: Vibrio sp. HM8-C (assembly GCF_058630515.1). Taxonomy (NCBI): domain Bacteria; kingdom Pseudomonadati; phylum Pseudomonadota; class Gammaproteobacteria; order Vibrionales; family Vibrionaceae; genus Vibrio; species Vibrio sp. HM8-C. Next base: position 268,842 of record NZ_JBMMKS010000004.1, read on the forward strand.
CCTCTGATACTGATTATGGCAGAGCGAAACAATTCAACCGAAAAAGTGACACTGGGTAAAACACTGGGAGGATTGGCAAAGAACCCTCTAATGATCGCTCTGGTTGCAGGCACTTGTGTTTCGATGTTGCAGATTCCACTGCCTCAAGCCATTACGCGAACGGTCGACCTGTTTTCCAAAACTAGCGGCGCGCTTTCGCTGTTCATCATTGGCGGAACTCTGACTGGGCTTTCGATAAAAGGGATGAGACACAAAATATTTCCAGTGGTATTGGGCAAACTCGTTCTGCATCCGGTAGCCGTGATCATGGTTCTTTGGCTACTGATGCAACTTGGTTTTCCAGCTTTGGATTCAGAATTGCATCGCGCGATCATTATCAGCGCCGCAATTCCAATGATGGGAACTTACACCATTCTTGCCCAAGCTTACGGGCAAGACCAAACCGCCTCCGCCATTATGTTAGCCGCGACTATGATGTCCTTCTTTACGTTAAGCGGTTTGCTGGCAATTCTTTAATAGCTTAAAGGGCAATAATGGCTTCAAATTCGATCAGTAGATCAGGGTGAATCAGTTGAGATATTTCCACCAGAGAACACGCAGGAAGATTACCTTCATAGAATTGAAATAGCTCTTGGCGGATAGTGGCTAACATGGTGATGTCTTTTACGAAGATCGTTACTTTGACGATATCGCTTCTCGAGCGTTTCTCAAGTTCAAGTATGGTTAGAACTTGGTTTAAGATTTCTTGGGTTTGGGCACTGATATCCGAAGACTGAGCATGCGTTCCGTAGGCGGTTAATCCAGAGATATAAAGTGTTTGATTGTGTTTCGTAGCATGAACATACGGCCCAACAATTTGAGGTAACTGTTCGTAATTAATCCTTTCTACCACGTGTGTTTCCTTAACTCATTAACTAGGTTAGAGCCGCACATCGCGGCTTATTGCAGTGCTCATAATGCAATGTTTCGTAAATAAGCTCAAAGACTATTCCGTGTAGGCGATTAGACTCCCATTCAATTAAAAAGCCACAGTCCCTAATGAACTGTGGCTTTTGGTTTTACAGCTTGAGTGATGCTGTACTGCTTCTGATGATTACCAAGAGTAGTTTAAAGCAGCATTAAACGAGCGACCTGGGTTGTAGTAGTTTGCCGTACCAGAACCTACCACATACTGCTTATCCGTTAAGTTGTGTACGTTAAGTGACAGCTGTGCAGACTTCGAAATTCGATAGGCAAATGCCGCATCAAATAGCATTGCAGCTTCACTTTTCTTCGTATTCGCCGCATCAAAGTAATATGAGCCAACATAACGAGTACCTAAACCAATATCCATAGTTTCGATTGGCAACGTGTAGTAACCCCAGAAGGAAGCGCTATGGTTTGGGACGGTGGCAAATTCATTACCATCTAGAACCGCACCACTACGAGTACTACCGCGAACCACTTCAGACTTCATGTAAGAGTATCCACCCGTAACATTGAAGTTGTCTGTAATTTCTGCTTTTGCTTCCAAATCAAGACCACGAACACGCGTCTCGCCGATAGTCTCACGTTCAATTGTGCCGTTGTCCTGAACAATCGCCATAGTAACGTCATTCTTCTCTAGATCGTAAACCGCAGCAGAAAACAGCGCATTCATACTCAGTGGTGCAAATTTAACTCCCACTTCTAACTGCTCACCTCGCTCAGGTTTTACACCAATACTTGGTGGTGCTACCGATTCAACTTGGCTGATATACGTAGACCACTCTTGCGTCACTTTTACAGTAAAGGCGCCGCGCAGAGAAGTTTCGGAGAACTCATCGCTTGAATAGCTATTGCTGATATCGCGACTTGCTAAATCCATGTAATCGTGGCGAGCACCCAATGTAAGGATGTATCTGTCATCCAAAGATAAGTTCTGCTGAATGAACACCGATTTTGTAGTCTCATCCTGATCATTTTTGCTGTAAGGAGCACCAATCGTCGGAGTGCCTGAATACGATGGGCTATCGATGTTTATACTGCTTGTCGTCCCATAAACTGAGGCATCCTGCGTAGAAGCATCACGATACTCTAGTCCAATCAAGGTGCTACTATCAACACGCTCAAAACTCGCATCGTATTGCAGAATGGTGTTACCAATAAGCTGCTCTGACTGAGAATCGGTTCCGAAATAGTAACGAGCAATATCGCTCCCCGTTCTTCCTTCGTAATCATACAAATAGACATAACCGAAATCGTCTTCTAGCTTGCTGTAACGCAAGTTACCGCTTAGAGAGATACCATTGTCAAAATGATGAGCAATTTGAGCGGTAATGTTGGTGCGTTCTACATCGTGCTTGTTGTAGTCAGGTTCACCGTAGAATTCACTGCGGTCATATTCACGGTCTAGTGGATAACCAGCACTGTTCGGTGTGGTATCTCGACCAAGATAATCAACGATTAGAGTTGCCGTAGTCTGTACAGATGGTTGCCACGTAATACCTCCCATCACAAACTGAGAGTTGTCTTTTGAATGATCATATTCAAGCTCACTGTCTTTGATTTTGGTGGTAAAACGGTACGCGACGGTTTCGGATTCATTCAGTGTGTCGCCAAAATCCAAACCAATCTCTTTATTGTCGAATGAACCATATGAGACATAAGTATTTCCGAAGCGCTCAAATTTAGGTCTCTTGCTGACAAAGTTCACTGAACCACCCGGATCTGCAGGGCCAAACAGTGTTGAGTTTGCTCCGCGAATCACTTCAACTCGCTCATACGCATAAGGGTCTTCACGTACACCTCGCATCGAACCGAGTGTCATACCGTCGCGATATGTTGTAGCCTGATAACCACGAATCATAAAGTAATCGTTACGATCGTCAGAACCGTAATAATCGGTCACCAAACCCGGTGAATACTGCAAAATTTCTTCTGTCGTAGTGGCGTTGCGCTGGTTTATCTCTTTTTCCGTGATAACCGAAACTAACGCAGGCGTATCATGTACGTTGGTTGCTACCTTGCCGCCAACCCACAGCTCTTCTGCAACCGTGGTATCGGCATCAGTTGCAATTGGCTGCCCATAAACCGTAATGGTGTTTACACGGTAAGCTTGGTCTTCTTGAACACTATCTTGAACTTCTGAATAAACAGAACCTGAATAAGAAAGAACAGGAACAAAACAAAGAAGTAAGTGCATCGCACTCCTACGTTCCTTACCACTTCTGATATTTTCCATTTTTAATAATCCTATACTGCTAATTTTTATTGTTATTTCATACTATTGATAATGCAAACGATAATGCTTACTATTTGTAATAAATTAAATTGATATATAGTTATCAACCGATGCCGAGAGAGAAATAGCCTGATGGAGCTACGCCACCTTAAATACTTTTTAGCTGTCGCTGAAACACAGAACATTCGCTTAGCGGCGCAGAAAGTGCACGTTACCCAACCGGCTATATCAAGAAAAATCAAAGAATTAGAAACAGAACTAGGCGTACTATTGTTCGATCGTTTACCAAAAGGATTACGGCTAAATCGCGCAGGGAAAATCTATCAGAAGCAGTTAGGCGCCGTAATTAGGCAAATTGATGACGCCAACGAGCGTGTGCGTCAGTTTACCCATACGGAATATGGTTCTCTGGCTTTGGGCGCTCCTGATTTTGTTCTGTGGGAAGGGCAAATCAATCAGTGCGTCAATCAGTTCCGTCATGACAACCATGATGTTGAACTGGAAGTCTATTCCGACACACCTATGGTGCTACTAAAGCGGCTAGAGCTAGACCAAATCGATGGTGCCTTTCTTTATCATTTCGCAGAGTTGTCTTCGGAGTACTCGGTACAACCTATCGCACAGGACAAGTTAGTTCTCGCGTATCCTTCCAGTTGGGGAAAAACGCTATCACCTTCAGCCACGATTGAAGAACTTAATCTGCTACCTTCAGTTCGGTTACCAAGAAGCGTTGACCCTTACTATTACGACTGGCAAGAAATCCTGTTCAATGAAATTGGCTGGTCACCAGAAGTGACCCAATGGGCGCACGGCGAAAGCACCATGTTAGGTTTAGTAGCGGCGGGCAATGGGGTGGCTATTGTCAATGAACGACACTTTACTCGACCATCAAATATGCTTTGTTATACAACGCTAGATGTATTACCCCACACATCACCACTAAGCTTTGTATATAAAAATACTTCTGATAATCCGGCTCTGATGGAGTTTCTGCAGCTACTGTCCAACTAACTGTTGTCTTTGACGTATCCGCTATTTCAGCTTGTGCCGACCGATTGGAATCATCATAGGAATGTTCGAAACCGGATCGATAATGATGTGGTTGTTCAAACCAAATACCGCCTGAATGATCTCATTGGTCAGCACGTTTGAAGGCTCACCGTGTGCGTGAACCTGCCCATTGATCATCGCCAGCAGATAGTCTGAATAGCGAGCCGCTAAGTTAAGATCATGCAAAACCATCACAATAGTGATCCCGCGCTGTAGATTCAGGTCCACCAGCAAATCCAACACTTCCACTTGATGAGTCACATCCAAAAATGTCGTCGGTTCATCAAGTAACAAGATGTCCGTCTCCTGCGCTAGCGCCATGGCAATCCACACACGCTGACGCTGCCCGCCTGACAGCTCATCAACTTCTCTGTCTATCAGGTCAGTAAGCTTTGTAACCTCTAAAGCATTAGCGACTGCTTCGTCATCTTTACTATTCCAACGAGACATTAAGCCGTGATGCGGATGACGCCCACGACTGACAAGATCACCGACAGTAATCCCTTCGGGAGCTATCGGGGACTGAGGCAATAAACCCAAAGTGCAGGCTAATGCTCGTGTTGGGCTTTTATGTACCGATTTTCCATCAAGCAAAACTTGACCGTTTGAAGGCGTTAACAACCGAGATAGGGTTCTTAACAGTGTGGATTTACCACAGGCGTTTGCTCCAACAATTGAAGTAATTTTTCCCGGAGCAATCTTAAGCGAGAGATCTTTTACTATCGTTTTTTCGCCATAACCAGCAGACAACTGCTCTACTACAAGTTCATGAGCTTTGGTCACAACGCTCCCCCTTTACGATTAACGCGAATAATTAAATAAATAAGATATGGAGCACCCAACGCACCCGTGATAACCCCAACCGGATAGCGGCTTGGAAGAATAAATTGTCCGATGTAATCCCCAGCTAACACTAATACGGCACCAACCAGCGCAGCAGGAACGAGTAGAGAGCCGTTAGAACCGACAATACGAGCAGCGATAGGTCCGGAAAGAAAGGCGACAAATGCGATAGGTCCAGTAACGGCGGTCGCGACCGCAATCAAACAGACGGCACAGACAATAACGGTGATACGAGTGAAAGTGACGTTAACACCCAGCGCCGCTGCCATATCGTCCCCCATTCTTAATGCTTCTAAAGACTTAGTTTGACTCAGCAGTAAGCCACCGAAGATAACCAGTGACACCAACAACGCTACACTTTGATCGAGTTGTACTGAATTGACACTTCCGGTTAACCAACGCATCGCTTCTTGTAAATCCCACGATGACGCTTGCGACAAAAGGTAAGCAATATAGCTTTCAATCATGGCTGAAACGCCAATACCGACCAAAATCAAACGCGTCCCCGCCACACCATTTTTATAAGCGAGTCCATAAACAGTTAGTGCAACGGCCAAACCTGCCAAAATGGAGAAAACCGCAACGGCAGAGCCATCCATATTAAGAACGATGATTGCAAAAACTGCTGCAGCGCTGGCTCCAGAACTTACACCCACAATGTCTGGGCTGGCTAAAGGGTTACGCAGCATGGTCTGAAATGCGACACCCGCTAAACCAAAACTCATCCCAACCAGTAGGGAAATTACCGCTCTCGGTAATCGCAAATGCCCAACGGTAAAACTCGCGCCGGGAATACTCTCGCCCTGTAATACCTTCCAGACGATAGATGGTGGAGTATAAGATTGCCCTAACACCAACGTTAAACACCAAGCTGACACCGCTAAAATGGTTAAACCAACAATGATTAGCGCCCAGCATCGCATACGTTGCTTACGGGCTTTTTTCACCCTTTGTAAAAGGAATAATTCAGCGGACATCATAGTTCCCTAACTCGCTGACGACGTACTATCCAGATAAAAAACGGCGCACCAATAAACGCAGTCACTACGCCAACAGATAATTCACTCGGACGGGAAATGATTCGCCCAACAATGTCTGCCAGTAGAAGCAGACTTGCACCACCTACCGCAGAGAAAGGCAACAACCAGCGATGATCTACTCCCACCAATAGACGGCAGAAATGCGGCACAACTAAACCGACAAAGCCTATCGGCCCACAAATTGCCGTTGTCGCACCACAGAGCAGTATTGCGCCAAGCCCAGCAGCACTTCGAGCCAGAACCACATTCTCACCCAAGCCTGCAGCCAGATCGTCCCCCAGTGCCAAACTGTTTAGTTTTCTCGCGGTTAATGTGGTAATCACTAAGCCAACGATCAAAAAAGGCAGCACAAGTACAATGGTTTCAAATGTCGCACCACCGACACCTCCTATCTGCCAAGAACGAGCCCCACCTGCAATATCATTGCGTGGTAACACCACCGCAATAGTAAAACAGGACAAAGCCGCTGACGTTGCAGCGCCAGCTAACGCTAACTTAAGCGGTGTAGGCCCACCTCGCCCCATAGAGCCGATGGTGTAAACAAATGCGGCAGTCAGTGCTGCTCCTAGAATTGCCATCCAGACATAGGTTTGAATTTGATTCATTCCAAACCAAGCCAATCCGATGACAACAAAAAATGAAGCACCAATATTGACGCCAAGAATGCCAGGGTCTGCGAGCGGATTGCGAGTGACACCCTGCATCACAGTTCCTGCTAAGCCTAAAGAAGCGCCCGCAATCACTGCCAATACGGTGCGAGGAATACGCATAGCAACCGCGGCTTCACCTACGGTATTTAGGTTTCCTTGAATAGCACTGAAAATTTCAGCCCAAGATACTTCTCTCGTCCCTAACGCGACCGAGAGTAGAGACAAAAGAAACAAAACGATAAGTAAAGCAACGAGAGTCACTGAACGTGATAGTTCAAAACCCCACAGCGAAAACTGATTACTTTTGGAAATAGATATACTCATTGCGCTTTGCGTGCCGCCGCAGCCAACGCTTCAAGGTAATCATCCAAAACCCAAGAGATGGATAACGGGGTCGGATTAGCAGCAGTGGCTAGCGGACCACTTCCAAGCATGACAATTGAACCATGTTTAACCGCATTCATTTTTGCCATCAGTGGATTATGCGAGAGTGGCTTCAGTAGCTCTTCTCCGCCATAGGTAACGAAGATATCGACATCGTTAAATGCGTCGATTTGTTCAATACTGGCTTCACCTGAAAACTGTCCTGAACGACTCAAATCACGAATGCTTTGTGATGAGACGAGATTTAAGTCACTGAAGAATTTCACTCGCGTATCGTTGCCAGTGTAAAAGTGAATCACACTCAGATCTGTCGGATCTAAGTGGGTAATAAACATCGCGGACTTACCTTTCAGCTCTGGATATTGTGCCGCACGTGATGCTATATCTTGTTCAATACTCGCAATCAGATTATCCCCTTCTTTCGACATCCCCATACCAGCACTGTTTATGCGGATCATACTTCTCCAGTCCGTAGACCAAGGTGCGTTGGGATATGCCACCACTGGTGCAATCATACTCAGCGTTTCGTAATCGGAGCGACTCAAACCTGAATACGCTGCAAGAATCACATCCGGTTGCGTCGCTGCAACTGCTTCAAAATCAATACCATCACCTTCATCAAATAGTGTTGGCGTTTGTGCACCTAACTTATCTAAGCGTGCTTTTACCCAAGGCAGCACACCATCTCCATCATCGTCACCGAATGTCGCCGCAGCGAAACCAACCGGTACTACGCCCAACGCAAGAGGTACTTCATGATTAGCCCAAGCAACCGTCGCAATTCGCTCTGGCTTTTGCTTGATGATCGTTGTGCCAAAAGCGTGCTGAATTTTAATGGGATACCTAACGCTATCGTCAGCCCGACTGATTGTGGTGGTTAAAGAGAAAACTAAAACGGTAAAAATGGCTTTGAGATTTAACATATGGTGGCTTCGATTTTGGCGTCAACTTTATAACAGCGGCATCTCGTCCGAGATGGCATTTGACTCTGTCCTATGAGTTAGAACATGATAATGCAAACTAATTTCAAATGACACTAAGTATCATTTACAAATAGTTTACGACTGATAACCAAAACGAAAGTATAAAAACAGAGAAAGTAAAATGACTCAAATAACGACACTGAAAGAACTAAGAAAGCTCTATAGCACACCTCATCCACTAGCTGTGGCTAAAGACATTAAACACATTGACCAGCACACTCGAACTTTCATTGAAAACAGCAGACTGTTTTTTCTTTCGTCTACTAATCAAGATGGATTTTTAGATATCTCTCCACGCGGCGGTGATACAGGGTTTGTCAAAGTTTTGGATGATAAAACACTGGCTTTCCCAGACAGCCCAGGCAACAACCGTTTAGATACCCTAACTAACCTCATCACCAATCCCAAAGTAGGCTTGCTGTTTATAGTTTCTGGTGTCGAAGATGTGGTACGGGTGAAAGGTACAGCCTCTATTCATATTGATGACGAGATTCAAGATCTATGCCTTGACGGAAAAACCAAGCCAAAATTGGTGGTTAAAGTCACGATAGATTCACTGCTTTTCCACTGCCCTAAAGCGCTGATGAAGTCCAAAATTTGGAACAACGAATCCTTTGTAGAACGAGAGTTCCTCCCTTCTCTGCTTAAGATTATTCAGGATCAGCAAGTCGAAAAAGAACAGCGCGGTGACTAGATTTCACTCGGGCTTTATAGCTGCTCTATGGGAGTGAAATGCACCCATAGAGCCACTCTCTCAACAATATGATCGATTACGAATATCTTATAAGGAATAAGATATTGATTATTCTTGCAGAAACTTCATTATTCAACTGCCGTAACGTCTGGCAATGCTAGACAAAAACAACACAACAATAAAAATACGTGGATGTATCAAATGAAGTTAAAGCCTTTCACACAACAGGTTCGAGGTGCGTTAGTTTCCTCTATCGCGATTTTCTCTCTTTTTTCGTCAGTAAACGCAAACGCTGCTGAATCAGCACTGAATGGAATTTTAAGCTCAGGTGAGCTCAAGTTCTGTTTTGAGTCTGGTTACATTCCATTTGAAATGACCGATAAAAACGGTCGTTATGTGGGCTTCGATATTGATCTGGCTAAGCAAATGGCACGTGCAATCAATGTTAAGTTTGTACCCGTGAATACCGCTTGGGATGGTATTGTTCCAGCTTTAAAAACGGGTAAGTGCGATTTCATCGGTGGTATGACTATCACGCCAGAACGTAATTTAAGCGTCAATTTCGCAGATCCATACATTGAAGTGGGTCAAACCATCCTCATTGCACCTAAACTTGCTGATAAGATTAACTCTTTCCGTGACCTGAACACTGAGCAATACACCATCGCAACACAAATGGGTACAACGGGCGCAGAAGCAGCTAAGAAATACTTATCCCGCTCGAAAATCGATCTTTACGACACTTCAGCTGATGCAGTGCTGCAAATCGTAAATGGTCAGGCAGATGCTTTTGTTTATGATTTCCCTTACAACGCAATGTATGAAGCACAGCACAAGGGGAAAGTAGTTCACCTAGATCAGAGCTTTACTTACGAGCCGCTCGGTTGGGCTATTCGTCAGGGAGATCCCGATTTCCTTAACTTCCTCAACAACTTCTTACGTCAAATCAAAGGTGATGGTACTTATCAGCGTATCCATGACAAATGGTTCAAATCAGACGATTGGGTAAATAGCGTTCAGTAATTCGGGTTTCAACGCTAGTTAGTATGAGTTGAATAGGGCTTGTTAACGCAAGCCCTATTGGTTTCATCATTTTCCCTTACGCCACACCAACAGCTAACTCCTGACCTCGGTTTAACCGCATCATCATAAATACCGCTAAAACCATAACGACTGCTGCCAAGAAAAATCCAATTTGAGTCATGCCAAAATGACTTAACAGTGCGATAGCGACATAGCTAATACTCTGAGCAAAAGTAGCAAACATCTGTAAACCACCATCTGCCCGACCGCGTTGATGAATGCTGATGCTATGATGCATCCAGTTTGTACGAGCAATACGGTTTAGCGCATTGAAAGTGCCAAAGAAAAAGGTGAATGCCAGCAGCATAAGCGGTGTTGGAGATAAACTCATGCCAATCAGCATAATAGCTGCCAGCCCCATTGCGCCGATCATGATCCCTTGATGCGTCCCCAATCCTAATAATCGACCAACCATCAAACCAGTGATTAACGATCCCATTCCAAAGGCGATGTTATAACCGGCGAACCAATCACCAGAAATGCCCGTTTCAGCAAACCAAATCGGCACTAACTTAGTGAGAAAGGTTAAAATTGGATAGCTTAAAGCGGAGAGCATCAAGAACGCATAAAACTGCGGCCGTTCTACAAAGATGTCTTTGCTCTCTTTCATTTGATCAACAAATGACACTGAATTTACTTGGCGTAACTGGCGACGATAAGGCGTGATCATGTAGCTAATACTCGCTATTGCAGAAGCAATAGCAGCGAACGAAGCAAACTCCAGCATTCCCCACATCTCAAGCAGCACGACACCTAATGCGCCAGAACCTAATGTGGTTCCCTGCATGATCACTTCCTGCTTGCCGGAGATAGTGGCATATTCATGCTGATGGAAGTTTTCCTGAGTAAAAGCATTATTGGTTGCCCACGCTAAGTTACTGGAAGTCCAAAATACCAATTGCGCTGTCGCCAGTAGCCAATTCGACTCATATCCAACCCCGTAAAACACCGCAATAAGGGCTGCCATCCCTGCTTGCACAAATTGTACGGATACCAGTAATTGTTTTCTTGAGTGTCTGTCAATCAAGGTGGAAAAAAAAGGTGTTAGGAAAAACGAAATCGCCGTACATGCCAACGCGACCATCGCAACAAATGCGCCCATGTTGGGAGTGGAGAGCATGGCCCAAGGTAACGCCATCATAAACAGCCCAGATGATATGCCATCAAAGAATCGTCCTGTGAGATAAGCCTTGGTGCGCGTTTTGTTTTCCATGATTTTAATTCCATCTACTGTTAACTTGGTGCTACGGTAATACCTCAAGTTAACTTTAGGTAAAGCACTTTTTTGAGCTAAATTAACTAAATGGACAGAATTGTTGGAGAAGCTTGTATGGAAATGACTGTGGGAGAAGTGGCTAAACGCTCAGGAGTGAATGTTTCAACCCTGCATTTTTACGAGCAAAAAGGGCTTATCTATAGCTGGCGCAATCAAGGAAACCAACGCAGATACCACAGAAATGTGCTACGCAGAATCGCCGTGATTAAAGCCGCGCAGATGGTTGGTCTTACACTGGAAGAGATCTCAGCTTCACTGGCTGACTTACCAAAAAATCAGGCGCCAACTCGCCAAGAGTGGGAGCAGATGGCTTCAGATTGGAGTGCCATGCTTGAGCACCGCATTCAACAGCTACAAGCATTAAAAAACGACCTTGGTGGATGCATTGGTTGCGGTTGTCTATCAATGGATTCATGCGCCATTTATAACCCGCAAGATATCCGAGCAATAACGTTTGAAGACAAAACACGCCTCACCAATCCAGAACAATGGTCAGGAGATGTGGAACCATCGAGCGATTCAGTTCAATCATCAAGTGGAGGGTGATTGTTCATCCACTCTTCAATCGTCAGATAAGTTTTACCGCCGCTTTGTGCAAATGGGCTCGAACTATCAACGTTTATCAATGCATCGTCAGCGACATTCGCCATCGTGTACCATTTTGGCTCAGTGGTTAAATAAACAAAACGACTTGTGCCTGCACCCGGAAGATAATTGGCATCCGCAAAGTCGCCTTTGGACACTGAGCTGTCGATGGTCGGATAATAATCCACACCCACACTGATCAGAAGTTCTGCATCAGAGTCATCACTATCGATCCAAGCTTTGGTGCGAACAAAAACCCCTAACACATCGTCACCATCAAAAGCGACTTTGCTCGTTCCACCATGCAAAATATCGGGATGTTGAAATTCGTAATAACCTGAGCTGTCATCAGGCAGTGCACTGCCTTGCCAAGTGACGATATCGGAGTCGTAATATGATGCCCAACTAGTTGGTGTAACAGTCAATTGCTCCCATTTGGCGTGGCTGACATCACTGCCTTTCAACAACCAAATTTCAAAATCGCTGTAGTAGACCTTCACGTTTTGGTCGACATTAGTGTTAGATTCAAAAACCGTAAACCAGCCAGTCAGCGCATTCCACGAATTGGCTGTTTTCAGACTGTCATCAAGGATGGAATCTGCCCACCAGCTTGGCGCTGCGTCACCTCTCGGTAAACCTTGGGTTACGTGGCCGGTCTTAGACCAACTGGTATCTTCTGAGGTGTTTAATAACGTTGCATCATTGGCTAGCGTCATACTATCGACCACATCCGAAGCAAAACTAGAAACGGTCGGTAGCGTTTCTGTCGAGCCTGATTCTTCTCCACCACATCCATAAAGCAGTAGAGTGAAGGCAAAAGTTGATATGAGTTTTAGCATGATAGTTCGGTAAACTTAGAGGTGACAAAGAACACCACAAGACTACCATTTAAAGGATAACGTCCTCTAACGTATAACCGCTTGTTAAGCCAATACTGACAAACAATTAAGCCCTTCTCTCGCCCACTTCGATAAGCGCTTCTTCTGAGGTCGCCAGTGTTTCAATATCATCCTGTTCGATAATGCGCGTTTTCTTCCAGCTACCACGGGCATACCAAGCTACCGCCACCAAAGCAACCAAGACGTTGGTTACCGTGAACGACCACCAAATACCTTTTTCTGCTAACACAGTATGTTTAGAGAGAATGTAGGCTAGCGGGAACTGGAACACCCATTGAGTCAGCAATGAGAGGATCATACTGTTGGTCATATTGCCTGACGCGCGAAACGCCGACATGATAGAAAGCTGCACACCTATAAAGCCCCAAGATAGACACATCACTTTCAAAAACTCAGCGCCTTGTTCAACCACTGCTGGGTTATCTGGAATGAAAAATTTCACCACGCTTGGTGCAAGTAGGTAAGCAAACACACCAAGAACAGTCAGCATCACAAAGCTCCAAACAGAGCCAATTACCGTAATTTTCGCTGCACGATCGACGCGATTTGCACCCAAATTCTGCCCAACCAGTGTCGATACCGCCATCGCCAAACCCATGCCAGGAATCGTGATCAATTGCAGTATGTTTGAACCTACACCATAAGAAGCAATGGTAACGGTGCCGAAACTCGCCACCAGAAACGACATGGTAATCAAACCTAGCGCACGAGCCGAAAGTTCTACTGATCCCGGAGCACCTAAAAAGAAAGCACGCTTGATGTATGTCCAGTCAGGTGATAAATCACGCCATTTGAGATGAATACCGTGTTTGCCCTTGGAAAGAATATAGAAACCAGTTAACGCAGCTAATGCTTGAGTGACCAGAGTAGCCAGCGCCGCACCGGAAACACCGAGACCGTCGAACATACCCATACCGAAGATGAATAACGGGTCTAGCACAAAGTTGAGCAACACCGTACCAAGCACGATATAAAGCGGGACTTTTACCTGACCAATACCTCTCATTAAGGCTTGGAACATGTTGTAAACAAACACAAAAATCACGCTCACAAAGGAGATACGCATAAAGGCGAGAGCGTTGGTATACACCGCTTCTTCAACACCGAGTAGCCTTAGGAAATAAGGAGAGAGCAGATAACCGAGAAACCCCAACACTACCGAAGTAATAAACACCATCAACATGGTTTGACCTGCGACATGATTCACCTTGTCATATTGCCTTGCGCCCATGTATTGCGCTGTCAGTGTCGCCCCAGCCATGGCAAGCCCCGCGCCCAACGCTATGACTAAAAATGTCACAGGCATACTGACAGAAACTGCGGCGACTTCATTCGCCCCTAAGCGGCCAACCCAGAAAGCATCGGTAAGCTGATAAGCCGACTGTAATAGCTGCCCAAAGACGATAGGGATGGCGAGAGACAATAAGGCTTTGTTAATTGGACCATCGATTAACTGTTGTGTTTTCGCCATGCTGTCACCTTTTTATTCGACCGATTTCACATTCATCATAGACCGACAACGTCGTGAGAAATACAATTTAATGAAAAAAATCAAAATGTTCAGCTTTGAATTTAAAAACTTCTAAACTACTGCAATTCGATCCCGCAGAGAAAGATTTAATTGGTACAATAGCCGCATTATTTGTTTTAATGCCCTAGTCAGCACATGCAGTGAGAGTGTTAGGAAGCTAGGTATTTCAAGGCCGTTATTTAAGGCCATAGCAAAACTCTCAATGCTTGGAACTACCAAAGAACCCCGAGACAACTATGAACAATTTTACTTATTTCAACCCAACCAAAGTGCATTTTGGTAAAGGTCAAATCGCGACTCTAAAACAAGAAATCACACCGAACAGCCGTGTTCTTATTACTTACGGTGGCGGCAGCATCAAGAAGAACGGCGTTTACGACCAAGTGATCGATGCGCTTAAAGATTGCACCGTATTCGAGTTCAGCGGTATCGAACCAAACCCGCATTATGAAACGCTGATTAAAGCGGTGGAGCTTGCCAAGAAAGAGAAAGTTGATTTGATTCTTGCTGTGGGCGGTGGCTCTGTCATTGATGGCAGTAAGTTCATTGCTGCGGGCGCTTGTTACGACGGCGATTACTGGGACATCATCACAACCGGTGGTAACTGTGTGAAAAAAGCTCTGCCACTGGGGTGTGTTCTTACACTCCCAGCAACAGGCTCAGAGATGAACCGCAACAGTGTGGTAACGCGCGCAGCCACTCAAGACAAACTCTCTTTCGGCTCTGATCTGGTTCGCCCTGCGTTCTCAATTCTCGATCCTGAAACCACCTATTCTCTTCCGGCACGCCAAATCGCTAACGGTGCAGTAGACAGTTTTGTTCACATCATGGAACAGTACATGACCTACCCTGTGAACGCGAAAGTCTCAGACCGTTTTGCTGAAAGCTTACTTCTCAATATTCTCGAAGATGGTCCGGTAGCACTGGAAAAACCAAATGATTACGAAGTGCGCGCAAACCTGATGTGGACAGCAACCATGGCGCTGAACGGCACGTTAAGAAATGGCGTACCTACTGACTGGTCAACACACGCGATTGGTCACGAGCTGACTGCACTATTCGGTTTAGACCATGCACAAACATTGGCGATTGTGATGCCATCGCTGTGGCGTTACAAAAAAGAGCAGAAGAAAGGCAAACTGCTTCAATACGCAAACCGAGTGTTAAACATCACTTCTGGCAGCGAAGATGAGCAAATCGAACTTGCAATTCAAAAGACGGAAGAGTTCTTCGCGTTAATGGGCAACCCAACCACATTGTCTGCTTACGGACTGGATGAATCGGCTATTCCTGCTGTAAAACAAAAACTCACCGAACACGGCATGCTCGCAATTGGTGAACACGGCGACATTACTCCAGATGACGTGGTAGAGATCCTTAAGCTCGCGCTGTAAAAATCTTAACCCACATATGGTTAGAAGCAGCGCACATGGCTAGAAGTAAAAAGCCACCTGCATAGCAGGTGGCTTTGAATAGCCCCCTATAACGGGGCTCACTGTTAGTTCTCG
>NZ_JBMMKS010000005.1:0-259662 GCF_058630515.1 Vibrio sp. HM8-C
TTTGAGGTATTTAATTAAGCAAGTAGCTCGTTTGCTTTCTCAACTACGTTTTCAACCGTAAAGCCGAACATCTTGAACAGTTGATCTGCTGGTGCAGATTCACCGAATGTCGTCATACCGATGATTTTGCCGTTTAAGCCAACGTACTTGTACCAGTAATCCGCGATGCCCGCTTCAATTGCGATACGCGCTGTAACGTCTGCTGGCAGAACTGCACTGCGGTAAGCTGCGTCTTGTTTGTCAAATGCATCGGTTGATGGCATTGAAACAACACGTACTTGTTTGCCTTCAGCAGTAAGTTGTTCAGCCGCTTTCACAGCCAAGTCAACTTCAGAGCCTGTTGCAATCAGAATTAGCTCAGGTTTGCCTGCACAATCTTTCAGGATGTAACCACCCTTAGCGATGTCAGCTACTTGCTCTGCGGAGCGTGGTTGCTGTGCCAGGTTTTGACGAGAGAAGATAAGCGCTGTTGGCGCGTCTTTACGCTCGATAGCCAGTTTCCAAGCCACTGCTGATTCAACCTGGTCACATGGACGCCATGTGCTCATGTTTGGAGTCAGACGTAGAGAAGCGGTTTGCTCAACCGGTTGGTGAGTTGGACCATCTTCGCCAAGGCCGATAGAGTCGTGCGTGTACACTTGGATGTTTTGCACTTTCATCAGTGCCGCCATACGCAGTGCGTTACGTGCGTATTCCATGAACATCAGGAAGGTTGCGCCGTAAGGAACGAAACCACCGTGTAGCGCGATACCGTTCATGATAGCCGTCATACCGAATTCGCGAACACCGTAATGGATGTAGTTGCCTGATGCATCTTCTGGCGTGATTGACTTAGAGCCAGACCACATGGTTAGGTTTGAAGGTGCAAGGTCAGCCGAGCCGCCCATGAACTCAGGGAGCATTTTACCAAACGCTTCGAGTGCATTTTGTGATGCTTTACGTGATGCAATGTTCGCTGGGTTAGCTTGAAGCTCAGCGATAACCGTGTTTGCTTTTTCTTCCCACTCAGCTGGAAGTTCGCCGTTCACACGACGTTTGAATTCTGCTGCTAGCTCTGGGTATGCCGCTGCGTACGCTGCGAATTTTTCATCCCATGCTGCTTCTTTCGCTGCGCCTGCTTCTTTTGCATCCCACTGCGCATAAATATCTGCTGGGATTTCAAACGGTGCGTATTCCCAACCTAGGAATTCACGTGCTGCTTTGATTTCATCAGCGCCTAGTGGAGCACCGTGACAGTCGTGTGAGCCAGCTTTGTTTGGTGAACCAAAACCGATGATAGTTTTAGTACAGATTAGAGTAGGGCGACCTGTTTCTGCTTTTGCCGCTTCAATCGCTGCGTTGATTGCGTCAGCATCGTGACCATCAACCGCAGGGATAACATGCCAGCCGTAAGCTTCAAAACGTTTTGGTGTATCGTCAGCAAACCAACCTTCAACGTGACCATCGATAGAGATACCGTTGTCATCCCAGAATGCAATCAGTTTGCCTAGACCTAGCGTACCTGCAAGAGAACACGCCTCGTGCGAGATACCTTCCATCATACAGCCGTCACCCATGAACGCGTATGTGAAGTGGTCAACGATGTCGTGGCCTTCTTTGTTGAACTGAGCAGCAAGTGCTTTCTCAGCCAGCGCCATACCCACAGCGTTAGTGATACCTTGACCTAGTGGACCAGTCGTCGTTTCAACACCTGGTGCATAACCGTACTCTGGGTGACCTGGAGTTTTTGAGTGAAGCTGACGGAAGTTCTTTAAATCTTCCATTGATAGCTCGTAACCAGAAAGGTGAAGCAGTGAGTAAATCAGCATCGAGCCATGACCGTTAGACAGAATGAAACGGTCGCGGTCAGCCCAGTTAGGGTTTTGAGGGTTATGGTTTAGGTGTGAACGCCAAAGTACTTCAGCGATATCCGCCATACCCATAGGTGCACCCGGGTGGCCAGAGTTAGCTTTTTGAACACCGTCCATGCTTAGAGCACGGATTGCATTAGCCAATTGTTTGCGATTCATAGTCGTTACTCAGTTAAGTTTTAGTATTACTGCGAGCAGAGCGAACTCAGCTCAATTTGAAACAAGTATAAAAAGAGAAGCGAGTTAACACTCGCTTCTGAAATTTTTGATTAAAGCTTAGCTTCGATCATCGCTTCAAGTTTACCTTGGTCGATAGCGAAGTTGCGAATACCTTCTGCCAGTTTTTCTACAGCCATTGCATCTTGGTTGTGATCCCATAGGAATTCAGCGTGAGTCATCGCTGCTGGACGCGCTTTGCTGCCATTTGAGTCAACAAGTTTCGCTACCACTTCGCCTTCTGCTGCTTCTAGTTCAGCAAGAAGTGAAGGAGCGATAGTTAGACGGTCACAACCAGCTAGTTCAAGGATTTCACCGATGTTACGGAAGCTTGCGCCCATAACAACAGTTTTGTAGCCGTGCGCTTTGTAGTAGTTGTAAATAGTAGAAACAGATAGAACGCCTGGGTCTTCTTGCGCTGCGAAATCACGACCTTCTTTTGCTTTGTACCAGTCCATGATACGACCAACGAATGGAGAAATTAGGAACACGCCTGCTTCTGCACATGCGCGAGCTTGAGCAAATGAGAATAGAAGAGTTAGGTTACAGTTGATGCCTTCTTTTTCTAGTACTTCAGCAGCACGGATACCTTCCCAAGTAGAAGCCAGTTTAATAAGGATACGATCGTTGGAGATGCCAGCGTCGTTGTACATCTTGATAAGTTGACGAGCTTTAGCAATGCTGCCTTCAGTATCGTAAGAAAGACGAGCGTCAACTTCAGTTGAGATACGACCTGGGATCGTTTTTAGGATTTCTTTACCGATGTTAACCGCAAGCATGTCACAAGTATCTTGAACTTGTTGCGCTTTGTCGTTGCTTTGAGTTTTCGCGTACTCGATCGCTTGATCGATAAGTGGCGCGTACTCTGCAATTTGAGCAGCTTTAAGAATTAGAGAAGGGTTAGTTGTTGCGTCTTCTGGTTGGTATTTTTTGATTGCTTCAATTTCACCGGTGTCTGCTACAACGGTAGTCAGTTTACGAAGTTGCTCTAATTTATTGCTCATTTCGATCGTCCTATTTCTCGTTTCTCGTTGGGCTTTGCCTACCATTTAATATGCTTTCACCGAGTAAAAGTAAGGGTACATAGCAAGACTGTGGTTTGGCATTGCAAACAGGTTAAGAAAACATTGTAGCTACTTTAGCGCTACATATAAGTTCAACAACGCTGTTCAATTCACATAAACATAATGTTTTTCACTGTCCGAACATTTGTAATGAACATATGATCGAGCAATGAGTAAATGATGTGCTCATATTTATCTTATCTGCTGTGAATGTCAATTGTGATTTCTTGTTTCTAGTGACCTAAATCAACATTAATTTACTTATGTTCATTGGCATTAAAGGATGAAACGATTGCGCATGCCTTATAGAACGTAACGAGTTTGCTCAATCTCTCAAATTTATCGTGAGAATATGTAATTGTGGTGAGCAAATGTTGCGTGTGGGAGTGGGTGTAACATATGCTAGGTCAATGAGCAGATGCTCACTCTCGATTATGATGAGCATAATTTCACTGAAAAGAGCCGATGATGAATAATCCAATCCCAGAAATCTCTCTAGAAAATACTGATTTATTGACCGAAGTTTCGGTCGCTTACTACCAAGATGGAGCAACTCAAGAGGAGATTTCTAAGAAGTTTGCACTCTCTCGCGCCAAAGTCGGCCGTTTGCTCAAACAAGCAAGGGATGAAGGGATTGTTGAAATCACAGTGAAATATCATCCGGTGTTCAGTGCCAAGATAGAACAACGTTTAATTGAGCGCTTTGGCGTCAAGCGAGCACTTATCGCCTTAGATCAACCCAATGAAGAGCAGCAGCGTCAGCAAGTGGCTGGATTAGTCTCTCATTACTTAACCAACACTCTGAAAAACGGTATGGTGGTTAGCGTAGGGCAAGGGCGTAACGTTTCTGCTGTTGCCCATCATGTGGGTGTTATTACACCTCGCGACTGTAAGTTTGTCTGTGGTATCGGTGGTATTCACCCGCGTGGTGGCATGTTCAACGCTGACCATATCTGTCGTCAGTTAGCAAAAAAATACGGTGGTTCATCGGAAACCTTATACGCACCCGCATACGCAGAGAACCGAGATCAAAAGTTGGCGTTCATGCAAAACGCAACGGTTAAACAGACTCTTGATTTAGCGCGTAAAGCAGATATGGCGCTAATTGGTATCGGCGATATGAGCGAGAACAGCTATATGGTCGATCTGGGTTGGTTTACCGCTGAAGAGGTTGTGCAATCCCGTTTGCAGCAAGGCGTAGTGGGGGATTTTGCCGGACATGACTTTTTCAATGTTCAGGGTGAAATTGCCAATACAGTGATGAACGATCGCGTCATTGGTTTGAGCATCGATGAGTTCCGCTTGGTTTCAGAAGTGGTTGCTATAGCCGCCGAAAACAGTAAGCCTTTGGCATTGTTAGGTGCTCTACGTACCGGCGCTATTGATGTGATTGCAACTAGCGTAAGTAATGCGTTGACCGTTTTGAACCTTGATGAGCAAATGAGTGGTATCACGCCTTCACAAAATTTATAGAAAGATTAATAAAGCCTGTTCATACCACATTTTGTGCAAACCAGATAAGGAGGCTTTGGCCTCCTTTGTTCTATCTGATGTTCACACAAATCTCTAGGTTGGGTGATTAATCGCCACATTTCTAGGGTGAGGTGAATGTCACGACTACTTTTCAAACAGTGCAAGATTTGTACATCAAACTCTCATTTCACCGAAAGTCGTATTGCTATTTCTCATTATCCATTTCATACCAATAGAGAAACATTAAATATATAACTCTAGAATGACATGTTGAAGGAGCACTTATGTATCAAAAACTAAGGACTGGTTTATTAGCAGTAACGATGGCTTTTTCTCTGCCAGCGATGGCTGAAAACTACACTATTGGTACGGGAAGTCAGAGTGGTACTTATTATCCGTTAGGCGGTATGCTAGCCAAAATCTGGAGCGAAAATCTACCAGACTTCAATATGCGTGCTGAAGTGACAGCAGCATCGGTAGAAAACACGATTAAGGTATCAACGGACAAGCAGTTGGTGGGTATTGCACAAGGCAACGTCGTACTTCAGGCGGCAAATGGTGTTAAACCATTTCCGAAGAAACTTGATGTATCGGTACTGTTTTCTCTCTATCCAAACGTGGTGCAATTCATCGTTCCTGCGAAATCCGATATCAAATCTATTGTTGACTTAAAAGGCAAACGCATTTCACTTGGTGCTCCGGGTTCTGGTACGCGTGTTAGTGCGGTAAACATCCTCAATACTCTGGGTATCACTGAAGATGACATCACAGCGCAATCACTAAACTACACGGCAACGACCAGTGCACTTGCAAACAACCAAATTGACGCGGGCGTAGTGGTAGGCAGTGTTGGTGTTGGTGCGATCACTGAGCTTGCGTTAACTCGTGATATTCGAATCATTAGCTTCAGCGAAGATGAGTTGGCGAAAATCACCAAAGATTATCCATCATACATTCAGATTGATGTGCCAGCAGACGCCTACAACAAAGTCCCGGCTTTTAAAGCGCCAGCAGTATGGAACGTACTGGTTGTGAACAACAATATGAGTGAAGAAATGGCTTACAACATGACTAAAGTGGCTTTTGAAAATATGGACAAAATCCGCCAAGTGATTGATGTAACTAAATACACTACGATTGAGAATATGACCAAGCTGCAAGGCATATCGCTTCACCCAGGTGCTGAAAAGTATCGTAAAGAACAAATGAAGTAAGTTGTAATGTTTGGTGGGAAGTCTTGACTCTGAATGGTTGGGCTTCCTGCAAACCAAATGGACGATAAGTAATGTTACATGGAGTAAGTGATGAGTAAGGTTCATCCTAGTAACCAAAAAATTACCAATGTCATTGTTACGATAGCCGCGATTGCGGCTATCGCTCTTTCTGTTTTTCAGATTTGGCAGGGGATTGTGGCAAACCTAGCCGCCCCTGTTTTTAGACCCATTCACGTTAGCTGGGTATTAGCGCTGGTGTTCTTGGCTTACCCACTATTTAGCGATCGTAAACCGTTTCCTATTTATCTGCTTGGGCGAATCATTGATATCGTCTGCGTTGGATTGACATGCTGGGCATCGACACAAATTGCTTTATTTGATTACGACGACATCAGCTTTTTGCTTGATGGCTTGCAGTCGGCTGATCAGGCTGCGGGTGTGGTTCTCATACTTTTGCTATTGGAAGCAACACGTAGAACTGTTGGCTTAGTAATGGTGCTGATAGCTGCGCTATTTTTGCTCTACGCTATGTTTGGTAATGTGCTACCAGACAATATTGCCAGCAAAGGCTTTAGCGTTGAAGAGATTATTCGTTTCCATATTTACTCAACGAACGGTGTATACGGCGCTCCGCTGGCGATTGCCGCTGGTGTGGTATTTATGTTTGTACTGTTTGGGGCTTTTCTGCAAGTCACCGGAGCAGGACAGTTCTTTATCGACATGGCATTTTCAGTCGCGGGTAAATATCGAGGAGGTCCGGCGAAGGCGAGTGTCATCGCTTCTGCGGCATTGGGTTCTATTTCCGGCTCTGCGATTGCGAACACAGTAACCACCGGCGCTTTAACTATCCCAATGATGAAAAAGTTGGGATACAAGGCTGAGCAAGCCGCGGGGATTGAAGCAGCGGCCTCAACAGGCGGGCAGATCATGCCACCTGTAATGGGCGCAGGCGCATTTGTCATGGCTCAGTTTACTGGTATTCCTTATAGCGAAATCTTAATTGTTTCTATTGCACCGGCCATTTTGTATTTTGCGTGTACCTTGCTTTATGTCCACCTCATGGCGTGTAAGCTGGATCTACAAGGCATGACCCAAACAGAAAAAATCGTCACGGTTTTGCAAAATGGTTGGCACTATTTGGTTCCACTGATTCTTATCACAGTGCTACTGATGATGAGTTATTCACCGGTATTGGTAGGGGTGGTTGGTTGTGCTGCCATTCTGCTTGCTGCGATGACCCGTAAACACAGCCGAATTAGTGTGAAACTATTCTTGGAAGGGTTAAAAGAAGGCGCGCTATTGGCGCTACCAATATCAGTTGCCTGTGCAACAGCCGGTATTGTTGTGGGAGTGGTAGGGCAAACAGGTATAGGTCTTCAATTTACCCAGTTCCTTATCGCTATGTCCGGTGGCTATTTATGGTCAGCATTAGCGCTTATCGCTCTTGCCGCTGTCATTTTGGGTATGGGACTTCCTGTTACCGCAGCCTATATCGTACTGTCAATTATGGCGGTTCCGGCATTGATGGACTTCGGTGTCACGCTTCTCTCTGCGCATATGATCGTATTCTGGTTATCCCAAACATCGAACGTAACCCCACCAATTGCACTTGCGGCATTTGCAGGCGCGGGAATTGCCAACGCTTCGCCAATGCGCTCCGCGGTTCAGGCATTTAAATTGGCGCAAGGCTTCTTCTTAATTCCAGCCATGATGGCGTTTTCCGGACTGATCTGGGTAGAAGGTGAACATCTGCATTTCACCATTGGCATCATTTCTACCATCAGCTTGTTTGTGGCATTTGCAGGCGGTATTGAAGGGCGTTTATTTGTGCCATTGTTATTATGGCAGCGCGCTGTTTTGCTCTGTATGGCGTTAGGTGTGCTGTTCCTGTCTGATTTAAACCGTTTACTGGCGCTTGTGGTCATTATTGTGGTTTGTCTGCTGAATTACCGACAACAGAACAGAATGCTCTCTCAGGTTTAAAGGCCTAGGTTTAAATGCTCGGGTTTAAACGAGCAGAAACAAGAAGGCCGTCATTATGACGGCCTTCTTTTTCAATAAGAAAAGTCATCTACTTTTCTCAGGCTAAGTTTCTAAAGATTAAGCTTCTAAAGATTAAGTTTCTAAACAAGGCCTATTGTTGCAGCTTCGCTTTCGCTTCTTCTACTTTCGAAAAATCCAAACCGAGTTCTTCAACAGCTTCTTTAATAAGTGCAGGATTTTGCATCACTTGTCCCATTAAAAGTTGAAGCTGCTCTTGAGGTAAACCGAGTTGACCGACAATCGCCATCGCTGCAAACGGGTTTTGAGTCAATGCTTGGAATAGCTCTTGGATTTTGTCGTTGTCTACATTGTTCTCTTTTAGCAGAGCAATAATTGGGTTCATTTCATTACCTTTAAATAACTAACCTAGTGGTTTCTTAATTCACAATCGGGCGCAGTGTATATCAATTGCTGCCGATGTTTAATCTTTTCACTGAGCGTCAACTACAGCTTGAGTAATCCATTAACCAGCGTTATTTGCCGTTGCAATCGGTAACTCAGATGATGCTCCCCATTCTGTCCATGAACCATCATAAACAGAGAGGTTTTCGTAACCGCAAACTAACGCCGCTAATAGAACAATGCACGCTGTTACACCTGAGCCACAGCTGAATAGGTATTCGTCTGCATCTTTGTTCAGCGTTGATTTTAAAATGGCAGCAAGTTCATTGGCGGTTTTGAGCTTATGCCCATCCATTAATTCAGCAAATGGCAGGCAACAAGAATTTGGAATATGCCCGCTGCGCAATCCAAGGCGAGGCTCTGCAACTTGAGAAAGGAAGCGAGCTCGTGAACGAGCATCTACAGTTAGGCTGGTTTCGTCTTCAATTTTCGCTTTTACGTATTCGGCATCAACGAAATAATTTGTTTGCAACGTGCCGTTAAAGTCACCTTTTTCTACATTAGTGAGATACTCTTGAGTGACGTTGTAACCTTGAGCTTTCCATTCGGTTAAGCCGCCATTGAGTATATAGACCTGTGAATGACCAAAAGCTCTAAACATCCACCAAGCTCGAGGAGAGGCAAAAGTACCACTGTTGTCATAAACAACGATGATTGAATCGTTGTTGATTCCTAGTTCTTGGGCTAAATGATTAAAGCGCTCTTCGCTTGGCATCATGTGCGGTAGTGGAGAGTTGATATCACAGAAGTCTTTGTCGTAATCGAATCGACGGGCATTGGGAATTTTATTAACCCAATCTTTTTCAGACTCAGATGGGATCTGAAATTCAAGGCTGCTGTCTAGGATAACTAAACGAGGATCATCCAAATGCTCGGCAAGCCATTCAGGTGTAACTAGTGGTGACATTCAACAAATCCTTAGTTGTGCTCACGTAAAACTCAGTCCCTTAAAGTACTCAATTAATGGCAAGAAAGAAATCGGTAATAAACATCTTGCTGCTCAGTTAGGATTTTCTGCACAGCGATCACATCACCTACATGGCATTCTGTGGTTGGTGACACACTGATAAGCTGCTTTCCAGTATCCTCTGATTCAACGAGCAAATAACGTCTTTGCCCATCGAGAGATTGGGTGAGAGTGTTGTCAATCAGACGTACTTGATGAGTGGTTTGAGTACGCGCTGGCCGCAATGACAATAGAGCGACCAGCACTAACGTCAGCAGCAATAACAATATGGTGAGTTTCTTTGCTGAAGACATCTGAAGGAAGGCTACTTGCTGCAAGTAGGGCAATGAGGCTGTTTCATCAACTTCATTTCACGCCATGACATGGTCATGGCATCGAGCATCAGAATTTTGCCTTGAATTGGCTTACCCAAGCGTGCAATGACTTTAATCGCTTCCATCGCCTGAACTGCGCCAATAATGCCCACTACCGGTGCCATCACACCAGCCTCTACACAAGAAAGTGCATTACTGCCGAACAGTGCGCTTAAACATTGGTAACAAGGTTCGCTTTCATCCTGATAAGTAAACACACTTACTTGTCCTTCCATGCGAATAGCTGCACCTGAAACCAACGGGGTTTTAGATTGGTAGCACAAACGATTAAGCTGATTTCGAGTATCAACGTTATCGCTGGCATCCAGAACCAAATCATGGTCCTGAATCAGGCTTAACAGAGCTTCGTCATCCAGCCTTTTGGCGATTGTGTTGATATTCAGTTCAGGATTCAGTTCTTTCAATGCTTGAGTGGCAGATTCAACTTTGAGTTTGCCAATGTCTGCGTCATGGTGGAGTACCTGACGCTGCAGATTAGAAAGCTCAACTTTGTCGTCATCAATCAAAGTGAGTTTGCCAATGCCAGCAGTGGCGAGATATTGGCTCGATGCACACCCTAAACCACCTGCACCCAATATCAAAATTGAGGACTGCTTTAGTGCTTCTTGTCCTTCAAAATCAAACGCTTTGAGAATGATCTGACGGTTGTAACGCAGCATTTCTGCATCGCTTAGGATTTCCATACTCGAACCTAATATAACGTTGAGTTAAACAGTTGAATGCTCACAGTCTCACCGACTTCAATACTGCCGCGTTCGCGTTCAAGTACCACAAAACAGTTCGCTAAACTCATAGAACGAAACGCGCCAGAGCTCTGATTACCAGTAGTTTCGACAACGAACTGACCGTTCTCGATTGAGTAAATACCACGTTGATAATCCGTTCTGCCCGGTACTTTCTTAAATGCAGTACGAGTAATCGCAGGGATTGATTCCGGCGCTTTCCACTGGGTATGTCCAGCAAGCTTAGCGACCATTGGCTGAACCAGTACATACATGGTCAACACTGCTGAAACAGGGTTACCCGGAAGACCACAGAACCAAGCATCACCGAGAGAACCAAAGGCGAAGGGCTTACCTGGCTTGATGGCGAGTTTCCAAAAACCAATCTGACCCACTTCATCAAGAATGTCTTTAGTGAAATCCGCTTCACCAACGCTGACGCCACCAGAGGTAACAACGACATCAGCGAGACTTTGCGCTTTTTCAAACGTTTCTTTCAGGGTTTTAGGACAGTCAGGGATGATGCCCAAATCAATAGGTTCACAGCCAAAATTGATGATTAGAGGCTTAATACCGTAGCGATTGCTGTCATAAATTTCGCCAGCTTTCAGCTCCGTGCCTAATGGCTTCAACTCATCGCCAGTAGAGAAGAAAGCAATTTTAGGCTTTCTAAAAACCGTTACGTGGCTTACACCCAAAGTTGCAATCATCGGAATATCACGAGCAGTTAGGCGCGCGCCTTTAGTCAGAACGATGTCACCTTGATGAATATCATCACCGACAGGTCGAATATTGCAGTTAGGCTTTACCTGAGTCTGGCAGAAAACTACGCCGTCTTCGGTGATGGTAGCTTGCTCTTGCATGATCACCGCATCGCAACCTTGTGGAATTTGCGCGCCCGTCATAATACGTACGCAAGTCATCGGTGACCATTCACCTTCAAAAGGCTGACCGGCGAAAGATTTTCCCGCAACAGGTAGCGGTTGGTTTTGCGCTAATTCGTTAATTCTAACCGCGTATCCATCCATGGCAGAGTTATCAAATGGTGGAACGTTGATAGGGGATAGAATGTCTTCTGCAAGTACAAAGCCGATGGCTTCTGCGAGTGGGAGTTGAAGTGTTGATTGGATTGGTTTAATGCCTGCCAGCATTTTTTCTAAAGCTTCTTCAAGAGGCATTAAGCCCGGAGCATCACAGCAGCCCATTCTTTATTCCTGTTGTCTTTTTTATTTGGGGATACTCTAACATAGTAGAGCTATTTGCCTATGCGCTTTTTAGGGATAGCTGCATAGGGAAATTCGACGGATAGGAGGCAATATTTCCACCTATAAAATAGGGGTGTAATTATGTAAGAATCCGAGTATCCTTGTCAGCCATCCGAAAGGGGTAAAGTAAGAGGAATGTGAATGTCATCAGGTCTTAGCGAATCAGCAAAGTTAGTAAAAGATGCGCTAGAGCGCCGTGGTTTGGAAACGCCAATGCAACCAAATACGGTGAGTCGTGAAGAGAAGAAAGAAAAGATTGAGAATCACATGCGTGAAATCCTCAATTTACTTGGCCTTGATCTGACCGATGATAGTCTAGAAGAAACGCCACATCGTATTGCGAAAATGTATGTGGATGAGATTTTCTCTGGACTGGATTACGCTAATTTTCCAAAAATCACTGTGATTGAAAACAAGATGAAAGTAAGTGAAATGGTGAAAGTGAAAGACATCACTGTTACCAGCACTTGTGAGCATCACTTAGTCACTATCGATGGAAAAGCTGCGGTTGCTTATATCCCGCGTGGCAAAATTATTGGTCTGTCAAAGATCAACCGTATTGTTCGCTTCTTTGCTCAGCGTCCTCAAGTTCAAGAGCGTATGACGCAGCAAATTCTGGTTGCTCTGCAAGCTCTACTAGAGTCAGACGATGTGGCGGTTACTATTGATGCTACGCATTACTGCGTAAAATCTCGTGGTGTCATGGACGCAACCAGTGTTACGACAACAACGGCATTGGGGGGTATTTTTAAATCAAACCCAGCAACGCGCGCTGAATTTCTTCACGGTTTACGTTGAACAGCAGCTGTTAATAGCAGCATAAGAATACAAAAAGGGCATCCATAGAGATGCCCTTTGTTCATTTCAGATATTGAAAGATTTACATCGATTCGCCTACTTGAGCAACTAACAGTACATCGTTGCCTTCTTTGTCGGCATCTTGTTGATGTGTCGCTTTGAAGTACACGAAACCAAGAGCAAACAAACCGACAAAAATAAGCGTTAGCAGGAAGTTGTAGTAAACCATAGCAACCAGTGCTAATACGGCTAACACAAGCGCAACTGCAGGTGCGTAAGGGTAAAGCGGTGCACGGAACGGACGTTCTAAATTTGGTTCAGTCGCACGCAGTTTGAATAGTGCCAGCATTGAAATGATGTACATAACAATTGCACCAAATACCGCCATCGTTACGATGTTTGCTGTGAGCGGCTGACCGCCAATTACAATCAGATTGTCTGAGAAAATCGCCGCGATACCGACAACACCACCAGAAATGATTGCCCAGTGTGGAGTTTGGAAACGTTGGTTTACTTGAGATAGTGACTTAGGTAAGAAACCAGCGCGTGATAGGGCAAAAATCTGGCGAGAGTAGCCCATGATAATGCCGTGGAAAGATGCGATCAGACCAAACAGACCTAGCCATACCAGCATATGTAGCCAACCACTGGATTCACCGACAATCATCTTCATTGCTTGAGGCAGTGGATCGTTGATATTTGATAGTTCACGCCAGTCGCCTGCGCCACCTGCAAAGAACATAACGCCAACCGCGAGAACAACCAACGTCAGAATGCCTGAAACAAATGCGATTGGAATGGTACGTTGCGGATCTTTCGCTTCTTCTGCCGCCATTGAAGCGCCTTCAATTGCAAGGAAGAACCAAATCGCAAAAGGAATTGCTGCGAAAATGCCTGACATTGCTTCACCAGAGAACACATCACTGCCAGCCCAACCATTTGCAGCAAAGTTTGCAAATGAGAAGCCAGGTGAAACAACACCCATAAATACGAGTAGTTCCACGATAGCAAGAATGGTGACACACAATTCAAAAGTAGCCGCAATGCTAACACCAACCAAATTGAGACCCATGAAGATAATGTAAGCCACTACCGCGACCAGTTTAGGGTCGAGAGTAGGGAACTGAACATTCAAGTAAGCACCGATTGCCATCGCAATGGCTGGTGGGGCGAAGACAAACTCTACTAAGGTTGCGAAACCTGCAATATATCCACCTACAGGTCCAAAAGCACGGTAAGCATACGCAAATGGTCCACCCGCGTGTGGAATCGAAGTGGATAGCTCAGTAAAGCTAAAAATAAACGCAGTGTACATGGTAGCAATGATGATGGTTGTGATCAGAAAGCCTAGTGTGCCCGCCTGTGACCATCCGTAGCTCCAACCGAAGTATTCCCCAGAAATTACGAGGCCAACAGCGATGCCCCATAACTGAAATTTTCCTAAAGTCCGTTTTAGACCTGTTTTGTTGTTTTCCATACAGCAATCCCTAAAAATCCTTGGTGATTAAAAAATGGTTATTTAAAAGTGGTTAGTGAAAAAAATTGTGTGTTTGATTTTTGTTCAAGCAGGGAATCGTCGGAGCGATCTTTCAATCCCACGCCTGTCAATTTGAGTTGGCGAGATTCAGACAACAGATAGAAACACTTATGAGCCGCTGCTTGGTATGGCAATCCTTCAGGGCGCACATTTGAAATGCAGTTTCTAAGTGAGTCTTCTTTTCCTCGGTGCGGATTCCATGTCAGATACAGCCCTAAGCTGTCCGGTGAACTGAGTCCCGGTCTTTCTCCGACTAGCACCAATACTTCTTTGGCATTAATCGATTCGCCAACATCGTCACCTACAGCGACTCGCCCTTGGTGAACTATGCATAAAGGCGCAATATTCCATTCGTGTTTGGTATCCTGTGCGAGCTGTGACACCAATGCATCCAAGAATGGTGCGGCGTGGTGGTTGATGGCATAGGATGAAAGACCATCAGCAATTACTATCGCTAAGTCATAAGGTGTCGGCGTTAGGTCACTGTGCTTTTTGAGTGTATCAATGGACACTTCATCCAGCTTACGGCCTAAATCTGGTCGTTGCAGATACGTCAGCCTGTCAGCGGCTTGGCTATGCAAAGAGAAAGCAGGCAAGTAGTTAGATAACGAAGCATTGTCTGCGAGGTCGGCAACCAACTTTTGTTCGTCGAGCGGCACATGCACTGCATCGATTGCTTGAGCGTGTGAGAGCTGAAAACGCAGCAACTCTTCTGTTGGGATACTCGTTCCGACACGTCCAATACCAATACGAGCCTGCGTGAATTGGCGGAGCTTATTCCATGGATCTTGATGAACCAGTTGATTCAGTTCAACGACATTACTCATCGTGACTCCTTAACTAAACCTAGTGGTGTTTGGAAGTGTGGAGAAAGACTATTCGCTAATTGAGACTGATTATCTTGGCTGAAAATCTCCATACGTTTTAACCAAGCTTCAAATTCTGGCGCTGGTTTCAAACCCAGCACTTGGCGTGCATATAAAGCATCATGGAAAGAGGTGGTTTGGTAGTTCAGCATAATGTCATCAGAACCCGGAATGCCCATGATGAAAGAGCACTCTGCAACACCAAGTAGTGTCAGTAAGTTATCCATGTCGTTTTGATCGGCGTAGGCGTGGTTGGTATAGCAAATATCGCAGCCCATAGGTAATCCTAGTAGCTTGCCGCAGAAGTGATCTTCAAGTCCTGCTCGCGTGATCTGTTTTCCATCAAACAGGTATTCAGGACCAATAAATCCCACCACAGTGTTCACCAGCAATGGCTTAAATTTGCGGGCGAGTGCGTAGGCGCGGACTTCACAGGTCTGCTGATCGACATTGTGATGACCATTTGCAGAGAGTGCGCTGCCTTGACCGGTTTCAAAGTACATGACGTTATTGCCGACCGAGCCACGTTTCAGACTCAGTGCCGCATCGTAGGCTTCTGCAAGCACATTGATATTGACCCCAAAACCTTGGTTGGTCGCTTCTGTACCGCCTATAGACTGGAAAACTAAGTCCACTGGAGCACCTTTTTCAATGCACTCTATGGTGTTGGTCACATGGGTTAGCACACAACTTTGAGTTGGAATGCCGTAGTGTTGGATGACTTCATCCATGAGCTTCATTAGCTTTGTGGCTTGGCTAACACTGTCTGTGGCTGGGTTGATACCAATAACGGCATCACCATTACCGTACATTAAACCGTCGAACATTGATGCTGCTATGCCGCTGACATCATCGGTAGGGTGGTTAGGTTGCAAACGAGTAGAAAGCCGACCCGGTAGGCCGATAGTGTTACGAAATGCTGTGATTACTTGGCATTTTTTTGCGACTAATATGAGGTCTTGGTTGCGCATTATTTTGCTAACAGCCGCCGCCATTTCAGGCGTAATGCCTTTACTGACACGAGAAATTTCTACCGAGGTTGTCGATTCCTGCAACAGCCAGTTTCGAAAATCACCAACAGTGAGATGAGCGATTTCCAGAAATGCCAGTGCATCGTGTTCATCAATAATAAGCCGCGTGATCTCGTCTTGTTCATACGGTATCAGTAAGTCTTGAAGGAAGGTTTTCAATGGCAAATCGGCCAACACCATCTGTGCAATTACTCTTTCTTCCGCAGAAGAAGCAGCAACGCCCGCCAGTTGATCGCCAGAGCGTAATGGGGATGCTTTTGCCATCACTTCTTTGAGTGATGCGAATTGGTAAGTTTGGCTACCTAATTGATATCGATAGTTTGAACCCATAAGACCTCTCAAACTGGGTGTGAACTTTGCATTTCAGTTGATTGTTCAGTTTGCTAATTTCGTTCCGTTGCTATGACGGAAATGTGCAAAGTTGAAAATCTATTTAAAAACATAAGGTTGAGGTAACTACTGTTTGTTTGTGGTGCAAGGAAGGAATATGAATTTGGTTCAATCACGTGATGAAGATAATTCATGTGCACCAGTGAGGTGCAAACAGTACAGTTTTGATGTTAATCAGCAGGCACAAACACTAAGTGCTTGGGAACAAAGATATAATCAACACGGTTCAGGGCAGTTTAACGGCTATTTGGATGAGTTAAGGTTGCCAAAGCTGCACCTTTTTGAGGAGTACACCAGCCAAACTATTCATCAAGAATGTTGTGTTAACCCTGA
This sequence comes from Vibrio sp. HM8-C, assembly GCF_058630515.1. Lineage (NCBI taxonomy): Bacteria > Pseudomonadati > Pseudomonadota > Gammaproteobacteria > Vibrionales > Vibrionaceae > Vibrio > Vibrio sp. HM8-C. The sequence continues at coordinate 16,546 of NZ_JBMMKS010000005.1, forward strand.
TGCACTCTGGATTGGATTTTCTCTAGATACACAGCGTCCAAAAGTAAATGGCAGGACAGCAGAAAAACATCAGCTGATGATTCGGCCTGCTCACGAACACTTTGAGCTGACCACACCTGACGATTTCAACATCTTTGGTATTGTGATCGATAGAGAGTTGCTTGCAACTGGCATTGGTTCAGAGGAGTTAGAGCGGTGGGAAAGCACATGTTTAATTGAGAACTCTCATGCGGAACACAGTTGTTGGGCGCTCGTGGACTTGATTAAGCAGTCTCTTAACTGCAACTCCATATTAGGACGTAAGTTACTTGAACTGTCTGACCCGAATCAGATGGATCTCCACTCTCGGTTAGTTAATCTGATTGAGCAATCAGCTATCGCGAGGTTAGGACTGTATCAAGTTGGAGGGACTCCTGAACACTCACGTGGTTTTTCAACACGTCGTCAGGCGTTAAAACGCATCAACAATCACATTGAACAGACAGGCAATTACCCATTAACCATTAATGAAATGAGTTCGATTGCTTGCGTCAGTCAAAGAACATTGCAGTACTGTTTTGAACAGGAGTTGGGCATTAGTCCAAACATATTTCTTCGCGATTGCCGGCTAAACGCTGTTAGAAGAGAGCTACTCAACATGTCCGAACAAAGGGCGATCTGCGATATCGCACTACGTTACGGCTTCTATCATTTAGGCACATTTAACCACTACTACAAGTTGCTATTTGCTGAAACGCCCAGTCAAACCAGAGACCGGGCGTCTAAATATCAGAACGTAAGCGTGGTTAAACGTTTTGTTCGCTGAAGCGGATTGAAACCCGCTTGATCAATGATTAAAAAGCGTCAGCCATTCTCCATAGCCTTCCTGCTGCATTTTTTCGACCGGAACAAAGCGCATCGCAGCTGAATTCATGCAGTATCTCAACCCTGTAGGAGCAGGACCATCGTCGAATACGTGACCGAGATGAGAGTTGGCGAATCGGCTGCGAACTTCGGTTCTGGTGTAAAAGAGCTTATTGTCATCGTGAGTGACAATATATGCGGCACTGATAGGTTTAGTGAAGCTTGGCCAGCCGGTACCGGATTTATACTTATCGGTTGATGAAAACAGTGGCTCACCAGAGACGATATCTACATAGATACCTTCCTGCTTGTTGTCCCAGTATTCATTTTGAAACGCGCGTTCAGTGCCTTCTTCCTGAGTCACGTAATATTGCAGTTCGGTCAGTTTAGCTTTGATTTCACTATCCGACGGACGTGTGTACGCTTTAACACTGTTCATCGCTTTGGTTTTATCGATGATCTCTCGTAACGTAACAGGATTGTCTACTCTGTCTTTGCCAAAAATCTCATCCAAATATTGGTCGCGACCAGAAGCGTAGCGGTAGTATTTATAACGAAGCTTGTTCGTTTTGTAATAGTCTTGGTGATAATCCTCGGCAACCCAAAACTTGGTGAAAGGGATCAGTTCGGTTTTTAGTGACTTTTTAAAAATGCCCGATTGTTCTATCTCGTTAATAAAGTTAGACGCAATCTGTTTCTGTTCTTCATTGTGATAGAAAATGGCAGGGCGATATTGGTTGCCTCTGTCAACAAATGAACCTTGGTCATCGGTTGGGTCGATATGGCGAAAGAACTGATCCAATACTTGTTCGTAAGTCACTTGCTTGGGATCGTAAGTCACTTGAACGACTTCTATGTGTCCGGTTTTTCCTGAAGAGACTTCTCGGTATTTTGGGTTATCAACATTCCCGCCCGCATACCCAGACACCACATCTATGACGCCTTCGAGTTGCTCCATATCCGATTCTGTACACCAGAAGCAGCCGCCTGCTAGTGTTGCAACTTCGGTTTGCCCCATATTTTTTGAACCCGATTGAGCAGGTTTCATTTCACTGGTGGCGTGACTAAGCGAAAAAAACGATAAAGGGATTGCCGCCAAGAGTAGCAATAGTATTGTTGAGCGTTTCATGACTTTCCTTACCCATTTTTATTATTGGTATAAGAAAAGAACGGCACAGGAAGTGAAAAATTTCAAATCGTTTACTAAATAAATCTATCAGTAAAGAAAAAGGCAGCCTTGTTTAAAGTGCTGCCTTTAGAGTCTCAAAGAACTCAACTCAAACCGATAATGTGACCGTGTTCGTCAATGTCGAGTGACATAAATGCCGGTTTGTCTGGTAAACCGGGCATGGTCATCACGTTGTCACACAGGGCGTAGACGAAGCCAGCACCAGCACAGAGTTTGAGTTCACGGATCATGAACTCAAAACCGCTCGGTGCACCTTTAATAGATGAGTTTGTCGTAATTGAAAGCGGAGTTTTGGCAAAACAGACCGATAAGTTTTCAAATCCCTCGTCACTTAACTGCTTTAACTGTGTTTGCGCTTTGTAACTGAGCATGAATGATCCTGCTCCGTAACCTTTAGTGACAACATTGGTAATTTTGGTCATCAATGCATCGTCAGCTTGATAGAGCGGCACAAATTGAGATGGCTTTTCGCACTGCTTGATGACTTTGTTTGCTAGATCTTTTGTTCCTTCTCCACCTTTAACAAAGCCTTCAGAAAGTGCCACTTCAACATCATTCGGAAGATCTTCAATCAATGAGATCAGCTGTTGCAGTTCTTCGTCAGTATCTTGAGGAAAGCGGTTAATCGCAACGACTGCTGGAATACCGTATTTATTAACGTTGTTGATATGCCATTTCAGGTTCTCAAATCCTGCTGTTAACGCCTCTTTATCAGGTGAGAACAACGAATCAGGTATTGCCTGGCCGGGTCTTAAATCGAACTGACCAGAGTTGGCTTTAAGCCCGCGAAGGGTGGCAACAATAACAGCGCAATCTGGTGTTTTGCCAGATGCCTTCGCTTTGATGTTACAGGCTTTTTCAAAGCCCATATCTGAGCCAAAGCCGCCTTCTGTGACTGTGTAATCGGCTAATCTTGTCGCTATGTCATCGGCGATAATGGATGAGTTACCATGCGCGATATTGGCAAAAGGCCCCGCGTGAATAAGGGTAGGGACGCCCTCTAACGTCTGCATTAACGTTGGTTTAATCGCCTCTTTCATGCTGACCGTCATTGCGCCGGCAACTTGTAGATCTTCGGTAGTCACAGGATGACCATCAAAGCTATAAGCAACCACAATTTTGCCAATTCGTTGGCGCAAATCTTTAAGGTCAGAAGCCAAAGCCAGTATTGCCATTAACTCTGACGCCGCGGAGATATCAAATCCATCGGTGCGTTCATAACCATTAATGGTTTTACCCATTTCGTTTTGTCCGACAGTCACCATACGTAATGCGCGGTCGTTATGGTCAACAACACGTTTCCATACCACCTGATGTGGATCGATACGTAAGGCTTTTAGCTGGGTTCTGCGCTCAAAATCTTCGTAACCGTTACGCTGTTCATGGTAGATACGGGCATCAATGGCGGCAGAGGCAAGGTTATGCGCTGCGGTCACAGCGTGAATGTCACCGGTTAAGTGCAAGTTTAACTCTTCCATCGGCGCTACTTGAGAATAGCCCCCACCGGCTGCACCACCTTTTACACCAAAGATAGGACCCATTGAAGGTTGGCGAATACAGGCAAATACAGATTGGTTTAGTTTTGCTAAGCCTTGCGCGAGACCGATTGTGGTCACTGTTTTACCTTCCCCAAGTGGAGTCGGTGTAATTGCAGTCACTAACACAAACTTACCAATAGGCTTTTCGTGCAAGCGTTCTAAGCATTTCAATGAGACTTTTGCTTTGTAATGTCCATGGCTTTCATATTCTTCAGCAAGCAATCCTGCTTTTTCAGCCACGGCATCAATGTGAGTCAATTGAGTAGAACGGCAAATGTCGATGTCTGATAGCATAAAATCCTCAGAAGATGTTTGTGTGTAGTTAGGCAAACGTTTGCGTTGGCATGTTATCTAGAAATAAATCGATGTAAAGAATTTTCCTGAGAGGATTGTTCGATTGCGGTGATTTTCAAATTTATGCTGATTTGGGTCAAGTCGCGGATAATATTTGCTCAACTATTTATTAGCTACTAGATGGTGATAGTTAGATGTTGGTGATAGATAAGAAATCACTACATCAAAGAAAACACAAGGTGACCTAACGATCACCTTTTGGATTTCATTGTAAAGCGTCAGAACATTTATACCAGTGTTATAGCAATACTCATGTAGCGCTGCTGTGACTACGCTAGCTGTATGAGTTTTTCAACTAAGCGTTCGATACCCGAAGCCGCTTCTGAAATACTTTCTGCCAACATATAAGCAGGCGTTGATAGTACGTTGTGTTCATGGTCGTAAACAAAGTCGTCAACAGGGCAGTTTATATGATCACCACCCATGTGATTAAACGCGACAGCGGTATCTTTATCATTGCCGATCGTTCCCTGAACACCGTGCTCATAAATCATCGGTATGATTGTTGGCGCGATACAGAGATAAGCGGCGGGTTTGCCTGCTTGAGCGAAAGCTCGACATGCCGAAGCTACATGAGCGTTGATGGTACATTCTGTGCCTTTAATCGCGAAGTCGGTTAAGTTTTTTGCAGCGCCAAAACCACCGGGGATGAGCAGCGCATCGTACTCGTCAGCCTTGAGTTTCTCCACATCATCAATTTTGCCGCGAACAAGTCGAGCCGCTTCCACCAACACATTGCGCGTTTCTGTCATCTCTTCGCCAGTCAGGTGATTGATAACATGTAACTGTTCGATATTAGGCGCAAAGCAGTGCCAGCTTGCACCTTGCTTTTCTATGGCATGGAGCGCTAAGACAGCTTCATGAATTTCTGAGCCATCGAATACGCCACAGCCACTTAAAATCACGGCTACTTTTTTCATCGACTTATTCCTTGTGTTTAGCAGGAGTTTTTCTAACCTTGCGACCTTTCTTCGCTTTCAATTGGTTATCGGTAGATAAGTCTAGTTTAGGATCAGAAGCCGGAGCGTCGCACAGATCACAGCTCGAATTTTGTTCGGTTTTAGTTTCGTTTTCTGGTTCAGATAGGGCGTCACTTTCTGGGTAATGTTTCACCACAAACGGTACAAGCATGACGGAAGAAGGCAAAAAGTGTTTCATAGCACATCCAGTTGATATTCAAGCAGTTGGTTCTGATTTTTATATGTTGTAAATGCTGGATGTTTATTGTGCTAAATCAGTGATTTTGCCTTTTTTAATCCTCGGGCTTTATTGTTGTGACTTAGAATAGACCTTCGTCCCAGATTGGAGTCTCTCTGCCGAGTTTGTCTGCTACATATTCCATGAATGCTCTCACTTTATGAGGAAGATGTTTACGTTCAGGAAACACTGCATAGATGGCGTGTTCAGGTAGCGAGTAGGCGGTCATTATCGAAAGTAACTTGCCCGATAAAATGTCTTTGCTGACAAGAAATGTTGGTAGCTGACCAACGCCTAAACCTTCTATTAAAGCGCGGCGAATGGCTTCGCTGTTATTGACGATAAAATTACCTTTGGGAATCACTTTAAACTCGTTGTGTTGTTGTTCGAATGTCCATTCACTGCCACCTCGAAAATAAGAATAAACCAGACAGTTGTGGTCAATCAGATCAGAGGGCTTTTGCGGAGAATTATGCTTTTTTAGGTATTCCGGCGATGCGCACAACACGCTTTTACACTGCACTAAACGTTTGGCAACCAAGTTCGAAATGGGCAAATTGCCGATGCGAATCGCAAGGTCAAATTCACCTTCGATTAAATCAACCATTTGATCTTCCAGTTGCAGATCTATCGTTACCTTTGGAAACTGAGCCAGAAATTCAGCGATGATAGGGGCGATATAGAGCACACCGAATGACATTGGGGCTGTGATTTTCAGTTTACCTTGAGGTTCACCTTGCAACTCAGTGACAGCGTCCATCCCTTGTTGTGCTAATGCAAGTGCTTGAGAGACATGGTCATAATAGCGTTTACCGGCTTCAGTCAGACTGAGTTTTCTTGTTGTTCTATTAAGCAGACGTATACCGAGGTCATCCTCTAACTGCGTTACTCGTTTACTGATGGCCGATTTAGTGACGCCCAATTTTTCCGCTGCGAGTGAAAAACTGCCGCACTCAACGACAGCAACAAAAATAGGGATGCTTGAAAAGGTATTATCCATGTTTATTGTTGCCTCTAAATTAACAACAAGTTTCCGTTGCTAGAGATTATCATTTTATGGAAAACAATCTACACTAGGGCCAGCTTTTGAGGAGACAGATATGAAGTACGACTGGATTTTATTTGATGCTGACGAGACCTTGTTCCATTTCGATGCGCTAAAAGGCATGCAATTGATGTTTGAACGTAAAGGCGTGAACTTTACTGAGCAAGATTTTCATCAATATCAGCAAGTAAATAAACCGCTCTGGGTCGATTATCAAAACGGCACCATCACTGCAGAAGAACTGAAGCACATCCGTTTTAAAGGTTGGGCAGAAAAGCTGGGAACTACTACCGCTGAGCTAAACACTGCTTTCTTGGAAGCGATGGCGGACATCTGCACTTTGCTGCCAGGTGCAAAAGAGCTGATGGATGCACTAAATGGCAAAGCTAAGCTTGGCATTATTACTAATGGCTTTACTGAGCTTCAGGCAATTCGTTTAGAAAGAACGGGTATGACTCAATACTTTGACCAAGTAGTGATTTCTGAAGAAGTGGGTGTGGCTAAACCGGATGCGGGTATTTTCCTTCATGCGATGGAAAGAATGGGCAACCCGAGCAAAGACCGTGTATTGATGGTGGGTGATAACCCTCATTCCGATATTCTTGGTGGCTTAAACTTTGGTATTGAAACCTGTTGGTTGAACGTTCATCAACATGAACGCCCAGAAGGCATTAATGCACATTATGAAGTGCAATCCTTGCATGAGTTGCGTAGTATTTTGTTAGCGTAACTTTGACCCTAAGATATCGGGTGTAAACATAGGTTTAGGTGTAAGGGATACTGTGCAATACGTGAAAATTAAAGATGCCATCGTCGAACAAATTGATGCTGGCATGTTATCTCCGAGGCAGAAGCTACCTTCTGAGCGAAAACTGGCTGAATCTTTTGATACGACTCGAGTCACTTTGCGTGAAGCGTTGTCTTTGCTTGAAGCAGAAGGGCGCGTGTTTCGCGAAGACCGCCGGGGTTGGTTTATTTCGCCAGCGCCTTTGCGCTATGACCCAACACAAAGTCTTAGCTTCAATAAGATGGCGAGTGAGCAAAACCGTATTCCAAACACTGAACTGATCTCAGCGAAAGCGATGATCGCGAATAAGCAAGCAACCTCGCTGCTGGCATTAAAACCGTTCACTGATATCTATCGCGTTGACCGAGTTCGCTACTTAGATTCAAGACCAGTGGTGTTTGTCACTCACTATATACGACCTGACCTTTTTCCAGATCTCTTGTCACACGATTTGTCACAATCGTTAACGGATATCTATAAAGAGCATTACGCGACCCAATACCAATCTGTGCGTTACCGTATATCGACGAGCTCGTTGTTGAATGAAACCGCACAAGCACTTCGTGCCACTGATGGCACACCAACTATGGTCGTTGAAAGGGTTAATTTAAACGCAAAAGGTGAGGCGATTAGTTGCGATATAGAATACTGGCGACACGATGCAATCAATATTGAGTCGGTGGCTCATTTCTCTAGATAACATTTAACCAGACAAAAAAATAGCCTGCAGTGAGCAGGCTGTTATTATCATTTCTATATTCTTTTTCGGTTTTCTTTATTGGTATTTAATCGGAGCTCAGTGTTGTGCTTCGGCGTCTTGTCGCTTAATAACTTTATGGCCATCTTCACTGACGCCGTTTTTCCAGTAACTACTGATATAGATGAAATCTCTGTCTATTTCTTTGTCGTTACGGAAGTATTGGCGTAGAGCTTTCATCGAATCAAACTCACACGCACACCAAACCGCACATTGGCCGTCTAGCCAAGCTTGTGCCTTAACCAACTCAACAAGCTTGTCACCGTATTCCGCAATAGCCCAAATGACTTTTACACCTTCTGGCGCTTGAAGTGTTTGCACATCTTCATGTTCGTTTACTTCAATAACAGCGTAACCGCGTGACTTTTCGTTTAGGTTTGCAAGAGTCACTGCCAGAGCGGGCAGCGAAGTCATATCTGCTGCTAGGAAGACCCAATCTGAGTTTGGATTAATGGATTGACCTTGACCTGGCCCAGCTATCGAAATGGTATCGCCAGCTTTTGCATTTACTGACCAACGAGCTGCAAAACCAGACGTCGGATCTTGAGTAATGTGGCGAACGAAATCCACCACAATGCTGTTGTTCTGTTCATCAAATTCACGAATCGTATAGGTGCGCATTAATGGTCTTGCACCTTCTTCTAAATCCGCGATGTGAGTTGAGCCTTCTGGTGAGAAAAGCAGTTTAATGTAATCGCCTTCGCTTTGTTTACCGAAGTGGGCAATCGCATCGCCTTGCAATGTAATTCTTTGAATGCTGGGTGAAACTTGTTCGGTGCTAATAACCGTTAATGGATAAGCGCTTCTTTTATTTTGATTTTTCTGCATAGTAACTTCTTTCGTACTTGTAACAATATATTAATGATTTCGACGCTACTTTAGCCCCATAAAATCAACCCATCAATGATAATAGTTGTCATTTACGAAAATTTACATCCAGAGGTAGGGCTTGCTGCAAAAATAAAAAGCACAATATTTGTGCGTAAATTAAGTTGTTTTGCCCCAAATAGGTTCAATAGCATTCAATTCTATCGAGATAAGTCTTCTGTTTTACTCGGTTCTGATACTCAAGCGGAGTCGCGCTAACGAGCTTTTTAAATTCTCGAAGAAAGTGGGATTGATCGCTAAAACCTAAGTTAAAAGCGAGGTCAGAAAACGCGACTTTATCGAGATGGTTTATATCGTATATAGCCGATTGACAGCGAATAGCACGACAAAATGCTTTGGGTGTGAGACCGAGATCGGCGCGAAACTGTCTTTGTAGAGTCCGGCTGCAGTAGCCCGTATATGTTTCGAGATCTTGAACCTGAATATTTCCCTTCTCATGACAAATTTTGGCAGCAACTTGATGGGTTAAGTTGGTGGGCTTTCTACCTTGTTTTCCACGCATAAACTGTTTGGCGATTTGTACCTGCTCTTGAAAAGAACTGGCACTAACAATTTGTTCAACCAGATCCTGAGAATTCAAGACTACATCGACAATATTACACTGCTTGTTGGTCAATTCTGGCGCTGAAATTTCTATAAAGTCGGGGATAAAACCTGGTACAAAACGCATACCAAAATAGCGATGGTTTTGGTTAAAAGCGACTTCGGTCGCTTCCAAAGTTGTACCGCAAACCAAACCCATAGGGCTGTCAGAATCACAATCAAAAAGCAGGTCAACACAACCGTCTGGAATGGCTGTCGTTGGGGCTTGAGATTTACCCACTTCAAAGCTGTAGAAGTGAGAAATAACGGGATTCTCCGTCGTTAAGTTCGTGGCATATTTTTCGGCGCTGAGAACAAACCAAGGTTGTTTGGAGTGTATGTTCGCTACCTGATAGGAGTGAGGTGAACTTAACATGATTTCTTGCCTTTCCGTCTGCTTGAAATATTAAAAAATCGTAACGATTTTGTTTCCCTAGTGTTTTCGTGTTTAGCAGCAAGTGTGCCAAAAATCAGAATTTAAAAATGGCGGAAAAGATTTTTATCTGTGTCGCAAAAATACAATACGCACAAAAAATCGCTCACTAGTATCGAGTTATCCACTCAAGGAAGAGTCACAAAATCACGCGCTAAGGTTTGACCTTTTGTTTTGAACTTTTGTGTTGATGGGAAGGCTACGAGAGAGGACTAACAATTAACCCTATGGATACAGGTGAATGTATGTCAGCAAACACAAAAATTGATTTTATCTATCTCTCTGAAAAGGACATGATCGAAGCAGGCGTAACCAACATGCCTCAATGTGTGGACACGATGGAAGAGATGTTCGCACTGCTATATCGCGGTGATTACCGTATGGCGGGAGCAAACAATGATTCTCATGGTGCAATGATCACTTTCCCAGAAGAGCCTGAATTTGCAACCATGCCAAAACACTCTCCAGACCGCCGTTTGATGGCGATGCCAGCGTACTTAGGCGGTAGTTTCCAAACCTGCGGCGTGAAATGGTATGGCTCTAATATCGCCAACCGAGAAAAAGGTCTGCCACGTTCGATTTTGATGTTCACGCTTAACGACGCTGACACCGGCGCTCCGTTGGCTCATATGTCCGCTAACCTGCTTTCTGCATACCGCACTGGCGCTGTTCCGGGGGTTGGTGCTCGTTATCTTGCACGTAAAGATTCAAAAGTGATTGGCTTATTAGGCCCAGGTGTAATGGGTAAGACATCGGTAGCGGCTTTTATGGCTGCATGCCCGCTAATCGATACGCTTAAAGTTAAAGGGCGCGGTAAGAAGAGTCTTGATGATTTTATTACCTGGGTTCACGTTAACTACCCACAAATCACCACAGTAAAAGTAGTTGATACCATTGAAGATGTTGTCCGTGATGCTGACATCGTTACTTACTGCAACTCCGGTGAAACTGGTGATGTGTCCAGCTATCCAGAAGTAAAACGCGAGTGGGTAAAACCGGGAGCGTTCCTTTCAATGCCCGCGTACTGCCGTTTGGATACGGATATGGAAAAGGAAGATGTTCGTAAAGTGGCGGATAACCCTGGCCTTTATGAAGCATGGTTTGAAGAAGTGCCAAAACCGGCGCACCAATACATTCCAATCATTGGCGTTCGTTTTATGGACATGATTGAAGAAGGCCTGATGAAAAAAGAGCAGTTCGAAGATTTAGGCAAAATCGTCGCTGGGGATGCGGTTGGTCGTCAAAACGATGAAGAGATCATCATTTTGTCGGTGGGCGGTTTACCTGTTGAAGACGTAGCTTGGGGAACGGTTGTTTATCGCAACGCAATTGAACAAGGTATTGGCGTGAAACTGAATCTTTGGGATGAGCCGGAGCTGCGTTAATTAAACCGTTTTTTCAATTACAACCATTAACCAAAACCTATTAGTACTTCACTTTCATTTAGGAAATCAGCATGGCGCAGATCGTCAAAGTCAAAACCGGTTCAAAGTTCGAAGAAATGGGCAGTTATTCGCGAGCCGTTGCCGTCGACAATTGGATTTACGTATCGAACACAGCAGGGCGTAATCCCGAAACACAATTGATTAGTGAAAGTGTGCTTGAGCAGACTGAGCAAGTATTTAGCAATATCGAAAGGGCTCTAAAAGCACTAGATAGTTCGCTCAATGATGTTGTGATGTCACGTGTGTTTATTCAAAACCCAGAAGATGTATCGATTGTTATGGAACTGATTGGCACTAAATTCAGAGGAATAAACCCAGCGACGACAGTTACGTGTCCACCTTTGGGCTCAACCATTTACAAAGTTGAGTTAGAGATAACCGCGTACCGAGGTGCTTCAGGTTTGGAAACACAACAAATCGTCATAGCGTAATGGAGTGTGGATGGGGCGATGCCTCATCCTTTTTAGGATAAAGGATTATGACTAAAACCCTTGAACGAATTCAGACTACAGATGTGATTCCAGAATCGACCAGTGTGGTGATCATTGGTGGTGGAATTGTTGGTGTTAGTGCAGCACTGACCTTAGCAGAAAGAAATATACCTGTGGTGTTGCTTGAAAAAGGACATATAGCTGGAGAGCAGTCATCTAGAAACCTTGGTTGGATTCGTAAGACAAACCGACATTTTGATGATGTACCTTTGGCACTAGCGGCAGATAAACTCTGGGCTCAGATGTCACAAAGAGTCGGACGTGATGTTGGATATAAACAAGCAGGCATCATGTTCTTATCCGATTCAGAAGAACAATTAGCGATGCATGAAAGCTGGTTGGAATCGGTTAAGTCGCTGGAATTGGACTCACGTATGTTAACGCCTACGGAAGTCGACGCTATGGTTCAAGGTGGAAAAGGCAAATGGTTGGGAGGCATATACACGCCTTCAGACGGTCGTGCAGAACCTGCGATTGCAACCAGTGCTATGGCTCAAACCGCAGTTAACAAAGGTGCTATTTTAGTGCAGAACTGTGCGGTACGTGGGCTATCACGTTCTGCGGGAAAAGTGACTGGCGTTGTGACTGAACAAGGCGAGATTCGATGTGAACAAGTGCTTTTAGCGGGTGGCGCATGGTCACGTCGCTTCTTGGATAACGAAGGCATTTCTCTTCCGACATTGCCACTGATCTGCTCAGTGATGCGAACTAAACCAATGGAAGGACCAACCGAGATTGCCGTTGGCGCGTCAAACTTCTCTTTCCGCAAACATCAGGATGGTGGATTCATCATCACACAGCGTGGTGCTCTGGATGCACCTTTATGTCTAGATCATCTATTAATCGGACACCGATACTTGAGCCAACTTAAGAGTCAGAGAAGTTATTTACGTGTATCACTCGGCAGTTATTTCTTAAAAGATTTAGCAATTTCAAGGCGTTGGGACAGAGGTTCTAGCTCACCTTTTGAGAAGGTGAGAACGATTGACCCATTACATAATAGCGGATTAAATCAGGAGGCCTTAACCAATTTACGCAAAGCCTGGCCGGCGTTTGACAGCGCACAGATTGAAGAAGCTTGGGCTGGACAAATCGATGTCACACCAGATTCAAACCCTGTTATTGATCGGATAAAGGATATTCCGGGATTAACTATTGCGACGGGTTTTTCAGGGCATGGCTTTGGTACAGGACCTGCGGCAGGGCAGTTAGCTGCAGATTTAGTTAGTGGTATGAACCCTATCATAGATCCGTCACCTTATCGGTTTGACAGACTATAGGTTGAACATTTGGTTTAGGTCATAAGACTCTATTTACAAAAGGAATTTGGATATGAGCGACACATCATACTCAAGCAAAATTGCTACCGCTGAAGGATCAGCGGCTAAAACAAAAATCAAGAAAATGGGATTGCCAACCATGATGGCAATCTGTATCGGTCTTGTCATTGTGCAAGGTGCGATGATCTCAGCAACGCAGGGTATCGGTATAGGTGGCATGGCGTTTGTTGCTGCGATGATTTGTGCATACATATTGGCGCAATTCAACGCGATGAGTTTTGCGGAACTGTCACTGATGTTCCCGCAAGAAGGCACACTAGCCACTTACACACAAAAAGCGATTGGTCACTTCCCTGCGATAGTGTCCGTCTTTTCGGGTTATGTGGTGGTCGCGATTTTGGCATTGCCAGTAGAAATGTTCTTGGTGGATGCCATGTTGGCTGAATTGCTACCGGGCTTATTCCCTGAAAAGTTCGTGCCGATTGCGATTTTGGTTATTTTGAGTATCACTAACCTGATTGGTGCAGACGTGTTTGCGAAAGTTCAAAACATGTTAGCGTTTGTCTTGGTCAGTGCGCTGGTGCTGATTGGTATCTTCGCTATTACCGGAGTAAATGAACCGCATCCAGTTTTAGCTGGCGATAGTGTCGACTGGAGTTTCGGCGGAGTATTGGATGGCAGTTTTGTTGGCTTAATCGCATTAGCTATGTGGTTGATGGTTGGTGTTGAATTTATCTGCCCAATGATCAATGAAGTGCAGAACCCAACAAAAAATGTACCGCGAGCGATGCACTGGTCACTAACCATGATATTCGCCATATTCCTAGCATTTGCTTACGGTGCAACACTGTATCTGGATGCTGAAACATTGGTTACTTCACCGATTCCATACCTAGATTATGCAAATGGTGTGTTTGGTCAAAGTGGTTTGCTAATTGCGACTGTGATGGCACTGACGGCGACATGCAGCACGATTAATACAATTCTGGCGTCTATTCCTAGAATGTTGCACGGCATGGCGATGCAAGGACAAGCATTCCCTCAGCTAAAAGCAAAGAATCGCTACGATGTACCGTGGGCTGGTGTGGTGATGATTGCAGCGTGTACAGCGATTGCATTCATGTTTGTTGATATTGATTCACTGATTGTGTTGGTTATAGCCGCAACGACAAGCTGGTTGCTAGCGTACATGGTGGCTCATATTGACGTGATTGTATTGCGTAAGAAACTGCCTAATCAAAATCGTCCTTATAAATCGCCTTTCTTCCCGATTCCACAGATCTTAGGCATCATTGCAATGGGGTATGTCGCGTTGCATAACTCGCCATCTGAAGAGATGACGCAAATGGTATACAGCGTTGCTGGCGGCATCTTGCTGATTATCAGTGTCATTGGTGCACTTTGGGTGAAGTTCTATATGAAGCGTGGTTTGTTTACACCTGATATGAATTAACCAAGATATTCTTTCTTTTACTAAAGCCAACAGTGGCAAGCGCTGTTGGCTTTTGTCATTTCATCGTGGTTATAAATTTTATAAACGAATTGTTGATTATTTCTCATTGAATACACCATTGTTCTAATTTCTGATGGTAATCATACTGAGTTCAGATTTAGAAACGAGCACATTTACTCGTTTAAGCCGATTCAGATAAGGGGTTGCCATGTTAGTTGAAGGTAAATGGACAAAAGATTGGAAAGCCATGCAGAAAGCTGACGAGAAAGGACGTTTTGTTCGCCAAGTATCGAGTTTTCGCAACTGGATTACGCCAGATGGCAGCGCAGGTCCAACAGGTACTGGTGGTTTTAAAGCGGAAGCGGGTCGCTACCGTTTGTACGTCGCTTTCATTTGTCCCTGGGCTTCGCGAACACTGATGGCTCGCAAACTAAAAGGTCTTGATGAATACATTGATGTCACGGTGGTTAACCCTGTGATGACTAACCAAGGGTGGAGTTTTGCACAATACGCAGGCTCAGATTCTGATCCACTGTTTAACTCAAACTATTTGCATGAGATTTACACTCGCGCAGATTCATTGTTTACGGGACGTGCAACTGTACCTGTCTTATGGGACATGCAACAGAATGTGATGGTAAATAACGAAAGTGCCGACATATTACGCATGTTTGACACTGCATTTGAACACTTAGTGCCATCGAATGTTCGTCTGTATCCTGAACAATACGCAAGTGAAATTGATGAGCTAAATCCTCGTATATATGACCTACTGAACAACGGTGTCTATAAAGCAGGTTTCACGCAATCACAGGAATCTTATTTGGAAGCTGTGACAGGTGTTTTCTCGATGCTTGATGAACTAGAACAACGTTTGGAAGGTAAAGAGTATTTAGTGGGTAATCAACTGACAGAAACGGATGTAAGAACTTTCGTTACTCTGATCCGTTTTGATGCGGCATACCACGGCTTATTCAAAACGAACCTTAATCGCATAGCCGATTACAAGAATCTATCTGCGTATATGGAGCGAATTCTGCGATTACCGGGTGTGATTGAAACGGTTAACATGGACCATATCACTACAGGTTATTACTCAATTAAAGATCTAAACCCTGCGGGTATAAAACCGATTGGACCCAAGCATATTGATGATCTACTTCGTTCAGTAAGTCACTAAAACGAAAAGGCAGCTTAGGCTGCCTTTTTCTCTATTTCTGATTTGGCTATCAATCCACTAATCGCTAATGTCCAATAAAAAGATAAAGAGCGGTGGTTACTGTTTGTCTTTATCTTGGCGATTTTCGTAGTATTCCCATTGTTCATACTTCTCGTCTTCGGAAAGAACACAGTATGTTATGCGCTTTTTGTTCTCTGTGAACATGGTAAGTGTGCCACCTTGCTGTACACAGTAGAGTGAGGCTGGGCTTGTGGTTGCTTCATACTCTTTCACATCGTATTCATCCGGTTCGTTCGAGCAGCCAACGAGTAGGGCACTACCTATTAACGCTGAAATCACGATACTGTGTTTTTTCATTGGGTATCTCCATGGGCTATTGAGTTTGTTTTAAATTCTTTTCACTTAACGTTTGGTTCGTTCATATCGGCTTCGTTTACCCAAGTTATTGAGAAAAACATGCCAACAGCTTTCTGATTTGATGCTGATAATTTACGTCAAGTTATTACGCTATATGGAAATTGTAGAATATTTTTTTAAAAACCATTGTCTTAAGTTTGTTAAAAAAATGATGCTGTCTAAAATTAAGGCATAGTGCTTTCTTGAGTTGAGCATCAATAGTGGTGAAAGCACTAGGGGAAGGATGACTGGTATAAAAATTTAGGGGATTAGCTAATGACGGAGAAAAAGTATCGGCTTGTCACGCGAAGTGACTTTGACGGGCTAGTATGCGCGGTTCTGCTCAAAAAACTTAACTTGATTGATGACATTAAATTTGTGCATCCCAAAGATATGCAAGACGGAAAAATAGACATAACAGAAAACGATATCACTACCAACTTGCCCTATGTTGCAGATGCCTTTCTGATATTTGACCACCACCTCTCTGAGACGATTCGTAATACTGAGCCTAGACTGAATCACATCATTGACCCTGATGCGCCATCTGCCGCGAGAGTGGTATGGGATTACTATGGTGGTTTAGATGTGTTTCCTGAAGCTTGGTTGGAAATGATGGAGGCGGTAGACAAGGGTGACTCCGCTCAATTTACGCGCGACGAAGTGTTGGATTCGACGGGTTGGAATTTACTTAATTTCTTGATGGACGCTCGCACTGGGTTGGGGCGTTTTCGTGATTTCAGAATCTCCAACTACAACTTAATGATGGATCTTATCGACTATTGCGGTAATCACACTATTGAACAAATTTTAGATTTGCCCGATGTGAAGGAGCGTATTGAGCTCTATCGCGAGCATGAAAATATGTTCAAAGAGCAGGTTATGAAGTGTGGCACTGTGTATAAAAATCTGGTGGTTTTGGATTTAACGGGCGAAGAGGTTATCTATGCGGGTAATCGTTTCATCATTTATGCGTTATATCCGCAGTGCAATATTTCGATTCATAAAATGTGGGGATTCCAAAAACAGAATATTGTTTTCGCTACCGGCAAATCGATTTTTGATCGCAGCTCCAAAACCAATGTGGGTGAACTGATGCTTCAGTATGGTGGTGGCGGTCATCATGCTGCTGGTACTTGTCAGATATCGGTTGATCTTGCCTCACAAGTTGAACAAGAGCTGATTAAGAAAATTACTGCAGACGGCTAATGAGATATCTCTGATCTCAATTTCGTTGATGTTCTTTTTACCCATGTACTGGTAAGTGACAGGTAGGTAACTGATAGATAACTAACTGATAGATAAGTAACGGATGTTCATTAGCGAACATCCATGTAACTGTTATCCATGTAATTTGCCCCGTTTAGCGGGGCTTTTTTTATGCTACCATCCGCGCCAAGAAATAGATGGAACAAGGTATTTATACGCTATGAGACATTTGCAAACGGCTGTACATCCAGATGTGGAACGCCTTAGCCAGTATTCCGTTCTCCAACGTAAAGCAACCCGAGCGATCGTCATTGATGGTGAAGACATTTTGATGTTGTACACCGAGCGATATCACGATTACACGCTCCCTGGTGGTGGTTTAGATGACGGGGAAGATGTGCTTGCTGGTTTGGTGCGTGAACTGGAAGAAGAAACAGGCGCACAAAATATTCATTCCATCAAACCTTATGGAATCTACGAAGAGTTTCGTCCTTGGTACAAAGACGATTGTGATGTGATGCATATGATTTCTTACTGCTACACCTGCAAAATTGATCGTGAGCTGGGCAAAACTCAATTTGAAGATTATGAAATCCGCAATGGCATGGAGCCTCGTTGGATCAACATTCATGAAGCTATCGCTCACAATGAAAAAACCATGCTTGAAAGCCCTAAGAAGGGGATGAGCATTGAACGTGAAACCTATTTGCTACGTTTGATTGCGCAGGAAATGTTGTAACTCTGAGATTCAAATCTATCCAACCGCAAATTTCAGTGATTTCTTGCAAAACGCTGTATCTTTTGCGGTTTCGTTCTGTGAAAACTTCTCTATACTTATCCAAGTGACTGAATTATTAATAATATCCGGTATTGTGGCTGCCTTGCGTTCTAGCTATACGACTTAGCCATAATTCAGTTTTATAAATAGCGGCAATTTGATCAGTAAAAGGATTTGCAGAATGGGGAATATCAAGCCAGTTGCTTTAGGTGTTGTGTTAGTCACACTTAGCCAGATTTCCATGGCTGATGTTATAGAAACCACCAGTTTGGTTGGTTTTGGGGAAGCGAAATACCCGCAAGGTTTTACTCATTTTGATTACGTCAATCCGAATGCTCCTAAATACGGTAAAGTCACCTATGGTCAGGTAGGTACGTACGATAACTTTAACCGTTATGCTTCCCGCGGTGTTCCAGCAATGGATAGCGGAGAGCTCTATGATTCACTGATGTATTCACCCACTGACGAAATTGACTCCTACTATCCACTCATCACTGAAAAAGTCCGATATTCTGATGACTACACTTGGCTAGAGCTAGACATCAACCCCAAAGCTCGTTTCCAAGATGGCAAACCTATTACTGCTGCGGATGTTGAATTCACATTCAATAAGTTCATGACAGAAGGCGTTCCCCAATATCGCGTTTATTACAAAGAGATCAAATCCGTTAAGGCAATTGCACCGCTGACGGTACGAATTGAAATGTCTGAGCCTAACCGAGAAAAACTGTTTGGTTTTGCTCAAGGTACTCGAGTATTGCCAGAACATTTTTGGAAGGATAAAAACTTCGCTGAACCGCTAAGTGAGCCTCCGATTGGCAGTGGTCCTTATAAGATAACTGATTACAAAATGGGTCAGAGTGTGACTTACCAGTTGGATGACAACTACTGGGCAAAAGATCTGCCTGTGAATGTTGGGCGTAATAACTTCAAGCAAGTCCAGTATGATTATTACCGTGATGATACGGTGATGCTGGAAGCGTTCAAGGCGGGCGAGTTCGATTTACGTCAGGAGAGCCAAGCGAAGTTCTGGGCGACATCTTACACTGGCGTTAACTTCGATAATGGCTTTATCAAGAAAGAAGAAATCGAACACAATGCGCCAGCCAGTACGCAAGGTTTTGTCTTCAACACTCAAAAACCAGTATTCCAAGATGTGCGAGTTCGTGAAGCACTAAACTATGCGATGGATTTTGAGTGGATGAACAAGAATATGTTCTACAGCCAATATTCTCGCACTCGCAGTTATTTCCAAAACACCGATTATGAAGCGAAAGGTTTGCCTAGAGACGAAGAGCTAGCCATTCTTAATCCGATTAAGCAAGCGATACCACCTCGCGTATTCACAGAAGAGTACCAACCGCCAGTGACAGATGGCAGTGGTCGTATCCGTACGCAAATGAGAACCGCTTTCGCGCTGCTGAAAAGTGCTGGTTGGGAGCTGAAAGACAAAGTCATGGTGAACGTTGCGACGGGCGAACCAATGACGTTTGAACTGTTGATTTATAACCCAACCACTGAACGTATTGCGATACCTGTACAAAAGAACCTGAAATTGATGGGTATCGACATGAAGATTAGAACCGTTGATAACACACAATATATCAAGCGATTACGTGACCGTGATTTTGATATGGTTTCTTCATCCTTCTTTGCAAACCCATTTCCTAGTTCCAATCTTATGATTGTATGGAACTCAAACTACATTGATTCGACCTATAACACTGCTGGAGTGATGGACCCGGTTATTGACGATTTGACGCTGCAGATTTCGAAAAATCAGGAGCAGCCGAAAAAGCTATTAAGTTTGGGACGCGCTCTCGATCGTATCTTGCAGTGGAACTTCTACATCATTCCACAATGGCATTCGAGCCTGTACCGCGTTGCGATGTGGGATAAATTCGAGCGACCAAGTGTGATGCCGAAATACGATTTGGGTTTAGATACGTGGTGGATTTCGCAACAGAAAGCTGAAAAGTTGCCTGAGAAGCGTCGTTAAGAGGGTATATGGCTGCGTATATTTTCCGCCGTCTGCTGTTGGTTATTCCAACGCTGTGGGCAATCATCACCATAAACTTCTTTATCATCCAAATCGCACCGGGTGGTCCTGTTGAACAAGCGATTGCACAGCTTGAAGGGCAGACATCCGGTGTGATGGAGCGCTTTTCTGGCGGTGGTCAGGAAGTCGATTTATCCAAAGCTGACAACGGCAGCAGTGGTGGCTACAAGGGTTCACGTGGATTAGATCCAGAGGTAGTTGAAGCGATTAAACGTCAGTTTGGTTTTGATAAGCCGCTACACGTTCGATACTTCGATATGCTGAAAAACTATGTCACGTTTAACTTCGGTGAGAGCCTATTCCGTGGCGGAAACGTGATTGATTTGATAGTCGACAGACTTCCGGTCTCCATTTCATTGGGGCTGTGGAGTACGTTAATCATATATCTGATTTCCATCCCCTTAGGCATAATGAAAGCGATTCACCACGGCTCACGCTTTGATATTTGGTCGAGCGCGCTAGTGATTGTGGGTTATGCCATCCCCGGATTTTTGTTCGCCATCATTCTTATCATCCTATTCGCTAGTGGCAATTACTTTAGTTGGTTCCCGTTACGCGGACTGGTTTCGGACAATTTCGATAGTCTGACTTGGTATCAACAGGTCATCGACTATTTCTGGCATTTGGCGTTACCAACCTGCGCAATGGTGATAGGTGGATTTGCCACATTGAGCATGTTGACTAAAAACTCATTTCTGGATGAGATAAACAAGCAATATGTGGTAACGGCGCGAGCAAAGGGGCTCGACGAAGGAAGCATTCTTTATAAGCATGTGTTTCGTAATGCCATGTTGATCATCATCGCGGGCTTTCCCAGTGCGTTTATCAGTATTTTCTTCACTGGTTCGATGTTGATTGAAGTGATGTTTTCGCTTGAAGGTATAGGTTTATTGGGCTTTGAATCCACTATTCAACGAGATTATCCAGTGGTGTTCAGCTCACTCTATATCATGACTCTGCTTGGGTTATTGCTCGGTATTATTTCGGATCTCACCTATACATGGGTTGATCCGCGCATTGACTTTGAGGCGCGCTGATTGTGTTGGCATTAGTAAAAAAGAAACCTGTAAATCCGCTGCATATAGCGAGATGGCAGCGATTTAAAGCGAACCGCCGTGGATTTTGGTCGCTATGGATATTTTCACTGCTGTTTATCGTCAGCTTGTTTGCGGAAATGATCGCTAACGATAAGCCATTGTTTATTTCTTACGATAGTCAGTGGCTTTTCCCTGTATCCAATGCTTATTCAGAGACGAAATTTGGCGGTGAGTTTGAAACTGAAGCTGACTACACCGACCCATACGTGGTGGAATTAATAGAAGAAAAAGGCTACATCATTTGGCCACTTATCCGCTTTAGTTACGACACCATTAACTTCAATATTCAAGGCTCAGTGCCGTCTGTTCCGGACTCGGTGAACTGGCTGGGTACGGACGATAAAGGGCGCGATGTGCTGGCTCGCATCATCTATGGTTTCCGTATTTCTGTGTTGTTTGGCTTTGTGCTCACTATTGTATCGTCATTCATTGGTGTGATTGTGGGAGCAACGCAGGGCTATTATGGCGGTTGGTTAGATTTGATTGGGCAGCGTTTTATTGAAGTATGGTCTGGTTTGCCAACGCTGTTTTTACTCATCATTTTATCCAGCTTTGTGGAACCTAATTTTTGGTGGTTACTGGGGATCATGGTGCTGTTTAGCTGGATGAGTTTGGTAGGTGTTGTTCGCGCAGAATTTTTGCGTTGCAGAAATTTTGATTATGTTCGCGCGGCGCAAGCTATGGGAGTAAGTGACTCGCGCATTATGCTGCGTCATATGTTGCCAAACGCTATGGTGGCTTCACTGACTATGATGCCGTTTATTCTTTCTGGATCAGTAACGACATTAACTTCTTTAGATTTCTTGGGTTTTGGTCTTCCTGCGGGTTCACCTTCATTGGGTGAATTGCTTGCGCAGGGCAAAGCGAACTTACAGGCTCCGTGGCTCGGTATTTCTGCGTTTGTCGTGCTTTCTATGATGCTAACTCTACTTGTTTTTATTGGCGAAGCTGTGCGTGACGCCTTTGACCCAAATATGCAAAGGAGAGGATAGATGAGCGAACATTCGTTAAAAATCGAAAGCCTGCTTAAAATCGAAAATCTCTCTGTAGGTTTCGGTCGTGGTGACGCTATCGAGAAAGTCACAGAGCAAGTTTCTTTCTCCATCAGTAAAGGCGAAACACTGGCGCTGGTAGGAGAGAGTGGCTCTGGGAAATCGGTCACCGCCAATGCAATATTAAAGTTGTTACCGAAGGGCTCTGCTCACTATCTTGAGGGTAATATCCAGTTTTCAGGCTTAGATACGCTTAGCTGTTCTGAGCGACAACTGAGAGGCATTCGTGGTGGGCGCATTGGCATGATATTCCAAGAGCCGATGGTCTCGTTGAATCCTCTGCATAAGATTGGCAAGCAGTTGGTGGAAACATTGGCCATTCATCGTGGCGTCAGGCAGAAAAAAGCCGAAGAGCAGGCAATTGGCTGGTTAGCGAAAGTCGGTATTCGTCATCCCGAACAAAAGATCAATGCTTACCCTCACGAGCTTTCAGGTGGAGAGCGGCAAAGAGTAATGATAGCGATGGCGCTGATTAACGAGCCCGAGTTATTAATTGCTGATGAGCCAACAACTGCACTTGATGTCTCTGTACAGGCGCAGATTCTCGACTTGCTGAAAGCGTTACAACAAGAGCTGGGAATGGCAATGCTGTTCATTACTCATGACTTAAGTATTGTCAGACGGATTGCTGATCGTGTCGCGGTTATGCAGCACGGCAAGCTGGTGGAAATCGAAGCGTGTAAAACGCTTTTCTCCGCACCAAAACATCCATATACCAAGTTGCTAATCGAATCCGATCCGCGCGGTGTACCTGTTAACGTCGATATAAACAGTCCAAGTTTGCTGACCACTGAGCAGTTGAAAGTGTGGTTCCCAATTCGAGGTGGGCTACTAAGAAAAACCATTGCACATATCAAAGCGGTCACTGATATGAAATTTGACCTGAAAAAGGGACATTCGATTGGTTTAGTGGGTGAAAGTGGTTCAGGTAAGTCCACAACAGGTATGGCGATCCTCAAGCTGGTCGAGTCACAAGGTTCTATCCGCTATCAAGGTGCAGAGCTACAAGGATTAGACAGAAAAAGCATGTTGCCTTATCGAAGTCGTATGCAGGTGGTATTTCAAGATCCATTCTCTGCGTTGAATCCGCGTATGTCGGTAGCACAAGTGATTGGTGAAGGTTTGAGAGTGCATTTTGAACATGATGAACAAACCATAGACCAGCTAATTTGTGATGTGATGAAAGAAGTTGACCTTGACCCTGAGACTCGCCATCGCTATCCAAACGAGTTTTCAGGTGGGCAGAGGCAGCGTATTGCTATTGCGAGGGCTCTGGTATTAAAACCAGAATTTATTCTGCTTGATGAGCCTACCTCTTCACTCGACCGAACAGTTCAAGCTCAGGTGTTGGATTTGCTTAAATCTTTGCAAGAGAAGTATGGCTTAACCTATTTGTTTATTAGTCACGACTTAAACGTAGTGAAATCGCTTTGCCATTACACCATTGTGATGAAACAAGGTGAAATCGTAGAGCAGGGCGAAACTCAGGCTTTGTTCAACAAGCCTTCACATCCTTACACTCAAGAGCTGGTAAACCTGTCTTCGTTCTAAATAGGCTTTAATCCGCTTTTTATTTAGCTTTAATCAGCAGTTTTAGATCTTAACCAACAAAGTTTAGGTTTTAATCAGCAAAGCTTAGCTTTTAATCAACAGAAGCAAGGTGGTTAAAGCCGAATCCAAATCTTCAATACGCTTAGCTTTTCCAAGCACGCGCATGCCTTGCATTTGTGTGAGGATCAGTTGCGCCAAAGCATGTGAGTCGTGACTTGCACGCAGCTTATTCTGGCGTTGCGCACGAGCAATGGCATTTGAAATGATGCTGATCAAATGATCAAACAGGAAATGACCTTTCTGTAATACGGTGTCATCGGTGCCAGCATGCTCCACTAGGGCATTTTGCATAAAGCATCCACAGTTGTTCAGTCTTTGCAGCTCGGCAAATTGTTTTAGAAACTGTTCAAGTTCTTCAAGGGAAGCATGTTCATTTTCCAGTGATGATAGGGCGGGAAAAGAGACTTTTGTGAGGTATTTTTCCAAAGCTTCGTAGTAGAGGTTTTGTTTATCGCCAAAAGCGTTGTATAGGCTGAAACGATTGATTTGCAGTGTATCGATCAGGTCAGAGATCGCAGTATTTGCGTAGCCTTTCTGCCAGAATAGCTTCATTGCTTGAACAAGCTTTTCATCTCTATCAAAGTTACTTTTTCTCGCCATATCGCTAGTCTCATTTGCAATAATTAATTCTTGACTGATCGTTTAGAAAACGCATAAAGTCTAACCTAAACGATCGGTTAGATAAAGCCAAAATAAAAGGAACAACAATGAAATTATACGAATTTGCCCCAACCCCAAGTTCTCGCCGAGTTTCTATTTTCCTCAAGGAGTTAGGTGTTGATGTTGAACGCGTTCAAGTCAACGTTCGTGAAGGTGAAAACTTAACAGTCGAATTCAAACAAAAAAGCGTAAACGGCAAAGTTCCTATGCTTGAGCTAGATTGTGGTGTCACTATCTGTGAAAGTGTTGCTATCTGCCGCTACTTCCATGAAGCAACCCCAAACAGAAAAAATCTTTTCGGTGAAACACATTTAGAAACAGCTCAAGTTGAGATGTGGAACCGCGTGGTTGAATTCCAAGGTTTGTTTGCGGGTTTCCAAGCATTCCGCAATATCTCTGGCGTGTATAAAGATCGTGAGACTTGCGTAGAAGAGTGGGGTATTGAAAGTAAGCGTCGTGTTGAAAGCTTTTTACCACAATTGGAACAGCAATTAACGGGCAAACCTTACATTGTGACTGAGGCTCTAACGATTGCTGATATCACGGCGTTCATATTTGTAGGATTTGCGGAAAAAGCACTGCAGTTAGAAGTTTTAAATCAGTACCCAAATATTGCTCGTTGGTTCAATGAATTATCACAACGTCCAGCATTTCAATAAGTTGCATATCTGACGAATATTGGCCTCCTTAATATTGCTTAAATTCCGAATGAAAGTGTGTGTTATTTGTTCGGAATAATAAAAAGGAGGCTTAGGCTTAATTAACGCATTATTCCTACCTTGTTGTAATTATCTATAAGAATATTTACTCCTACTCACCATTAATTACGGCCTAAACTGGCGGATTACATCTGATAATATTGTCAGACTGTGCTTACAAAAATATAGAATATTTTTAAATATCAATAAGATAAAATATTTTTACCTCTGCTCTCTATTTGACATTAGTCCCATATTTTTTATTCTTACATCCTATTTTTGATATGTATGAGTAAATTGTGAGTCGTTTATTCCTATTATTTATTGCTGTGATTGGTCTGGTTTTAAACACCTACGCATTCTCAGCGCCAAGTGACAGATCGAATACGATGCCGAGTAAAGTTAGAGTGGCATTGCTTTCGCGCACGCTTGATAATCACGTATATCACGACCCAACTTACGATATCGAAACCGACTATGTGGATAGTTTGGCGAAAAGACTAAATGTGGAAGTTGAGTATGGCGTCTATCCGACAATTTCTTCTTTGCACAAAGCCATAGATAATAATGATGTCGATTTAGCGGTTGGCGTTTCAGATATTAGCGATTCCAACTATATCTATAGCTCTCCTTTATATAAAAGCTCAATTGCCATTTGGTATAGAAATAAGAATTTAATGCATGTGTCACCTAATTCAATGAAATGGGTGTGCGTTAAAGACTCTATTTATTGTAAAAAATTGGCATTGCGTGAGTTGCCTAATATTTATGAAGCAGAAAGTTTTGCTGACGCAATTAATCAGGTGAACTCTGGCTCAGCCGATGCGGTTTTAGATAACTACGTTTCTCTGTTGGCTTGTGTTAACTCATCGACTCAAACGGTTGGGCGCATTGAAATTCCAGATTGGTTTGGCACCGAGAACATTCGTATTGTCGCGCAAAAAAATAGCCAGTTGTTACTACAAAACATCAATCTGATTCTGAACCAAGAAGCGAAAATATCCGGTATTCATTCGGATAATCTGTACCACCAAATTGACGAGGCTCGTGCAGCCGTAGCGAATGCTGGTAACCCAGCGATTCGTTATACCGTTTGGGATGACTCTTACCCGCTGTTTTATCGCGATACCAGCGGCGAAGTGGCAGGTTTTCTACCTGACTTACTGAAGTTAATCGAAACTCGTACTTCTATTCGATTCCAATACGTTCCATTAAAAGATGGTGAAACTCCGTTAGGTCTTCTTGAAAAGAAATCTATCGATTTTGTGCCTGCTGTACTTATGGATTCTCACGATCTGGATTGGACTGCTGTGTCTAATCCTCTGGCTTCAGTGAAATACTTTGCTGTGAGTTATAAAGGTATTACGTACAGCAGAAACGCCAAAGAAGGCGTGCTATTTGATGATACCGGACCTTATCAAAGCATTAAAAATCGTCTGTTTGGCGAAAGCTCAATTACTTACATGAGCATCAAACAGTTAATCGAAGATTTGAAAAACGGCAAACTACGTAAGGCGTATGTACGTGAGGATATTCTCGACTATCTAGTCGCTAATGATGATGACGATAAGTTGCAGATTAAGCGTCACTCTTACAAAGAAATTGATGTTGCGATTACCGTTAGAGAAGATGATCGTCACATTAGTGATTTGATTGATGGCGTTGCATCGACGATAAATCCTAAAGAAGTCCATCGTTTGCAGAACGGTTATACGCAATTCAATATTGTGTATGGCTATGACAAAAACTTCGTCATGGTTGGCTTATCTATCCTTGCGGGCATTATCGTCTTGCTTGTGTTCATCTTTTATCTCTGGAAGAAAAACTTTCAGTTGAAGGTGTCTCTCAACGAGAAGGAAGCGCAAAGAACCCAAAATGATCTGCGTTTCTTACAGAATATTATCAATGGACTGCCGAACCAGATTTTTATCCACGACGCTAACCACAAGCTGCTATTGAGCAACTGTTGCGGTGTTGAAAGCGGTAAATGTAAAAGCTGTACTCTTGCTCAAAAAGAGCGCCCAGACTACATGGTTATCGAGAATGGTGAAGAGCTATCACGTGTTCTTGAGATTGGCGAAACCATTTCGCGTGATGTGGACGTTCAGACTTGCAGCGCGGGTTTGCAGACCATCGACTATTTTAGAACCCGTATTAGTGGGCCAGGGAGTGATGAAGAGTTTGTATTGACTGTTGTGAATGACGTGTCAGAGCAAAAAGAGCAAGAACGCGCTTTGCGCGCAGCGAACGAAACGGCTCAGCAAGCCGTGCAAGCTCGTGAACGTTTCTTGGCAAGTATGAGCCATGAACTTCGTACTCCAATTGCGGGTATGGCTGGCCTGCTTGAAATGCTGAAAATTCGCACTGATGACGAAGATACGCTGATGATGATCAACAACATCATTACTTCTACGCGCCATCTGCATCTATTAGTGAATGACATTCTGGATTTCTCAAAACTTGAAGCACAGCAGTTAGAGCTGGATCTCGGTGAATGTCACTTGTTGCGTGAAGCGGGTGAATTACTGCGTGTTCACTGTGCTTCAGCTCAGAAGAAAGAGCTGCAGTTCGAAGTCAACTGGCAACCAACGCCTGTAAAAGTCGTCAAGATTGATGCTTTACGTTTCAGCCAAATCATCAATAACTTGTTATCGAACGCCATAAAGTTTACTGACGCAGGCAAAATTACGGTTGATATCGCACTGGATGAAAAACAAGTTTACGTAGCGGTGACCGATACTGGCGTCGGTATGAGCAAAGATGTCATTAAGGGTGTATTTAACCCGTTCTTCCAAGCTGATAGCACGATTGCTCGTCGATTTGGAGGAACAGGCTTAGGTTTAGCTATCGTACATAACTTGATCACTGTTATGGGCGGAAAAATCAGCATTGATAGCGAACCTAACCTAGGTACGACAGTCTCGTTCATTATTCCGCACGAGTTGGTTCGAACGTATGAGAGTTCTCATAAGGTAGTGTGCGCGACATACCACGGCACAGATCCCTTAATCAAAAGCTGGATTAATTTCTGGACAAGTAACAGCAACAACAGCTGCTCACTTAACAACATCGATATTTATGACGAAGGTAACTTTGACGACAGTACATGCGCGTACCAACACAACATCGTCATTAAAAAAGACCTCGATGTATTCAGAAGCCGAAATGGTCGTTGTGTATACGTTAACTCAACACCTTTCTTCCCTGATTTGTTATTCGATGCAGTAGTAGGTAATGAAAAAATGACCGTATCAGATGAAGAAGATATGCGCGCTCCGTTGAACGGTAAAGTGCTCGTGGCAGAAGACAACCCAATTAACCAGTTGGTGTTTAAACAGCAGTTAGCTGAGCTCGGTGTCGAAATGGATATCGTCGATAACGGATTGATCGCGTTGGAACTGCTGCAAGCAAAACCTATGGAGTACGACCTTCTGATCACGGATTGTCACATGCCAGTGATGGATGGATATGAATTGGTGAATCGTGTACGCATGCAACCGGAACTTAGCCATATAACACTGATTGGCTGTACTGCTGAAGATTCACGAGTAGCCAATGAGAAAGCGTTGGATTCTGGATTCGACAGCATGTTGTATAAGCCCTATGGCATCAATCGTATGTATAAGCTGCTTGCCCAATATCTCTCTAGCGCAGAGCTGGCGAGCGAAATGTGGCTTGAGAAATACGATGCTGCTGATGCGCAAATTTTGTCGCAAGTGTATGTCGATACGATGGAAAAAGATTTGGCGTTGCTGATAGACAGCAAAGATGACCGTAAGGCAGTTAAAGAGATCGCTCACCGTATAAAAGGTGGTGCGGGTACGGTCGGTGAAACGAATGTCCATCAACGTGCATTAGACCTTGAAAACGGCATGCAAAATCTTGATGGGAACATTGAACATTTATTCGAAAAGTTGATAGCGGATATCTCTATCAGTATCGACCAGACAAAAGCGTGGATAGAAACGAATGCCGCATAGAATTCATAGCGTGCTGATTGTGGATGACGACCCAATCCAGTGTATTACGTTGAAGATTCAACTTCAGACATTCGGTATTACCGAAGTCCGTGTTGCACAAAGCAGCAAGAATGGCTTGGAGATTTGCGAACATCAAGACTTTGACCTTGTGTTCTGTGATCTCTCTATGCCAGAAGAAGATGGGTTGACGTTTTTAAACGCACTCAATCAACTGGGATACAAAGGCAAACTGTGTTTATTAAGTGGCCATGATAAGAGCATTATCGCATTGGCGGAAATGATGTGTCGTCAGCTTGGGCTAGGCGTGATTTCGTCACAGACGAAGCCTATCTCGAATACGGACTTAGCATCGGTACTTAACGCAGTGACGATAGCGAATCCAAAACCTAAGGTCAGTAACAAAGTTATTGAGTTCTTACGTTCAGATTTGGATGTGGCATTTAATTCCAAGCGATTAGTGAACTTCTATCAGCCACAGTGTCGATTTACCAACGATGCTCAAAGCGGAAATGAAGTTCTTATACGATGGGATCACCCTCAATACGGCTACCTAAGTCCATCTGCATTTTTGCCCATTATCGATAAAGAACAATGGCATGTGCGTTTGTTCTTCTACGTATTGGAACAAGCATTGGAAGATTACCGAAGCGGAAAGCTTACCGGTTCTATTTCAGTAAATGCAGCTTTGGCTAACTTCGATGATTCCAATTTCGCTTTTCAAGTTCTTGAGTGTTGTGAGCGTTACGACTTTCAACCAGCCAATCTGATTATCGAAATGACGGAAATGGAAGTGTACAAACACAATCCAACCATGTTTGAAAATTTCGCTCGCTTGCGTCTTAACGATGTCGAGCTAGCTATTGATGATTTCGGTGCGGGATATTCTTCGCTAATTAAGCTAGCGGATTTGCCTTTTACTGAAATGAAAATCGACAGGGCGCTTATTACGTCTTGTCATCGCGATAAACGGAAAAGCGCGATTCTTTCACTAGTTGTTTCGATGGCGAAGCAGCTAGATATGCGTCTTGTGGCTGAAGGAGTCGAAGACAATGAAACGTGGACGCATTTACAGAGTATGGGGATAGATCTTTGCCAAGGTTATTTCACCGGAAGACCCCAACCAATTGAATATAAATTAATGGCTTAACGAGGCTAACTGTAATGATTCAAACAAATACTTCTTTAACTTGTCTTGTTGTCGACGATCACCCACTAGTTTGTGCTGCAATTAAACAACTATTGGATAAAGGCGCACGATTTGAAACCATCATCGTTGAACAAGATCCAATTAAAGCGCAGAAACTGATTCAAAAAGAACAAATCGATTTCCTTATCCTAGATGTGAACCTAGTGAAGTCTGACGGTTTTGAATTACTTCGCCGTATCAAATCTCACGGTTTTACAGGAAAATCGTTGTTCATTTCTGCAAATGATAGCCGCCTGTACTCTGAAACGGCATACAAACTTGGCGCAGATGGCTATGTTTGTAAGTCTGAAGACCTGAATATCTTAAATGATGCAGTAGAATGCATTTTAAACGGCTATAGTTTCTACAAGTTGATGAAAGACAGTGGATCAAACGATGTTCAACTTTCAAAACAAGAACTTGTGGTCTTTACTTACCTAGTTGATGGTAAATGTAATAAAGAGATCGCAAGCATTCTTTCACTCAGCCCGAAAACAATCAGTACGTACAAATCTCGTATTCTTGAGAAGTACAACGTGAAATCGATTGTTGAACTGATGAGCATCAACAAGAACATTATCTAACTCTAAAACAAAAAATATGCCGATGAAAACGAGAAAAAATATCAAAGAAATTGTGCTGACCAGTTTTATGGTCAGTTTGATCCTTTACGTTATATCTATGGTTTTTTACGTTGATTCGCATATAAATGCACGCGAATTAGAGTTTGAAAAATTCTCTAAAACAATGGCGCAGTACAACCAAGTGCTTTTCTTCACTAGCAAGATTCTTGAAAGTGAAGTGAGTAAGTACGACGCCATTGAAGAAGGGAATAAAGATCTACTGGAAAACCAAGACAGCGGATTCTATCGCTTCAATGACATCAATGAACTCACTAACATCGACATCGCGATTGAAAATGAGTTTCATCAGTTAGTGAAAGAGATGCCGACTATTCTCCCTGAACAAGATGTGATGTATTACCGTTCATACACCAGCTCGTTGACATCGGTTGATAAGAAAGATGCCAATATCGAGATTGAGCAATGTTTAGGTCGTCGCAACTGTGCGCTTGAAGCTCCGGAAAGAAGGCTGTCTGATCGAATTTTGATTTCAGACCCATATAAAAATGAGGCTGGTGAAGTCTTTATTACCGTATCAAGCCCAATCTATTTCCAGAATATTATTGTCGGTGATGTGAACATCGATATGTTCATGTCGCGCTTTGATGGCGCTGGTGATGTGCATGTTGAGAAGAAAGTGATCAGTGGCGTGACCTTCTACGAAGTCATTTACGGCAAAAGTGCGATGGACGGTAAGTTTTCTTACAACATCGATTATGTTGCTGATAATTCAACGGTTTATGTATATAAGGTTCCGGTTTTATCCATTGTTTACAACACGATAATTTTCTTTTTTGTTATTTGGATTGTCAGTGCCTTTATTCTATTCAGGTTTAAAGAGTTAGATATCAACAAAATCAAACTCAGTGAAGCGGAAAGCAGCATTGTTCAAGACCAAATGACTGGTCTGTTAAACCGCAATGCGCTTGAAAGTGATGATTTCAAAAATGCCGTCAAAGAAAAGGGTGCGAGTATCCTTGCTATTGATGGCAATAAACTAAAGACGATTAACGATACCTATGGTCACCATGTGGGTGATGAAGCCATAAAACAGATTGCCGATGCAATGAAAGAAGTGTTCCGTGATACCGACTACTTAATTCGTTCAGGTGGCGATGAGTTTTTGGCAGTTCTGCCAGGATGTAAGCGAGATAACGCATTAAGGTTAGCCACGCGATTAAAAGAGTGTGTTAGCGAAACAACTTTTTCACCATACGCATTAAGTGTTGGTGTATCCGTTGGTGTTGCAGAAATGATGGAAAATGAGCCAGTAGAATCCGTTATTCGTCGTGCAGATGAAAATCTGTATAAAGATAAACAAGAATAATTGATGTCTTATATGGACAACCTTTAAGAAGAGACTACCTTCACTCCTATGCAGTTTGGACCTCAAATCATCGCTAACGCAAAAGTATTGGTTGCCGATGATTCTCCGCTCATTCTTACCGACATGAAGAGATTACTCAGGGATATGGGGTTCTCTTCACTGCGCGTATTCACGGCCAAAGATTCCAAGTCACTGTTTAAGAAACTTAATGAAGAACAGATGGATGTGATCATCTGTGATTACAATTTTGGGGATGACTTAAACGGTAAACAAATCTACGAAGAGATTTGTCATTTGGGACTTATTCCTCCTTGGTGTGCATTTATTATGCTGACAGGGGAAAAGCAGCTAGAAACGGTTAAAGCGATTGTTGAGTTAGAGCCTGATGAATACATCATCAAGCCTTATACCGCGACAGTAGTGAAAAACCGTATTCTCAGGGCGTTTGCTCGCAAGCACGCTTTGAAAGAGTTGTATGAATTGCCTAAAGATACAGATATAGAAAAAATCCAAAACACTTTTTCCGGTGTGGAAAAAACTCATTCCAAATACGCACCCTATATCACACGGTTGCACGCCGAGACATTGATTCAATGCGGCTACTTTCATCAAGGAAAACAGGTTTACGCGGAGCTATATACCCAGTCTAAATCACCTTGGGTAATGGCTGGCCTATTGAATGCCTGCATCTTAAATAAAGATTATGACGAGGCGAGTCAGCTTTATAACGAGTGGGATAAGGCGAATATAGACAGAAGTGCTTTGGTACATGAACTAAAGAGTAAACTGTGTCTAATCAAAGGTGAGGTAGGTAAAGCCCTATTGGAAATAGATCGCTCTTTAATGAAGTCTACAAGCATGGACAGGCTTTATTGCTATGCCAATTTAAGCGAAATTCATCGCCAATATAAAAAATCATTCCAGCAATTCTCATCTTATCGATTGTCGGCTTATCGAACTCATAGGGAAACAAACGAAATTCATGTCAATGTGATTCGTAATTTGCTTCTTAGCACTCAGCCAAAACAAGATGATGTTCTCCGAGTTATCTCTGCGACAAAACAAGAAATTAAGAAAATAAAACACACTGAAACGGACGATGAGTATCAAGTTCTGAATGAATTGTTTCATGCTCATTTGGAATATCTTGCAGGCAACACTAAGCGCTTTCTCGCTCGCTTATCACACAGTGCTTACAAGTCAGAACTGCGCTCTAAAGCGACCGCATTATACTGTGCCAAGTTAGCCTTGCTCGCGCAGCAGCCAGACTTATGTCAGTGGGTTATGAGCCGTCTACCGAAATGGGATGAAAATCAAACCGACTGGAATCATCTATTCTTATTGGCACAAAGACGTGTGTTGGAACATGAGTGTAAGCTCGCAACACATGAGATTGAAAACATGTTGAGCTCTATCAACCAAGCAATTCGAGAAAATAGTGTTGATGGTGCTAATGTCGCGTTTCAATATTTTCAACAAAGGGACGGCTGCCATCATGCGGCTTTGTCAATGCTGTCTGCAATGGAAAAAGCGTTTCCCAAAGGGTTAGCATATCATCAGGCAAGAGAGCTTATCTTTGAATGTGAAAAAATTTTGATGGATTCGCCAATGCTCAATAAGAGTGATAGATTGGTTGCAAAGAAGAAAAGTGATGCAGCGAAACAGGCATTTAATCGCCGTTTTGCCAATGTATGCTAGGGAAACAATAAAAATTATGGCTAGTAATCTGGATTACAATTTACTGCAAACATTTGTTTTATTGTACAAACACAGAAATTTAAAGCTGGTTGGGCGCGCATTAGGCGTTACTGAAAGTGCGGTCAGCAAACATCTTTCTAAACTGCGCGAGCAACTTGACGATCCATTGTTTGTACGTGACAGTCAGGGCTTCGAACCGACGTCTTTTACTGAAGAAATCATACCCACTCTCATTGATGGTCTAAACACCATTCAAACTGCATTGGCAAAAAATACGATTGATTGTGCCAACTATGAAGGTGATATAGCGATCGCAATCATTCCAGTAATGCATATACAGTTTGGTGCACAATTGTTGTTAGAACTTAAAGCAACCTTTCCTAAGGCAATGATTTCTCTCTTAACGTACGACAACCACACTACCCAAGACATAGCCAACGGCTCTATAGATATGGGCGTAAATTATTTTAACCCGATGCTGAGCAAATCTATTTATCAGGGACGGATTAAAATGTTAAATCATGGGGTTATTTTGCCGGCAAGATTGGCCGATCTCACTGATGACCAGGTTCTTGACTTACCGTTTGTTGCGATGGCAGCCCGTGGACGCCACGATATCAAAATATTGCTTCAGGAAATTAGTGTGCAGGCTGGTCATGAACTGAATACCTACGCTTATGTCGATAATTTGATTTGTATGTTGAACACAATTGAGGAGATTGACGGGTTTTCTATTGTTCAGTTGTTTGATGTTTCGGACGAGCGATTCTGTTTTCGAGTGTTACCTGAGATTTATCAGGAAGCGGATAATTACTCGTTGGTATCGGTGATGAAGGCAAGTAATAAAAGCAATCCCTTGCACATGTTGCTTTCGGATATTCTTAAAAAGAAAATCGAACAGTTCTCTGTTTCTTAAGCTGATTCTTTAAGTTGTACCAGTTCAATAATTGAATCAACGTTACATTTATTCAAAATTCGGCTCTTATAAGTACTTACCGTTTTCGTGCTGATTGATAGCAATTCAGAAATACGTTTGTTGGTGAAACCTTTTACAAGATAGTTGTAAACGATCGTTTCACGTTTTGACAGTGCAGAGAACTCATTGTCGCTGTTATGTTTAAATACGTTGTATCCGCGTAAAACACTTGAAATAGCGTCTTGAATAATCTCAGTACTTTCTGTTTTTAGTACATAGCCATTCGCACCCATTTTCTTCGCTGCGTTTGAATACATACCGTGTTCATTACTTGATACGAACAGAATTTTACCTGCAAATTGCTTTGCTCTCATTCGACGTAAAAAATCTAAACCATCAAAACCAGCAAGCTGAATATCCAGAATGATTAAGTCGATATCATGTTGTCTTAGCGCTGATGCTGCGGTGAAGGCATCACTTGCTAACAGTACTTTTTCAAAGCCATGGTTAGCGTGAAGCATTTGTTCCATCGCTTGTTGAACCATTGGAAAACTATCAATTACTAGAGCTGTTTTTGTATTCGTTGTCATGTTGTGTACCCTTGATTAATTCTTATTGCGTTAGCTGATGGAACTACTATAGGGCTTTTCTTACAGAAGATGTGGAAAAGGGGAATTTCCAAGTAGGAAAGTATGTGTTTAAAGACTGGAATTATTCTCCGACGTAACTTTGAACAATTCGTTCTATTTCGCCTGAATTTTGCAGTTCGATAAGCGCAGTATCGAACTCTTTCACAAACTGTGCTTTATAAGGGTAACGATCTTCATTGACATTGGTGTAAGCCATATATCCTGATTCAGTATTGATATGAGTGGCCAAGCTAAAAGTAAGTGGTTTCATCAAAGCCTCTTCTTCGATCAAACGCTTTGTTTCCCAGAGAATCGAGATTCTGTCATTCACATAGCAATCAATTCTTCGGCTACGCAGTTTTATCAGGTTTAGCTGATTCCCCTTGGCTTCAGAGATGGTTAATTTACCTTCATCAGATGCTTGCCAAAAATCAGCTCCGCCGATGTTGAATCCTGAATTGATACCGATCGTTAAGCCATAGAAATCTTCAGGCCATAACTTACGAGGCTTTTGGTTAATGACTTCGTCATCGCAGAAAACAACGACTTCTTCATTAAGCATTGGATGTGAATAGGGTGAGATGTAGTCTCTGCTCTCTGGATGAAAATAGGGAGGCATCAAAGCAAAACTGCGTCCAGACTCGATTAATTTAAGTCCGCGTTTCCACGGCACTGGGCGAATAGTTATTTCAAAATCTTCCAGTTTCTGATCAATGGCATGAACGATATCAGGATAGATACCAACAGCTTCACCATCCTCAGCGTAGGTATACGGTGGGTAAGACTCATCTGTTAATATTTCAACAGATATAGGCTTGCCATAACACCAAGGCGCGTAAGTTAATATACTTAGCATAGTTACCCAAAATGTGCGCATGTACAGTCATCCTTCTCTATACGCCCTTCATTAGTTTAGTCTTATAAATGAGTTTAGGTTTATAAACAAAGAGTAAAACGCTAAACTGCACAAAAAATTTTACTGGATATGTGAAATGAGCGAATTTGAATCCGATTTCGAAAATGATGATGAACTTGAAATCGAAGCGATAGGTGTTGAAGTAGATAGCCAACCTATTGAACTTTATAAAGTTCTAAAAATTGCTGATGCTGTTAGTGGTGGTGGTGAAGCGAAATATGCCATTACTGAAGGTTATGTTGCTGTAAACGGTGAAGTGGAAACTCGTAAGCGTAGAAAGTTATACGATGGCGACTTGATTGAATTTAACCAAGAGTTCTATCTGGTTATCTGTGATGCTCCAGTCACCGAAGACATAGAGGAAGAAGTTAAAGCTAAACCAGTAAAACCACAGCCTGAAAAAGCACAGAAGAAAAAACAGGAAAAGAAAAAACCTGAAGCTGAAAAGGCTAAGAAGAAGCCAGAAAAAAAATCCACACCGAAGAAAACAGAAGAAGCGAAACCAGAAGAAAAGATTGGTGGCAGAGGCGCAATCAAATTCTTCTAGAACAAAATTGATAATGGGGAGCTTTAGCTCCCCATTTTTTAACTCCAGTCGTCATCGAAAAAAGGTCGACCTTCTAAGGAGTAGGGATCCTCATCGAACGGGTGCTCTGCTTTACCACGTAATTTTTCTAACTGCGCTTCAAGCATATTAACCGTTTCGTAGTCTCCTTCAGAGCAAGCGATGTAAATTTGTTGCTCGAGTGCGTCAATGCTTTCACGAATGTTCATTTAGCACCTCCTGTTTAACGGTGGGTGACGTGAGACCGTTTCTCACCACAATTGTAGACCACATATGACCATCTGGGAGAATGTTCAACTTTGTAGTTACTCACTAACACATAACTGAAACGTATTAATGACCCTGCAAAAATTGAATTATTTTTCTCACATATGAAAATATGGATACAATTCATTAAGTTATGTAAGATTTTTGTCAATCTTAGCTTCAGAAATTTCCTAATACGCAAATGATTGACTACACTTAGGTTTTATCCAACTCAGTGGTGATCTTGATGAAAAGTAAAGCAATTAAAGTAGCAGTAGTAGCAGCATTAGGTGTGAGTTCTCTAACAGGCTGTATGGGTCAAATGGCAACAACTGGCTTAGTAGGTAAATTCAACTTAGAAATCGTTGATAACCGTTACGGTCGTGAAGGTATGTTCCTACTTTTATCTCCAGTTTACGCTATCGCTTCTTTTGCTGACTTGTTTATTTTTAACGCAGTAGAATTCTGGACTGGTACTAACCCTCTAACTGGTAAATCGCCAGCGGTTGTAGATACACCAGCTGATGCAATCTTAAAAGTGAATGACAGCTTAGATTCTTCTATGACTGAAGTTCCACTTTCAAATAACAGCGATGTTAAATCAGCAACGATGCAACAAATTGATGAAAACACCATGCAAATGGATATTTCTTACCTAGATGGTTCTCATAAAGTACTACGTGGTGAGAAAGGGGAAGACAGCGTAGCGTTTTACTTGAACGATGAGTACATCACTACAGTTACTAATGAAGAGTTGAAAAACTACGTTCAAACTTCAAAAATCTAATTAGACAGATTTAAAATACAAGCCTCCCATTGGGAGGCTTTTTGTGTTTTAGAATCTTTGGTTTAAATAATAAAGATGCAAATTTAACCGCTTAAACTTCAATTGCTTACTTACTATGCAAATAAACCAGTTTTTAGAAAAAAACGGTTTTCTTTTTCCAACTCTGTGGCATAGTAACAGCGTCCTTTCGATGCGCGCGTATCGTATAATGGTAATACCTTAGCCTTCCAAGCTAAAGCTGCGAGTTCGATTCTCGCTACGCGCTCCAAGCTTTCTAGTACTCAATTAAGTTTCTAATCTATTGAAATTAAAACGCTTTATTGCGTGTTTTCTCATGTCCAGCGTTTTTGAATTCATGTCACCTAAATCATCGGTGGCAATGTGGTGTCCCAAAACGTGTCACAAACTTGGAATGCATTTGATATGTGATGGGGAAATAGTGTGAGTAACTATTCTCATCGACTTTTTCTTGATTGATTCAGCACCCTAAACACAAGCACATTTATGGTGTAGAAAGAGGGCAGGTGTTAGTTGCCCTCTATTACTTTGATAGAGATTTAGTTCATTTCTTCAATCGCAGTTTGTCCTGCAATTCGACCAAACGTAAAGATGTCAGCAAGTGCGTTACCACCAAGTCGGTTACCCGCGTGGATACCACCAGCAACTTCACCAGCAGCGTACAGATGTTTGATAGGTTGATTATTCTCATCAAGAACGCGAGTCGCTGTATCTATCTTCAGACCGCCCATTGTATGGTGTACTGCTGGTTGGCGTGGTGTTGCATAGAAAGGCGCTTTTTCCACTTTCAGGCTAAATGTATCCTTATGGAACTCAGGATCATTTTCCGCTTCAACATAGCTGTTGTACTTGTTAACGGTATCAATAAGTACTGATGGTTCCATACCCACTTTGGCTGCCAGCTCTTCTAGAGTGTCTGCTCTGTACAGTGTACCTGCTTCAACTTGACGGTCTATTTTCTCCTGACTGGTGTTTGCGGCAGTTTTCTTGATTTCATCATCAGCAATCAGATAGAACAGCCCACCTTCCGCTAAGGCAGCTTTAGTCAGTACGTCACGTCCCGCGAACTCGTTGACAAAACGTTTACCGTTTTTGTTCACAATGACAAAGTTTTCTGGAGGAACCTGAAGTCCGCTAAACAGTTCACCGGTATTCGGATCTGCTACAGGCATCATTTGAGTGAAGCCCATGCCTGTTAATCCAGCACCTACTGATTGACCAAGCAGAATACCATCCCCTGTCATAGCATATGAGTTGGTTGTCTTGATATCGTCAGCAATGTTGCTCCAATAAGTGTTGTATTGTTTGAGCATCTTTGTATTTGCACCAAAACCGCCACTAGCCAGAACAACAGCTTTAGCATGAACGGTAATCTTCTGACCGTTTACACCGGTAGCGATAATCCCTTTGATTTCACCATCTTCAATAAGGAATTCTTTAGCAGGGCTATCGGTAATAATGGTGCCTTTCATTTTCTCTATGTACTGGCTCAATGCGAGAATGAATGCTGTGCCGTATTTTTTCACTGGCTTATGACCACGACGCCACAAAGCACCAACCGGAGCAAATACGATATTTTTATCGTATTCGACACCGATCTCTTCGAGCCATTGAACGCTCTCTAAAGCACGGTCGGTCAAAATCTTAACCAGATCATATTGCCCATAGATGTTGTTGCCCTGCAGGTCAGTACGCTTACCACCGAAATAAGTCTGCATTCTGTGAAGCAATGGTGAATCAAACAAGTGACCTTTAGCATCGCCAAATTTGTCTTGGTATGCCGAAAACTCTTGTTTCAGAGCGCAGAAGTCTTCACGATATTCTTCATGAATATCACTTTCGGCAGTGCTAAGCAGAGTTTCAATTGTTTGTCTTTCACCAGGGTTTTCGTCGAAAGTACGTTGCCATTCAGGATCCGCGGCATTTATTGGACCACCAGTACGTATTGTGTTACCGCCTACAGCTGGGTATTTTTCCAGTACAATAGCGCTCTTTCCTTGTTGTAGAACTGTTGCTGCTGCACTTAATCCAGCACCGCCCCCACCAATGACAACTACATCACAAGTGTACTCTTCGTCACCTTTATTTAAGCTACTGGCTGGTTTAGGACGACGTTTCAAGATGTCAGGGTTAACACCTGCAAGCTTCACTGCTTTTGCAACGCCATCAAGAACTGCGTTACTGGTTTCAGAAGCACCAGACAAGGCGTCCACATTCAGTGTCTGACCTTCGATGATTTTATCTGGGATACGTACGAATACGACGTCCGCTAAACCTTCTGTCTCACTACCTGTGTCAATATCAATGCTTTCGATTCTCTTGTCGCTAAACGACACTTTCATTGGCAGTGCGCCACCGTGCCCCAGAGCGTGGACATCATATGTGCCAGGAGTAAATGAAAACTCTTCTTCTTCGTTCAACTGATTTGAAATTTTGGCAAATCGCATAAATCTTAAGAAACAAATTTCTAAAAAGTCGATTGTGCCATCACTAATTAGTTGACCATTTTCATCAAACGCTTTGTGTGCATTGCCAAGTAAGAATTCGTACCCAGGCATAACGTTCGCGTTAACGCCAGGTGCATCTAGGATCTGACGTAGGTGCAGCTGAGCACGAGAAGAACCTTGAGAATCGATAGATGCACCAAGGATCATAACTGGCTTACCATCAAGTGGATGAAGCTCGTAACTCAACCATTCAAGCAAGCTCTTGAGACTGGATGGGATTGAGTGGTTATACTCAGGCGTCGCAATGATTACGCCGTCACTAGCAATAATTTTTTCATTGATTGCCAATAACTGCGGGTTGTTAGACGGATTGTCCTGATTAAACATTGGAACTTCGTTAATTTCCAACAACTCGATTTCTGCTTTATCTTTAAAATGCGCCTTCATAAATTCAAGCAGAGTTCGGTTATGAGACTTTGGAGACGTAGTTCCGATGATTGCTGTAAATTTCATTTCTCTTATGCCTCTTGAGTTTGCCAAACGTATTTTTTGTCTTTTTTGATTGCTGCTTTTTCTGATAATAATTTTGTTATCAACTGTGTAAACAGCACAAACTCTCTAAAAATCTCATCAAGTTCAGCTAACTTTTCTTCAACGATTAAAGTACCACTTGAGTTAAATGCGGCTTGTGATTTTCCTAGTAGAAACTCGCTGCTTGGCATAAGGCGTGCAGCTAATTCTGGAGAGTCCAGAATCTGACGTAGATGAGCTTGAGCTCGTGAAGAACCCAATGAACCATGGGATGCACCGACGATAAGTACTGGCTTGTCAGTAAGTGCCTGACTGGTATAACTGATCCATTCTAATGCACTTTTCAGTACCGCAGGGATCGCGTGGTCGTACTCCGGCGTCGCAATAATTACCCCATCAGACTGAAGAATCTTTGAAGATAGAGCCTGTACCTCTTCAGGAACTTGGTCATCTTTAGCTTCATAAAAAACAGGCAAGTTTTTTACTTCATAGAGTTCAAGCTCAGCTTCTTGCTTGAAATGCTCTTTCATGAATTGCAGTAACATTCGGTTTGTTGACACATTAGAATTCGCGCCAACAATTGCTAAATACTTCATATTAAGTGTTTTCCTGTATTTTCTAAATAACCATAATTAAATTCTGGTTACTGTTTTAACACAGTATGAAAATGCTATCTAATAGCAATGTATTCGCCTTTAATAAGTATTTTGTTATAGTTCGGTTTTCGTGAGAAGTTGAGCACTGGAAGGGAAAGAAAATGTCGAAGTATCACAATCAAAACACCTTGTATTACATTGATGCTTTGCTGCGCTTTAGCAATTACAGCAAAGCAGCAGATTCCCTCTATATTTCTCAACCGTATTTGACTCAGGTAATAAAACGCATTGAAAGTGAGCTTAACTGCCAGATCATCAATCGTAGTGAGCTGCCATATCGATTAACTGAACAGGGCAAAATTTATTACGATTATCTCAGCTCTCTTGAAACGGTTTATTCCAACATGCGAAGACAGATCACTGCTTTGACAGATGTGGACAAGACAACCATTAAAATCGGTATCTTAGGCAGTATTGGTAGCTACCTTATTCCATTGTTTTTGCCAAAGTTTTTATCGCTCTACCCTAACTGCCACATCGAGTTGGTAGAAGATATACCGGAAAATAATGAGAAACGGCTTTTGAAGGGTGAAGTGGACTTTTTTATAGGGCAAAACTCGAACAATATTGCGCCAAACTTATTTGCAGTGACATGGGGAAAACAAGGCTATTTCGCGGTCATACCGAAATCATGTGAACTTTATCAAGATAACGTTTCAACCTTAGTCCCCAATAGTATTGCAATCGAAAATCTATTGCGTCAGAAGCTGGTTTTGA
This sequence comes from Vibrio sp. HM8-C, assembly GCF_058630515.1. NCBI lineage: Bacteria > Pseudomonadati > Pseudomonadota > Gammaproteobacteria > Vibrionales > Vibrionaceae > Vibrio > Vibrio sp. HM8-C. The sequence goes on from NZ_JBMMKS010000005.1 coordinate 58,810, forward strand.
CTGCAAGAGGGTCTGCTATTAGAGCGCAAGTCGATCATTTATTAAGTATTTATAAAGTTAAGCCCGATATCATTTTGGAAAGTACAGAAATAAGAACGGTGAAACCCCTCGCAATGGCAGGCTTAGGCATCACGTTTGTACCCGAAAGTTTGGCAATTCCACCTCGTCCTTCTGAGTACAACATCTATCATTTACCTGTGGATCAATTGAATCTAGATTATTTCATTGCCTATCACAGCGAGAGAAAACTATCAGACATAGATAAAGGACTACTTGATTCGTTTATACATAACAAAGATGTAGTTGCACATTAATTGGGGCGTGAGCAAGCAAATAGATGGAAAGGAAAAATATGACTGACGCCAGCCAATTGATAGAGTTAATGGGGACGAAAATCCGTCTTTACTTTAAAGGAGAACAGGCTGAGAAATGGATAGCTGAAGCTTGTGTAATGTTAAGACATTACGAGCAGGTTTTTAGTGCCAACAACAAAGACTCACAGCTTCTTTCTTTGAAAACTAAAGCGGTCAATCAGCCTATAGTTGTTGACCGAGAATTATATGAGCTCATAAAGATTGGGAAAGAACACAGTCTTACTACTAACAGTTTCTTGAACATAGCAATTGGTCCCCTGATTAAGCTATGGCGCATCGGATTTAAAGAAGCAAAGGTGCCTAACCAAGAGGAAATCAACAACGTCTTGGGTTGTTTAGATCCCGCCAATATCATATTGGACGATGAACGTAACTCAGTCTTCTTTGCTAAGAAAGGTTTAGAAATAGATCTGGGAGCAATCGCCAAAGGGTATTTTAGTGACAAGGTCATGGATTTCTTCAAAGAAAAGCAGCCTATTTCAGCCATGATTGATATTGGCGGCAATCTTCTTGTTTACGGCGAATCTCCTAGAAATAGTCTTGACTGGGATGTTGGTATTCAAAACCCCTTTCTACCGAGAGGACACAGTGTTGCTAAGGTAAAGATAAGAAATCAGTCGGTAGTAACTTCTGGTATCTATGAAAGAACTTTTGAGTACAACGGCAATAAATATCACCATATTTTTGATAGTAATACTGGTTATCCTGTGAGTAATGATATCGCCTCATTAACTATCATTGCTGACAAATCTTTAGATTGCGACATCTACACCACTAAGCTTTTCGGGTTAGCCCCTAGAAATATCTTAGAAACAGTGAACAAAATCGACGGTATGGCAGCTATTGTAATAACGGTTGACGGGCAGTTTGCGGTAACTGGCAACCTCAGGGAAAGGGTCACCATGGCTTAGATCGTAACTTCTGTACTCGGTTTATTCAAAAGTAGGTGAAAGGCCATTCTGTGTTGGCGGTGGTTGAGGTTTTAAGTCCAGTCAGCATTGAAAAATAGAATGTCTCTTAATTGAGGTGTCCAATCGTATTGATGTTATTCAAAAGCTTTCACGTAGCTATTTAAGACACGGAAAACAAACTTTGGAAGTCAATTCTCTCAGCCGTTTTGCTTTCAATGGTAATGGATGACTTTATTTTCTGAAGGTGATGTTTCATCCAATTTTGTGCCTTGATGACATCTCCCGAGTCCAATATATCTATCAATTCATTGTGATCGCTACAATTACAGCTTTCGCTGTTTCGTGAACCATACGCTGCTAACACTAGTGATGATCGATAACAAAGCTGTTCAACAAAATTTGCGAGAATTTCGTTTCCTGCTACTTTTGCTAATTCATAGTGAAACTTAGCGGTCAGTTGAATTGACGTCGATAAGTCATTCGCAACAACAGCTTTTATCTCATTTGCAACCATGTGGCGAAAACGTTCAGATTCTTTCAAATTCCAATTTAGTATTAAGTTTGGAATGAGTTGTGGTTCGATAAGAATACGTGAATCTAAAACTTCATTTGCTTCTCTTACATCAGGTTTGTTTACCTGCGCACCTTTATGCGGTTGAATGACGACAAAACGTTCAATAGCTAAACGTTGAAGTACTTTTCTTATACCAGTGCGGCTAACATTGAATACTTCACACAAACGATCTTCTGGTAGTCTTGCCCCTGGAGGTAGCTGCTGCTGAACGATAGCGTTTAGAAGTTTGTTGTAAATTATTTCGTCGCTAGACATTGATACACTCTATAAATTCAAGGTCTGTTATATACACATCAAAAGGGCAAAAATTCCGCTAATTAAGCTTTTCATCATATAGAGGAATAGGGCTGGCATAAGATAATAGATTTTGGCGTTTAATAGTACCTCTCTTTCGTTATATATATTGATAGTGTTCAAATATACTTCATTCATCTATTGGAGCGTCAGCTAAAAGCAAGGCTTAAAAGCTTTACTTTCGTTCAATGTTCATTAGTAAAGATCCAGAAATGAAATAATCGATACATTCCGCTCCATTTTGGTTATCTCTGCTTTTTTTCAGTGCGTTTTTTAGTCATTTCATATCGTGAAGATGATTCGTTTTGTTTATTGTTTATACAAGAACCACGCAATGTTAGGTCATAACATTCTGATTAATATAGTTAAATTTTATTATCTTCCCCCATTTTTATAATTATCCCTCTCTGTGGTATGTGTGTTGCATACGTAATGATTTGAAATTGTATACAATATTAATCTTTGTTGTGGACAGTTAATTTGTAGGTTCAATTTTGGAAGTTTTGTTGCTAGTCGGAGACTGGCTTATTAATACGAACAGTTAAATGGAGTTTTACAGATGAAAAAATCTCACATTCTTAAAGCTGGACTATTGGCATCAATGGTCAGTGTGGCGGTTTCTGGTTCGGCTTTTGCTGCTAATCCAACTTTAAAAATTGGATTTGTTGGTGTGACTTCTGGTCCAGCAGCTGCTTGGGGGATCTCGAATCAGAGATCTATGGAAACTCGCGCAGAATGGATTAATGAGATGGGTGGAGTCACTATTGGCGATAGAACTTATGACATTGATATTGTTGCCTTTGACGACCAAAAAGACCCAAAACGTGCAGTCGCAGGTATGGAGAAAATGGCTCAGGAAGGTATTCATTATGTTGTTGGTCCTAACGTAGATGATGGTGCAGCAGCTGTAAGACCTGTAGCGGAGCAAAAAGGTATCATGTATTTCCCTTATGCATTTCCTAAATCACTCTATGTTGCTCCTGCATCGAATGCAGTATTAGGTATGGTCGCAAACTACCAATCTGGTCCAGCTATCTACAAATATTTGTCTGAAAACAAAGGAATTAAGAATGTTGCTTTTGTTGCTGCAAATGAATCGGATCCATTAAGCCAACGCGATGGTGGTGTCGAAGCTGCGAAAGCACTTGGTTTAAATGTTGTGTCAAGCAACGTGACTTACCAAGTGGATACTACTGACTTCACTCCAGTATTACTTCCTGTTGTCAAAACACAGCCAGATCTACTTGTCCTTTCAGGTGTGTCACCAGCAAACGCGCCTCAGCTTATTCGTTCTGCTCGTGAGCTAGGTTACACAGGTATTATCTCTACAGAAACTGCGCAAGATGCAAATGTGCTTAAAGAAGGTGCAGGCGACTTAGCAAACGGTTTTATTTCTGTTGGTGGTGCATCAACTCCTGAAGTCGCTTCTGACACGATGCGAGAGTTTGTTAAACGCTACACCGCAAAATACGGTGAATATAACGATGAGTCGAATACTAAAGTGTACGCACTTGAATACATCATCGACACATTGAAAGCTAACCCTAAAGCCATCAAGGATGTAAAACAGTTCCAGCAAACAATGGACACGTTTGAAGCTCCAAATCCTTACATGATTGGTGATGCGAAACTTAAATATGTAGGTAATGCGTCATTCGGTCAGAAGAGACAACTTTCAGTTCCTTTGGTTGTAAATACTTACGAAGATGGTGAGTTCAAAACCCTGTTTATCGCTCAAGTAGACTAACGAAGAGCTACGTTTACAAAAAAGTGGCACTTTACGGTGCCACTCTTATTGGATACAGGATTCTTTATGGAACAGATTGTAGTAAACGGGCTTTATCTTGGCGCTCAATATGCGCTAATCGCCCTTGGTCTGACACTGATTTTCTCACTCATGAATGTGATGAACTTTGCGCATGGTCAGATGTATGTATTAGGTGGTTTTATCACTTATACCGTGGTGTCACAGTTTAATATTCCGTTTTTTTTGGCACTAATTTTGTCTGGTGTTGCATTGGCAATCATAGGTGCCTTAATTGAAAAATTTCTATTTCGACCAGTTATCAAAAAGTCAAAACGTGAAGAAAGTACGATGCTACTTGCTGCCGGTGTTGGCTTCTTCTTAGACGCCGTCATATTGCTTGTTTTTGGTGAAAAGCAACGTGGTGTACCAAAAATTATTAACGGCGTCTTCAACTGGGATTTCAAAATCATCATGCCTTATGACCGAATTGTCATTGGTATAATTGCTATGGCGATGATTGTTGCTTTCATGCTTCTAATGCACTACTCAAAAGCGGGTCGCGCTATGCGAGCGCTAGCACAAGACAAAGTGGCAGCAACACTTATGGGCGTTGATGTTGACCGATACCAGATGATTGGTTTTGCCCTTGGTGCCATGTTGGCGGGAATTGTTGGCGGCTTACTTGTGACGATTACTGGTATTAACCTTGGCATGGGTGGACCTACGTCGACCAAAGCTTTCATCATGATTATGATCGGCGGCGCCGGCGTTATTCCTGGTGCAATTGTTGGTGGCTTAATTCTAGGAATGATGGAAAGTGTTGGCTTGTCTGTTCTTTCTCAATACGGTGATATTACTTATTTGGTGATATTTGCTTCCTTGATGCTGTTCCTAGCAATCAGACCTCATGGTCTTATGGGTAAACCGTGGGGTTAATATCATGAATAAAACGAATTTAAATCGAGTGGCTATATTTTTCATTGCGTTATATTTGTTGGTGCCTTTGTTTATTGCCATCACAGGACGAACAGACTTCTACTACACCTTAACTTCGGTGGCGTTACTGTCTATTTCTTCTGCAGGGGTATGGCTAACGTTCTATATTGGTCGGATTAACATTGGGCAAGGAGCATATTCGTTAGTTGGTGGGTATGTTTCAGCAATACTTATCACACAGTACGGCTTTACTTTTTGGGCGACGTTACCACTGGCGGGCTTGTTCTGTACTGTTTTATCCGTTTTTATTGGGTTACCTATCTTGCGCCTTCGTGGTGTCTATTTCGCAATGGTCACTCTAATTTTGACGGAAGTTATGCGTCTTACAGCGTTGGCTTTACCAATTACCCACGGCGCAAAAGGTATTACATCAATACCTTTACCTGCATCACTGGAAATCTTTGGTATCACACTAATTCCAGATTTCGCGACACTTGAAAACCCGAAGATTGCCTTCTATTTGATGGCGATAACGATGATGATCATTGTTTATGCAGTTTTGTGGCGAATTGTTAACTCTCGCCTTGGGCATTTATGTCGCTCTCTCCAACAAAATGAGGAGTTAGCTTCGTCAATCGGTGTGAATACAACCTACTTGCGCGTATTAACGTATAGCATCTCGTCTTTCTTTGGTGGTATTGCTGGTGCAAGTTTTGTAGCAATTACTCAATCAGTGTATCCGTCATCATTCCAAGTCGCTGACAGCATTAACTTTATGCTCAATTGCTTCCTTGGGGGGCTGGGGTATGTGTTTGGACCTATGTTAGGTACATTAATGCTTTATTTTGGCTGGGATTTATTATTCACAGTCGGTAAGTACCAGATGCTCGTGTATTCAAGCTTGTTGATTATTCTCATGTTGTTGCTTCCGAATGGCGTGCTGAGCCTACTTGAAAGGAAGGAGAAGAGATAATGAAGCCAATACTTGAAGTACGCAATGTAACCAAGCGATTCGGTGGTTTGACTGCTGTAAATGACGTGAGTTTTTTGGTTAGAAAAGGTGAGATCCTTTCTATTATCGGACCAAACGGGGCTGGTAAATCAACACTGTTCAAGCTCATTTCATCCTTTTTAAAAACCAGTAGCGGTTTGGTACTGTTTCGTGGAGAAAGAATCAGTAATCAAGCACCTCACACCGTCGCTCGTCGAGGAGTAGTGAGAACCTTTCAGGAAACTACGATATTTAAATCGATGACGGTGAGGGAAAACATTATTGTTGCTCATCACCTACAATCTAAAGCCTCATTACTTGGATTCTTTTTGGGAACCCGTGCAGCAAAGGTCGACGAAGAAACATTTGGTAAGTCAGCGGATAAGATCATTACGTTGCTGGGATTGGAGTCAATTGCAAATGAGTTGGCTTCGAACTTACCACAAGGACATTTACGAGTTTTGGGTATGGCTATTGGTTTGGCAACTGACCCGGCAATCATACTCTTAGATGAACCATTCGCTGGTCTGAATCATGATGAAACAATGAGATTAGTAACCTTGGTCCAGCGCCTAAGGGATGAGCGTGGCGTAACCGTGTTGTTGGTTGAGCATGATATTCCTGCGGTAATGAAAATTTCGAATAGGATTGTTGTTCTCAATTTCGGCGAAAAAATCGCTGAAGGAACACCACTGGAGATACAAAACAATCCAAAAGTAATAGAAGCGTATCTTGGTTCAGAAGACGTGGCTGTAGGGATATAAGTGATGAATGAAATATTGAAACTCGATAATGTCGAACTTTACTATGATCATGTCTATGCGCTCAAAGGTGTTTCAATCAATTTGAATGAAGGTGAAACCGTAGCTCTTATCGGTGCTAATGGGGCTGGCAAATCTTCAATACTTAGAGCGGTCACTGGACTATCAAAAATCAAGTCTGGCGAAATCTACTATCAGGGTGAGCGCTTAGATGGCGTACCTGCCAACCAAATCGTCGGACGTGGTATTGCCATGGTTCCAGAAGGTAGACGTGTATTTCCATACATGTCTATAAAGGATAACTTGTTGATGGGTGCGTTTTCACGTACGGATAAAGCTGGGATTACACAAACACTTGAAAGTGTTTTGGAACGTTTTCCTCGATTGCGTGAACGTTACCATCAGCAGGCAGGAACACTGTCCGGAGGCGAACAGCAAATGATGGTGATTGGGCGTGCCTTAATGGCGAACCCAAAGGTTTTGTTACTCGATGAACCGAGTTTAGGTATAGCGCCTAAATTGGTACAAGAAATAGCTCGTTCAATTGTTGCGATTTCAAGGGATCAGAAAGTCAGCGTTTTGCTTGTAGAACAAAATAGCCGTATGGCTATGTCAATATCAAATCGTACTTATGCATTATCAACCGGAAATATCGTGTTAGAAGGGCGCTCTAAAGATTTAATGGATGATAAACGTATTAAAGAAGCCTATTTGGGTGGAGATATATAAGAATGAGAATATTAGTAGTAAACCCTAATACCACAGCCAGCATGACGGAAAAAGCATGTATCGCAGCACGACAAGTTGCGTCAGCTGGCACCGAGATTGTTGCGGTCACCTCGAAGTATGGACCAGCATCAATAGAAGGGTACTACGATGAGGCAATGGCAGTGCCGGGTATGCTTGACGCGATACAGTCAGAAAAAGATTTTGACGCCGTAGTTATCGCTTGTTTTGATGACACTGGTTTAGATGCTGCTCGTTGTTTGACGGATAAACCAGTGATAGGAATCGGAGAAGCGGCTTATCGCGTTGCGGCGATGCTTTCCAATAAGTTCAGTGTTGTAACAACGCTCGGTCGGTCTGTACCTGCGTTGGAGCATAACTTGATGCGATATGGAATGGAAAGGCAGTGCATTCGCGTTCGTTCTTCTGAAATTCCTGTACTTGAACTTGAATGCGAAGGTTCAGATGCAATTTCTAGAATTGCACTTGAAATAAAGAAAGCCATTGAAGAAGACAGAGCAGAAGCCATTGTTTTAGGGTGCGCAGGAATGGTGGATCTTGCGGATAAACTGTCTTCACTGTTTTCCATTCCGGTACTGGATGGCGTGACTTGTGCGGTTTCTTTGTGTGAGAGCTTAGTTCGATTAAAAGCAAAAACAACTCGCCAAGGCGGGTATGCTCCGCCACCTAGTGAGAAGTTGAGAACGATAAATCAGATGTTTAGTAATCTATAAATTCCATAAAACAAAAAAACCGACCATCAATGGGTCGGTTTTTGTTTATGTAGACTACCTAGCTATGGATCGTGGTTTGATCTTGCGAGGAGTCGGTCATCGTGCTCTAAGCATCTCTTTGATTCATCTTATTTACGGATATCTAAAGCAATTTTGCAATGTATACAATTTTCTTATACACATCCTTTCTTCTATTGTATTTCAGACCAAGTTGGTTTGTTTTTGTGCACTAATGTGGTGATTTCCTAACAATATTAGTGCGCCACTAGGCTATTTACTACAAGGTTTTTACTGATAAATCCAATGTAATCAAACGCTTTGTATATTGGCACGGTAATTGTATTTGTTATTGTATACAATCTACATGGAAGCGTAAGTTATGGAAAAGGGATTAGTGGCGAGCTCTAGGCTCATTAACTCAGATTTGAAACCAGAAAAGAATCAAAATTGGGGCTGGTATAGTATTTTCGCATTCTGGATGTCAGACGTTCACAGTGTTGGGGGCTATGTATTTGCCGCGAGTTTGTTTGCGCTTGGTCTAAATGGATTACAAGTGTTTGTCAGTTTGTTACTTGGTATTTCTATTGTATTAGTGTTTGCCAACCTTATGGGCAAACCAGGACAAAAAGCAGGTGTTCCTTTTCCTGTTGTCGCTAGAATGTCATTCGGTGTATTTGGTGCAAATATACCAGCTGTTATTCGTGGTCTTATTGCTGTTGTTTGGTATGGAATTCAAACTTATCTAGCTTCAAGTTCATTTATTATTTTGTTGCTATTCTTCTTTCCGTCAATGGCCTCTTTAGCCGATGAGTCGTTTATTGGTTTGTCCTATTTGGGTTGGGTTGGATTCACTTCAATGTGGGTCCTCCAAGGCATTGTATTCATGTTCGGTATTGAGATGATTCGTAAAGTCATCGATTGGTCTGGTCCTGCCATTTATGTTGCTATGTTTGCTTTATGTATATATATGGTGAATTTAGCTGGGTGGGATAACATTAGCTTCAGCTTAAGCGAAAATACACTAAGTGGTTGGGATGTCGTTATTCAAATGGCTATCGCAGTTGCATTAGTCGCGGGCTATTTTGCTGGTCCAACTCTGAATTTCAGTGACTTTTCTCGTTACTGTACCAGCTATAAAGATCTAAAAATCGGCAACATACTAGGCTTACCTTTGAACTTTATTCTGTTCTCGGTATTTAGTGTTGTCATCGTATCGGCATCAATACCAGTATTTGGTGAAATGATTACAGATCCAGTTGAAACAGTAAAACGCTTGGACTCAGGTATGATCACTGTTCTTGGGGCTCTAACATTTATATTCGCCACTGTTGGTATCAACATTGTTGCTAACTTTGTTGCCCCTGCTTTTGATTTCTCCAATGTTGCTCCACAAAAGATAGGTTTTAAAACTGGAGGTTTTATTGCCGCTTTTGGTTCCATCTTACTAACACCTTGGAATCTATTTAATAACCCTGAAGTGATTCACTATACCGTTGATGTGCTCGCAGCGATGATTGGTCCTCTGTATGGCATCATTATTGTGGATTACTTTTTGATTAAAAAAGGCGAGATTGACCTAGATTCACTGTATACCGAGTCGCCTAAGGGTAAATACTGGTATGAGAATGGTGTGAATAAGAAGAGTGTTTACGCGCTAGTTGTTGCCGGTCTTATTGCTATATTCGCTACCTTCGTTTTCAGTGCCTTAGCTAACTATGCTCTGTTCATCGGTGGTATTAGTGCCGCGCTCATCTATCGCTATCTGATGGAAGGTGAACGAGCGTCCCTAGTGAACTACAAAATGGTGGTAAAGCCAGAGTAGTCTGAGCTGGATATAACCTCATTTTCGAGTGTGTCTGATTAATCAATATCATTGTAGGAGTGTTCAAACTCCTACAAAAATTTCTAATGACGCTACACATACTTTTCGTAGCGAAGAATATCTTTATTTGGAGAGAATAAATGAATCCTGATGCCCTTTTTGAAATCCTTAATCCGCCACAACGTATGCTAATGGGGCCAGGGCCAATAAACGCTTATCCACGTGTTCACCAGGCAATTTCTCAAGCCTTAATTGGTCAATATGATCCGGTAATGACGGGGTATATGAATCAAGTTCAAAGTCTATATCGAGGCGTATTTGAAACCACAAATGAGCAGACATTCTTAATCGATGGAACTGCTAGAGCGGGAATAGAAGCTGTTTTGGTTTCTTTACTGCAACCCGGAGATAAAGTACTGATTCCGGTTATTGGCCGTTTTGGACACTTGTTATGTGAAATTGCTCAGCGAGTTGGTGCCAATATTCGCACTATAGATATTGAATGGGGAGAAGTCTGCCAACCTGAACAAGTTGAAGCGGAGATTAAGGCGTTTCGACCTAAGCTTGTTGCAACAGTGCAAGGCGATACATCAACGACGATGAATCAGCCGCTTGCTGAAATTGGTGAGATATGTGCTCGTCATGATGTGCTGTTCTACTGTGATGCAACCGCTTCTATTGCTGGTAATGATTTATTTGTTGATAAGTGGCATATTGATGCTGTATCTGCAGGTCTACAGAAATGTTTGGGAGGTCCTTCTGGTTCTGCTCCTTTAACATTGAGTGAAAAAGCAGTTGAAGTGATTAATCGCCGCAAACATGTTGAAGCAGGCATACGCTCAGAGCATCACGAAACGGGAGTAGATTCGATCATTCAATCCAACTATTTTGATTTGGCAATGGTAATGGACTATTGGGGCTCTGAGCGTCTTAATCACCATACAGAAGCAACCAGCATGCTTTATGCTGCTCGAGAATGTGCTCGTATTTTCTTAGAAGAGGGAAGTCAGGCCGTAATCAAACGTCATGAGATAGCGGGTAATGCTATGGCGACGGGTCTTAAAGTTATGGGACTTAAGCTGTTTGGAAACCAAGACTATAAGATGAACAACGTCGTTGGGGTTTATATTCCTGAAATGGTTGATGGTGATACCGTTCGTAAAGAACTTTTGGTTCGATTTGGTATTGAAATCGGCACTTCATTTGGACCTTTACATGGAAAAATTTGGCGAATTGGAACTATGGGATATAACGCTCGTCAGGAGTGTGTTTTAGCTACTTTAGCTGCACTAGAAGCGATACTTATTAAACACGGCGCTCCAATTATCAGTGGGCAAGGGGTAGTTGCTGCAATGGAAATGTATATCTAGCTCTTGAACATGAGTTTTGATTCAAACATATCTGCACCTCAATCTCTAAACTAGCCATGTTTCAACTGAAAGGTATTTAGGAATATGGCTAATTCAAATTTTTGGCTGAGCTCAGACTAGAGAGTTTCACGACGTGTACTTGAGTTCTTCTAGTAGGAGCTGAAAGGCCATTCTGTGCTGTCGGCGGTGGGGATAGTAGAGATGCAAGCCAGGACTAGGCAGACACCAATCTTCCAAAACAGCGACTAGTGTTCCTGCTTTTAATTGTTGTTCAACTAAATCTTCAGGTAAATACGCGAAGCCAAAACCAGAGAGGACCGCTTCTAATATTTGGGTTGATGAGTTAAAGGTGAACTGACCATCCACTTTTAGCTTTACCTCTTTGTTACCTTTCTCAAGCTCCCATGCGTAAATTGTACCGCTGCCATTGAGTCTCATATTTATGCATTGATGCGTTAAAAGATCGTTTGGTTTGCTCGGTATCGTTTTGCCAGTTAAGTACTCACTGGAACAGACAACGAGAAAGCGGACGTCAGGAGAGATACGTACCGCAATCATATCTTTAGCCACTTGATCACCGGACCGGACGCCTGCGTCAAATCGTTCATTCACTACATCTGTTAAACGATTTTCAATGTTTAATTCAATATGTATGTCTGGGTATTTTTGAGCAAATTTGGCTAGTTTCGGCCACAGTATTACCTGTGCTGCGTAGTCTGACGAGGATATGCGAATGTCCCCTTTTGCTTGATGGTATTCCTCCTTCAACTCTTGGAGTTCGTATTCCATTTGATTAAAGCGAGGTTCAAGAATCTTAAAGAGCTTTTCGCCTGCATCCGAAAGAGAGACGCTGCGTGTTGTTCTGTTGAAAAGTCGCAGCTCCATTTTTTCTTCCAGTGATTTTATTGAATGACTCAGTGCGGAAGGGGATAAACCAAGACGAGCTGCTGCTTTGGTAAAACTTTTTTCTTGCGCTAACACTACAAATAGAGAAAAACGATCTATGTTTTCTTCTAGCATACCTTTGTAACCTTATTAATGAATTTCGTGCACAAGTCTATTGGGATTTTACATACTAATTTGGCGTATGTCTTTCATTTACAATTGGGTCTTTAACCCTGACGGAGATCTCCTGAAATGGAATATACAGCATTAAGTAATAACATTAAGATGCCGATGGAAGGCTTTGGTGTCTTTCAAGTAACAGATAAAGAAGAATGTAAACAGTCGGTACTTAGTGCTATCCGTACGGGCTACCGCCTTATTGATACAGCAGCCGTTTATGGCAACGAAGACGCTGTTGGTGAAGCAGTGCGTGAAGCCATCGCTGAAGGCTTGTGTACTCGTGAAGAGCTATTCATCACTTCAAAGCTATGGGTTCAGGATATGGCTAACTATGAGATGGCTCAAACTGCGATTGATGCTTCTCTAGAAAAGTCGGGCTTGGAATATTTTGACCTCTATCTACTACATCAAGCAATGAGAGATTACTTTAGCGCTTGGCGTGCGTTGGAGGATGCGTATGAAGCTGGAAAACTTAAAGCGATTGGTGTTTCTAACTTTTATGCTCATGTTCTAGCAAACTTCTGTGAAACAGTAAGAATCAAACCTATGGTGAATCAGGTTGAGTTGCATCCCTATTTTGCTCAGCCTGAAGCATTAGAGACAATGAAACACTATAACGTTCAGCCAGAAGCATGGGCTCCACTTGGCGGCGGTCGATACAAGCCATTTGAAGACGAAATGCTTCAAGGTATTGCTAATACTCACGGTAAATCGGAAGCTCAAGTAATTCTACGTTGGAACGTGCAACGCGGCGTTACTGTAATTCCAAAATCAACGCGTTTAAATCGTATCGAGGAAAATTTCGCGATCTGGGATTTCGCCCTGACTGACGAAGAAATGCAAAAAATTAATAGTCTAGATATGGGTTATGTAGGCGAGGCTGTTAAGCACTTTAACCCTCAATTTGTTCGTGGCTGCCTTGGTGTGAAAATCCACGAATAAAATGTTTTGCTAATTCATACCTAACACAATGTTCAGCCTGTAACACGAGTGTGTAGATGTTAGGTATATAAAAAGACCTCTTTTAGACAAGAGGTCTTTTTTTATCTTCGATAAGTATATTAAGTACATTATTTGCTTCAACACTTCTCATTTGCTTGCTCAAAACCTTGGACGAGTGAGCAAGAATTCGAAATAAATAGGCAACAGTAATTGATTCAAGCTCCCATAAGATAGCTAAGTGAACTTTGTTCGCCGCTTCGCCATGTAAACAATGGCAAGGCTGGTAGTAATGTAAATAGGGTTAATAAAGGCTTTACAAAAGGAGTTTTGCAAATGGAAGAAAACAAAACTAACGGTCGTCGTGACTTCCTGAAAAAAACTGTTTTAGCAACGGCGGGTGTTGCGTTGGCGGGCAGAGCTGCGTTGCAGTCTTCGAGCGTGAGTGCTGAAGAGCTAAGCAAAAGTATTAAAAGCAGAGGTCTTGCTGCTTTTGATGAATCAGGTGAGCTACGTCAGTGGGAGTTTGAAAGACGTGCTCTCGGCGACAACGATGTTCTTATCGAAGTGAAGTACAGTGGTATTTGCCACTCTGACATTCACCAAGAGATGGGACACTGGGGACCGCAGAAATACCCGCAAGTTCCGGGGCATGAGATCGCTGGAATCGTCACTGCTGTAGGCAAAAACGTTACCAAGTTTAAGGTTGGTGATAAAGCTGGCGTTGGTTGTATGGTCGACAGTTGTATGGAGTGTGCTAGCTGTACTAGCGGAGAGGAACACCTATGCGACCGCGGTCAGACTGTGTGGACCTACGGTTATCCAGATGCGACTTCACCTACTGGTATTACCCAGGGCGGCTATACCAACAATCTAGTTGTTCGCGATCACTTCGCAATTCATATTCCAGATAGCATTGATTTACAACATGCAGCGCCACTGCTATGTGCAGGTGTTACGACATATTCACCTCTTATCAAGGCGGACTTTAAAGCTGGTGATAAAGTAGCTGTCGCTGGTATTGGTGGGCTAGGGCACATTGCGGTGAAACTTGCTGCTTCAAAAGGTGCGGAAGTTTACGCATTTACCACTTCACCTTCGAAAGTCGATGACATCAAGGCATTTGGTGCTAAAGAAGTCATTGTTGTCGATAACCTAAGTAAACTAACGCCATATAACGGAATGATGGATTACGTGATTTCTACTATCCCATATGATTTCGAAGTGGCCGCTTATGCTAGCCTTGCAAAGCCATACCATCAGTTCACTCAGGTTGGGATGCCAATAGGTGGCAAGTTAACCGTCAATAACTTTGTAATGATTCGAAATAGAGTCAATATCAATGGTTCATTGATTGGCAGCATTGCTGAAACTCAATATGTGATGAACTACTGTGCCGAAAACAAAATTTACCCACAGATTCAACTGATTGATGCTTCAAAAGTGAATGATGCTTGGAAGAGCGTAGTGAATAAAGAAGCGCGTTATCGCTATGTCATAGACTCATCGACAATTTAAAAGCCATAAGCCTCAACCATTAAGACAGTTGAGGCTTTGTTTCAATACAAAGATAGATTTCATGTCTAAGTAGTTAAGTGATTGAACCAAATTAGCGATTTCGGAGTGATGACGATGACAAAATATTTGAAGAAAACGTTCTTATGTGGCGGACTATGTGTCTACACATGTGCCTGGGCTGGTGGTGATTTAGTTCAGTTTCCGGAAAATTTTTCTGATGGGGTTCTCTATACAACTGAATACAGAGGAAATATCCGAGAAGACATTTACGTGAATCAAGAAGCTTTTAAAGCTGTAAACAGCGGATTATCACTGCCAAGTGGCACTGTTATTACCCTTGTAGACTATCGAGATGATCAACTTTATCGTTATGTAGTGATGGAAAAAAGATCGGGTTGGGGGAGTGAGTATTCTGCGGAACAGCGTAATGGTGAGTGGGAATATCAAGCGTTTAATCTTGACCGGACGGTAAACGAAAACTTATCACGTTGTTTTTCATGCCATAAATCTCAAGCAGATAACGATTTCGTGTTTACATTGAATAAAATGAAAAAATAATATTGTCAAATTAGGTGCAATAATAAAGGCTCTAGCATTGTTGCTTTTTGTATTTATATTTTCTGATATCCTTATTATTAATAGAGGTTTATTTAAACTCGAATAAGAAAAAAGATTAACGGACTACCACATTGATGGTTGCATATGCAGTTCGGTCAAGCTTCTCAGTCAGATGTTATAGAATTCGTGTATTGTGATTAAATATTGGCCAAGTTGCTAATCGGCGTGGTCTACCTAGCCTGCCTTGTTTGAATTCCCCACCCCTAAGCTATCGCTTCCTCATTAACCCAAAAGTTCAGTGAACCACGATTTTTAACTACCTCCAGTTGGTTGTTTTGTAAGGAGGTTTAGGCATTAGGCGACGATGAATGGATGTAGCCGATAAGATCGTAACTTAATGATTTAGTGCCATCGATTTAAGCAACGCAGTCTCCTTAAGCTACAGATTGAACATTATTCTGTAAGCGATTAACTCTGAATGTTTTTAAAATGTGCTTTTCTTACCGCTAATTTCGTCAATGATATTTGCAACATTCGACATATCTTTGCTTTGAAAAACGCACCACTATTGGTCAAGAGCACAACTTAAAATAATGTTACCTACCATCCGCTCTAGGTTAGATAAGCAAATCTTGTATAGGTGGAGTATGAACATGTATTTACAGGGGAATTACGCTAGTAAGTTGTGAAAAGTCTGTGGTTGTTCGTGTATTTAAAATTAATTTTAATTATCCCTAAGTAGACATTTTACGGCTGAAGATTGTTTTTCTAAAAAGTAATAATTATTAATGACTTATTTTGTAATTTGGAGAGTGTATGAAATTTGATTTATTAGCCAAAGAAATCATAGATAGCGTTGGTGGTAAGGATAATATTTCCAATTTGATTCATTGCGCTACTCGTTTACGTTTTAATTTAAATAATGTTAAGAAGGCCGACCAGAAAAAATTAAAATCCAACCCAGGAATTATGACTGTAGTAGCAAGTGGTGGGCAATTTCAGATCGTAATCGGTAATGATGTTGGCTTTGTTTATAAAGAAATCTGTGAATTAATCAATTTGGATGACAATCAATCGACTTCTGAAGAAACAAATCAAAACAAAAAAGCTTCTAGTATTCTAAATACTCTCATCGACGCTATTTCAGGTATTTTTTCACCTTTGTTAGGGGTTCTTGCCGCTTCGGGTATTATCAAGGGGCTATTGGCTTTGTTTGTCGCACTAAGTTGGATTGACCCAGCAAGTGGAACACATCTGCTTATGAATTCAGCCGGAGATGCATTGTTTTATTACTTTCCTGTTATTTTAGGATACACATCGGCGAAAAAATTTGGTGGTAGTGTTTTTGTCAGCATGGCAATTGGTGGTGCTCTGATTCACCCTTCAGTAGCTTCAATGTTTTCTATCGGTCAAGATACTACGGGCGATGCTAGTACCTTTTTAGGCATTCCGATTACGTTTATCAACTACGGAGGTTCAGTCTTACCGATTATTTTTTCATCGTGGTTGAGCTGTTATTTAGAGAAAAGATTAAATAGAGTTTTCCCTTCTTCAGTGCGTCCATTCTTTGTGCCTGTGCTGTGTTTAGTTACTGTTATTCCATTTACTTTCCTATTGATTGGTCCTCTGGCAACAGGGTTAGGCAACTTCCTTGCACATTCTTACCTTACCATTTACTCCGCAGCCCCTGCTGTTGCGGGTGCTGCGATGGGCGGATTATGGCAAGTATTTGTAATGTTTGGTTTGCACTGGGGCTTTGTTCCGCTTGCTATCAATAACTTTGCGACTTTGGGTTTTGATTCGATGACTCCATTATTGCTGCCAGCGGTATTGGGACAAACGGGGGCAGCATTAGGTATATTTTTATATTCACGTGATGCAAAACAGAAAATGATGGCAGGCTCAGCTGTAACTGCTGGTATCTTTGGGATAACAGAGCCCGCAGTATACGGTTTGAACCTACCGGCAAGGATACCATTCGTGTTGGGTTGTATCGGTGGTGCGTTTGGTGGAGCTATTGTGGCTTTGAGCCAAACAGCCTCATATTCCTTTGGTATCGCAAGTGTATTTACTTTTACTCAAGTTATTCCTTCTACGGGTTTCGATAGTACGGTATTTGGGTTAATGACAGGTAGTGTAGTCGCAATATTATTTTCTGCGTCTTCAACCTATTTTTATGGTTTGAGAAAAGCACGAGTATCGAAAGTGAAAGCGAATAATTTGAGCTAAATTTGTTCGTCGGGTTGTTTAATTGATGCTAACGTTTTGGTATGGCAAATAAACATAATTAATGTGGGGTCATAGTGAAAAACATACCGCGTCCGGTGAATTCGCATCGTGCATATCATGCTCATGTCTATTTTGAGCAAGAGACTTTAGATTTCGCTTCTAACCTTTGCCATAAAGCTGGTGAGTTGTTTCCAGTTAAAGTGGGGCGGGTGCATGAAAAATTGGTGGGGCCACACTCTAAATGGAGTTGCCAAATTAAGTTTACCTCTAAGGATTTCGACCAGTTAGTGCCGTGGTTAGAAGAGAATAGACTAGGGTTAAGTGTGTTGGTTCATGCGTTATCTGGCGATGAATTGGAAGACCACACTATATATGCGTACTGGCTTGGCGATCCAGTACCCTTAGATCTGTCTGAGTTTCATTAAGGCTTAACTAATACCTCTAAGTAAGAAGTTCATAAAGTGATGGGCTTCTTGCTTCGCGTTTCTAGCTTCTTTCTACAATACCTCTACGCCTGTTCTCTATCGGGTCTGATTCCTTTCGTTGATTATCTCAATCAATTAGTTTGAACTACTTCATAAAAACAATCTCTATAATCCTCGATAAAATATCTCTTGGGTCATTTTCTATTCGGCTTTAAGTCAGGTTTTTATAAATAAAATTCATATTTTTCAGTTAGATAATTTTTATTCGTTCTAGAACAGATGACCTCTATGCCTTAAAGGCATGGTTATTTATTGTTTTTAAGTATTAGATGTGCCTAAAGAGCATTGATAAGATTTTCCCCATAATAAACAAACTGTATAAGCGTCTAAGAGACTTATATCGGAGTATAAAATGAGCGATAAATACAACGCTTTAATTGTGGAACTTATAAAGGGAATTGGTGGTGAATCTAATATTCAAGATTTAAACCATTGCCAAACAAGATTGAGATTTGTACTGAAAGATTATGATGCAGCGGACCTGAAACGGATCGGCTCTATCGCAGGTGTCATCAGTGTTGTTGTTAGTGGTGGGCAGTGCCAAGTTGTTATTGGGACCCATGTTAAGGATGTTTTCGATGAACTGAATGAAAAGTTAAAGTTGACGAACGAATCTGCTCAGCCGGTCGAACATGCGAATGTACTTAGCCGGATTATAGATTTTGTCTCAGGTACGTTCAGCCCAATTATTCCGGCGATTGCTGGTGCTGGTATGGTTAAGGCGTTATTGGCATTGCTACTTATGTTTGGTGTGGTAAGCCGTGAAGAGCAGTCATATTACCTTATCAACATGATGTCTGATGCTGTGTTTTACTTTCTGCCAATACTCTTAGCGTTCTCTGCTGCGCAAAAGATGAAGTGCAGCCCTTTAATTGCTGCAGTGTTAGGTGGGATATTACTTCATCCTAGCTTTGTCGCTCTAAAAACTGCTGGAGATCCAGTTGAAATTTTTAGTTTACCAATTCGTATGGTGAGCTATGGATCGTCGGTGATTCCAATTTTACTTATTGTTTGGTTGCAATCTGTAGTTGAAGGATTCCTCAATAAGCGTATTCCTAATTCGATAAAAATCGTATTTGTACCAATGTTAACGATTTTTATCGTAGGTATAGCAGGCTTAACCGTGTTAGGACCGTTAGGCGCTTATATTGGCGACTATATCGTTATCGCCTTTAACGCTATGCAGTCTTACGGTAGTTGGATGATTGTATTTGCTATGGCAACGTTATGGCCGATTCTCGTTATGTTTGGCATCCATCATAGTATTGTGCCACTTTCATTGACTCAAATAACCACAATGGGTGTGGAAAATATTATTGGTCCAGGAGCCTTGTTAGCCAACATAGCTCACGGTGTTGCAGCACTTGTTGTTAGCAGAAGAGTTAAAGATTCAAAAACAAAACAGATTGCGAACTCTGGTGGCATTACCGCGTTAATGGGTATCACTGAACCAGCACTATACGGCATCAACATTCCGAAAAAATATCCATTAGTGACAGGAATGATTGGCGCAGCGTGTGGTGGATTGTATGCGGGTTTCGGCGACGTCTATCGTTATGCAACAGGCGCGTCAGGTATCCCAGCCATTCCTTTATATATCGGTGAAAATGTTTGGAACCTATATAACATTCTCATAGCCCTAGCGATTACTGTTGTTGTTACAGCTGTTTTGACCTACCTCGCTTCGTTGCGTTACGAAAAAGATGCAGCGCTAGATGAAACGGATACTGAAGTTGTGTCTTTCAGAGAAGAGATGGTTCTAACACCAATGAAGGGAAAAGTGATCCCGCTTTCCACTGTCAAAGACGAAGTATTTGCATCTGAGGCTTTGGGTAAAGGAATTGCTATCGAACCTACAGAAGGCAAAGTCGTCGCTCCATTCAATGGTAAGGTTGTGTCAATTCTTCCTTCTAAGCACGCCGTGTGTCTAGAATCTGACAACGGTACAGAACTACTAATACACGTGGGTATCGATACTGTTTCCCTTAAAGGTGAGCATTTTGAAGCGTATGTCTCTGAAGGTGACAGAGTAACAGTAGGGCAGACGTTGATTACCTGTGATCTAGAAGCCATCGCCTCCCATGGTTTATCTCTGCAGACTCCGGTGATCGTCACCAACCTGAATGATGGCTCTCATATCGACTGTTTAATCAAGGAGCAGTCCGAAACGAATATTAGTGATGAGCTTATATTCGTGAATCAAAGTCAGTAAATGCCATTTTTGTGAATTTTTAGGTAAGGATAATATTAATGTTTTATAAGCAGTTAAGACCATTTCCAAAGAACTTTTTGTGGGGAGCTTCAACGTCAGCCTTTCAGGTTGAAGGTGCTGCGAATATCGATGGTAAAGGTCCTTCCGTACAAGATCACTTGGGTGCACGTCATCCAGATATTACAGATTTTAGTGTCGCAAGTGACCACTATCATAGATATAAAGAAGACGTGAAGCTATTTGCGGAAATGGGGTTAAAAGCCTATCGCTTTTCTGTTGCTTGGGCACGAGTATTACCAAAAGGACGAGGTGAGGTTAATGAAAAGGGTGTTGAGTTTTATAGCAACTTAATTGACCAGCTGTTGAAGTACAATATTGAACCTATTTTAACTCTGTACCATTTCGACTTGCCTCAAGCATTGGAAGAAGAAGGTGGGTGGAGTAATCGGAATACGATTGAGGCATTTGTAGAGTTTTCCAAATTGGTTTTTGAACGCTACGGAGATCGAGTTAAGTACTTCCTTACTATTAATGAACAAAACGTCATCATTTTGCATGGCAATGCTATTGGCAACAAAGTCTCATCTAAGAAGGAAGCGTACCAGCAAGCTCACCATATGTTTTTGGCTCAGGCACGAGCAATGAAACTTTGCCATGACATGCTAAAGACAGCAAAAATTGGTCCAGCTCCAAATATTATTTCGGTATATCCTGAAACTTGTAACCCTGAAGATGTTATTGCTGCAGATAACTGGATGGCGATCCGCTGCTGGCTATATCTAGATATGGCGTATCACGGTGAATATAACAGTTTGGTTTGGGCCTATTTGTGTGACAGAGGCTATGAACCAACTTTTGAAGAAGGTGATGCAGAAATACTGAAAGCAGGAGCGTGTCCGGATTTCATTTCAATCAACTATTACGCAACTATGACGGTTGCAGCAGCGAAAAATGATGGAACTGACGTGACTTTGCGAGAGGGCGACCAACAGATCACCTATGGTGAAGAAGGTGTTTATCGTGCTGCGGTTAACAAACATATCGGCAAAACTGAATACAGCTGGTTCATCGATCCTGTTGGATTTAGAACAACTTTACGAGCTGTATGGGATAAGTATCGATTGCCAATAATGATTTCTGAGAACGGGCTGGGGCAGGGTGATAAGTTAGTGAATGGAGAAGTTAACGATCAGTATCGAATTGACTATCTCCAACTGCATATCGATCAAATGCAATTAGCTATTAATGATGGCGTTGAAATTTTCTCTTATTGTCCATGGGCTGCTTTAGATTTGGTCAGCACTCATCAAGGGTACGGTAAGCGATATGGTTTTATCTACATAGACAGAGAAGAGTTTGACCTTAAAGAATTGGCTAGAATCCCGAAAAAGAGCTACTACTGGTATCGAGATTTGATCAAATCAACATCATAGTTTATTGATTGTCATCGGTCATGACAGGTAGCCTGCATGTGAATACGTGCAGGCTATTTTTTACTATTATTATTGCAAGCTATTTGAAGTGCGATTGCTGAACTTATGACTGACTATTATTATTCAATCAAACTTTTTCCAATAACGTAGCTAATTTATGGATTTAAAAATATTACGGTATTTTTCGACGGTTGCTCAAACCAAAAACATTACTAAAGCAGCAGAAATGTTACACATTACTCAGCCGACGCTAAGTAGACAATTAATCCTTCTGGAAGAAAGTTTGAATGTTAAGTTGTTTAATAAGGAAAAGCGTACGCTTGAATTAACCGATGAGGGCAAACTACTTAAGCTTAGAGCGAGGGAACTTCTAGACTTAGCAGACAAAACGGTGCAAGAAATATTGGACGAGAATTCTGTTATATCAGGAGAGATTTCTTTAGGTTTTGTTGATTCACTAGGTGCTAAAGATGTCTATCGACAAATGCATGAGTTTTCAAAGCAATTTCCAAATGTGCAATTCAATATATTTACTGGTAGCAGTGAAGAGCTTCTAGAGAAAATGGAGCACGGTACTATTGATTTGTGTCTATTACTTGAACCCGTTGATACATCTGATTTTAATGTTATCAGACTGAGCCAGTATGAAGAGTGGGGAATCTTGGTGAAAATGGATGATAACCTTGCTAGCAGAGCGTCCATCTCGGTGAAAGAGTTGAGTAAAATGAGTTTAGTTCTGCCCAACAAGAAGGCAGCAATCAATGAAATTGAAAACTGGTTTGGTAAGAACAAATACAAGCTCAAGGTGACCGCTAAGTACAATATTATATCTACAGCTCTTAACTGTGTGGAATATGACCTAGGCTATCCAATTGCTATCACCAGCGAAATGATTGAAAAACGATCAGATATTGCCTTTTTGCCTATAGAACCTAAAAAAAGAACGCAAAGCGTCATTCTGTGGAAGAAGAATCGAAACTTGAATTCTGCAGGAGGCCTATTTGTTAAGACGTTATTTCGTCACTACAACCCAAGTTTGTATTAATAATCTAATTCTGAGTACGCCGGCGTTACTAGACAAAAAAACAAGGCTATGACACGAGTTCAATAGCCTTGCTGCAGTGGAAACTGATTATCTGTAGCTATAAAGGTATTCAGCTACCATTTCAGCGTTTGCAGGGACGGCAGTTTCAAAACCATAATACTTGCCGTATTTAGGACGTAGTTCGTCGGTAGCTCTTTTTGCAATTTCACCGTACCACGCTGGTAGCATCACAGTGTGAGCATTGATTTTATCTACTTCAACACCAAAACCAAATGGAACTTCACCCATTGCTTTGCCTACTGCTGATTTTAATTCTTCAATGAATTTTAAGTGGAATGCAAAGTCTGCGTGGGAGCCGATATTGCCATGACCACCGTTGAAGTAATCCCAGTTTAGTGCGTTCGCTGTTTCAAGGTTCTGTTCTAGAAAAGTGAAGCGCTCAGAACCGGCGAAGTTCCAAAATGGTGGTTGGTCTGAGTTAAGCAAATCTGGAGCGTGTAACACTTTTTCCTGTACCAACAACCATGCAGAATGGTCATCCGTGTGGGCTGCATGTTGGAAACCATGCAGTTCTACATCCAGATTTTCAAATTTGAATGAGTCATTTGGCCATGAGAGAACTTTGGTTGGTTTTACCAAACCACTCTTTAACAGTTCCATTTTGGTCGCAGTCGCTTGAGAAGCAATGATCTCAGGGACCTCGCTTTGTGTCGCTTTTAACATATCTAACAGTTGACCTGTCGCTGCAATATGGTCCGCGTGGTCATGAGAATAAACAATCGTTGTGATTGGTTTGTCTGTCACTGTGCGAATAGATTTAAGGATTGGTTCAGCTCGCATTTCTAGTGGATCAAACAGCATTACGCCTTTGTCACCAACATAAAAAATGGTGGCGTAAAATCCAGACTCATACCAATAAGTATGTTCAGTGATTTTTTGTAACACGTAGGGTGTAGTCATGTTCAATTGAAAAAGATCAGCGACTTTTTCACCCGGCGCAAGTGATTTGGTATGCGATTGAGTGACATACGTTGCATTCACTGTCGATGGTGCGTCTTCTACGGCGCTTGATGTTGTTGAACAAGCGGATAGTAAGCCAACTAATAATGCTGAATACGCAAAGCGATGAGTTTTTGCCATTACTTTTACCTTTAAATCTATGGAGTTAGTTTGGCGTCACTGTATAAGCGCTTTGTAGTTTGATAAATTCCAAATTAGTTAACTAATTATTGCGTGGATTGAAATAATGGATCGATTAACCGCCGCGAAGGTCTTTATTGAAATTGCGGAGCAAGGCAGCATGACTAAAGCAGCAGAGCATTTAAATATGTCTACCGCTATGGTCAGCCGTTACCTGCAAGAAATAGAAAGTTGGTTTGGTGCGCGTTTGTTGCACAGAACGACACGTAAAGTCAGTCTAACGGATGTGGGTATTGCAACATTACCAGCATGCAAGAAGATGCTTCTTGAAGTCGATAATGCAAGGAATATTGCACTAGAGCGAAGCAGTAAACCAAAAGGAGTCATTCGGGTTGCATCCTCAGGTTCATTTGCAGACTCTCAGCTCACCCCAGCACTAGTTGAGTTTCAAAAATTACATCCCGAAGTGGAAATCATCCTTTCTGTAGGGCATACCGCAGCTAATTTGGTTGAAGAGAGGGTCGACCTTGCGATTCGAATTACCAATACGTTGGATCCCATGATGATTGCTAGACCACTCGCTGTTTGTCACTCTGTTTTGTGCGCCTCTCCAGAATATTTAAATAAACATGGGGAGCCTCAATGTCTCGAAGATTTAGATAAACATTACTGTATTACTCATGTTTCCGGAACTCACAGACACTACAGGTTTATCAAACAACACGGCGTTATAGAAGTTCCGGTGAAAGGATACTTTCAAAGCAATGAGACGGATGCGGTATGTCGCGCTGTATTGTGTGGCGCAGGTGTAGGGATGTTACCGACGTTTTATATTGGTGAGCACATCAAGCAAGGTAGACTTGTTCCGATTTTAACCTCTGAGAAACCAGAAGCATTAGGAATTCACGCCATCTATTTATCGAGGAAGCATCAACCGTTGACGTTGAGACTGTTGGTCGACTTCTTAGTTGAAAGGTTCGGTGGAGAGACTGCACCATGGGATCATACTTTTAAACGATGATTGTTGTAGCAAAGATGATTGTTATAGCAAAACTGATTGTTATAGCTAAGGTAGATCATTGAATGATTGGAATATTTGGCAAGTTTGTTAATAAGTATCTCTGTAACTTCTAGTGATTAAATGTAAGAAAGTATTGCAAATCTTGAAATGTGTCTAAGTCATAAGTGCAGATTAAGAGGTGGGAATATATTTCTTTAAGATTATTAGGCAATAAATTCGTAGAATCTGGCTAACGTATAACCGCTGTTAATTGTAAAAATAACATCCATAGGAGAGGGTAATTGAAAACGTCAATTACTGCTCACGTTGGTTTGTTAGCAAGCGTTGTATGTCGTGCTAATGAATTGAACATAGTAAAAGTCAATCAGGAGAAGCTACGATGAACAAGCTCAATAATACTAACCAAGAAAAATCTAACGCAGATATTCCAAATGCGGGACGCCGAGACATGTTGAAGCTAACTGGAGCCAGTGTAGTTGCATTGGGTGTGAGCGCGCTAGCTTCTACTTCAGCCTCAGCACAAGCTCAAGTTGCGTTAAGCAATGAATGGGACAAAACCTTTGCTAAGAGTGACAAAGTTGACCACAAAAAGGTGACGTTTAAGAACCGCTATGGCATTACTTTAGCCGCTGATTTATATCAGCCAAAAAATGCAAATGGCAAATTAGCCGGTTTGGTATTGAGTGGTCCATTTGGCGCGGTAAAAGAGCAGTCTTCGGGTCTATATGCACAGACTATGGCGGAACGTGGATTTGTTACTCTGGCATTTGACCCTTCTTTTACGGGTGAAAGTAGCGGTGAACCTCGCAACGTGGCTTCTCCAGATATTAATACTGAAGATTTCAGTGCTGCGGTTGATTTTCTAGGTTTACAAGCGAATGTGGATCGTGAACGTATCGGTGCAATCGGTATTTGTGGTTGGGGTGGTATGGTGCTTAACGCAACAGCTATCGATAAGCGCATTAAAGCTGTAGCGGCAAGCACTATGTATGATATGACTCGTTTATATTCTAAAGGTTATAACGACAGTGTGACGCTAGAGCAGCGTACTCAAGGTCTAGAGCAATTAGGTCAACAACGTTGGAAAGACGCGGAAAATGGCGCGCCTGCATACGGTCCGGTTTCTCTAGAGCTACAAGGTGGCGAACCTCAGTTTGTCGTTGAATACGCGGCTTACTATAAATCACCAGAACGTGGTTTCCACCCACGTGCTATTAACTCAAATGCATCGTGGACACTGACTACACCGCTGTCATTCATGAACATGCCAATTTTGACATACATAGCAGAAATTTCGCCACGCCCAATGCTTCTAGTGCATGGTGAAAAAGCGCACTCTCGTTATTTCAGCGAAACCGCTTATGCGGCAGCAGCAGAACCAAAAGAGCTGATGATTATTCCAGGTGCAACCCATACTGACCTATATGATCAAGTAGACATCATTCCATTTGATAAGCTTGAAGAATTCTTCAAAGCGAATCTGGCGTAAGCGTTAGTGAAATTTCAAAGCCGTTGCTCAATGAGTAGCGGCTTTTTTGTATTTGACGAATTTACTCGTTGTTCAATTACTAACCACTCAATAGCCGCGTGCAAAAAAGGTCAATTAAAACTGCAACAGACGATATTACCCATGTCGGGGGGATCTCTTAACATGACAAATATTGGGGTTTTAGTGATTTTGCTTAAACCACATTTTTGAAGAGCAAATAACATAACAATACGAATGTATCCCGTTCGAAATGACAATGGTCTGAAATTATGAAAATAGATGCAAACATGCTGCAAGATAGACTAATGACTATCATGCAAAGAGTCGGTCAAAACCGCTACCTACAAGCAATCATGCGCGGCATGATGTTGGCATTGCCAGCAACCATCATGAGCTCATTTGCAACGCTATTGAAAGTGTTTCCTTTAGATATTTGGCAACAGTTTATTGCAGTACACAATCTAGCTCCTTTCTTTGATATACCGATCAACTTTACGAACAACTTTTTAGCGGTAATCGTTTCATTTTCAGTGGCATATACATTGGCAAAGAGCTTTGATGTTGATGGCTTTACGGCTGGTTTGATATCAATGATTTCGTTCTTTATCCTGACTCCTTATGAGTTAGGAGCCGTTGGACCACTTGGGCAAGCCTTTAGTATTCCAAACCAATGGTTAGGTTCTATGGGATTGTTTACAGGCATCATGGTTGCCTTTATTTCATCTCGAATTTTTGTGGCTATTACTCTGAAAGGCTTGATTATTCGAATGCCTGACAGCGTTCCGGAATTTATTTCTAAATCATTTTCCTCATTAGTTCCGGGTATCGTAATCCTTACTGGTTTCACTATTGTCTCAGCAACTATTACTATCAATGGCTTAGGTAGTATCCATGAAATCATTTACGGTATCATTCAGTCACCATTGACAGTTCTCGGTGCGGGTATTGGTTCTGTCATTCTAGTGTCTATTATCGCTCAGACACTATGGTTCTTTGGCTTACATGGTCACGCAATCACTCTAGGTATTGTTGCTCCTATCTGGTTCGCAATGGATGCAGCGCAATTGGCGGCATTTTCTGCTGGCAATCCAACACCGAATATCACAGGTTTTGCGTTCTTCATGACTTATACCGCGGGTGACTTATTGCCATTAGCATTTATGCTTGCATTCATGGCTCGCAGCCAGCGCTATAAAACTCTAGGTCGTATCTCACTTGCACCAGCGGTGTTCACAATCGGTGAACCAATGGCTTACGGTGTGCCTCTAGTAATGAACTTTGCTTTAGCTATCCCTTACATTCTTTTAAATGGCGTGATGCTTGCCGTAGCGTACTACTTAACGGTTGCTGGTGTGTTACCGCCTGTTGCCGGTGTAATGACTCCAGCAGGTATGCCAGTGATTGTGTCAGGCTTTATGCAAGGTAGCTGGAAGATTGCAGCATTCCAATTCTTGGCTCTATTCGTGAGATTCGCAGGCTGGTATTTCTTCTTCAAGATCGCAGACAGAATTGCGTTTAGCGAAGAAAGAGCGGAAGAAGATGCAATGAAAGAACAAAACCGTGTGGAATTGGAGAAAGAGGCTTTAAGACTAAAAGAAGCGACAGCTAAGAGTTAATGAATATGGATAGCTTAACAATAAATGGTACTCAAAAAAGTACAGTTGTAGATTGTTTGCCTATCCATTTCAAATGGCAGGTAGCATTCGAACAAGTAAGGTTTGAATTGCAGATAACGACTCACGAGAAATCGGTTTATTTATCTGAAATACACGAGAAAGAAACAGCATACATTTTAAGAGAGATTGAATTAGACAAAAGCTGCAAGTATCAAGTCATTGTTAATGTCTATGGTAGCCAAGGAGAGAAAGTCTCTTTCTCAAGCTATTTTGTTACAAGTAACTTTGGTGAGTTTGAAGCACACTGGATCTCGGATAGTTCATATCTCGTTGAAGATAGCGAGTACTACAACGATAAAAGAAATCTAGTGTTTAAAAAGGATCTTGTAGTATCGAACACAATAGATGAAACCTATATTCATATTGTTGGGTTAGGGTATTACAACTTGTATATAAACGGCACTAAGGTGTCGAACTACGAACTCAACAATGATTGGACTAACTACAACGAAATTGTTTATTACGATACGTTTGATATTCAAGGCTATTTAAATATCGGTCATAACGAAGTCTTGGTTGAGCTAGCCAATGGTTGGTACAACCCTGCACCGATGACATTGTTTGGTAAATACAACCTTCGCCAAAACCTGACAACGGGTAAACCGACATTACTGGCTCAAGTTGTAATGAAAAGCGAAGGGAAGATTAGCAAGACAGTTGCCACAGACAAAAGCTGGAGTGTAGCGGAAGGTCCATACTTGTTTAACAACATGTACCTTGGTGAAGTAATCGATTTTCGTCTATTTGATACAGAAGAAGATTGTTTCAAACTGCACAATACTGACTGGGTCCGAGCAAGTGAGGTACAAGGTCCTTCCGGTAAACTGCGTTCTAGCTACATCGAAAAAATTGTCAAGGGTGTAGAGGTAACACCTAGAGATGTTTATTCGATTGATGATAAGCGACACATCATTGATTTTGGCACTATGGTGAGCGGCTTTATAGATGCAACTTTTTCTGGGAAATCAGGACAGGTAATTGAATTTGTCTACAGTGAAGAGATCAATGCAGATAAAACACTGAATACCGATTCTAGCTTAGCGGGCTTCATTGGTAAGAACGTGGCTGAAAACGTTATTGTCCCTGGCGGCTCTGGTAGCCCTGAGCGAGCTGAGCAACGAGACAAATGTATCTGTAGAGATGGGGTGATGGAATTTTGTAACCAGTACACTTATCACTCTTTTCGCTTTGTAGAAGTCTCTGGTCTGTCTCTAGAACAGCTGAAAGAAATTAAAGCGATATACGCTCATAATCAGTTGAATGAAGTCGGTGATTTTAAGTGCTCTAATGCCTACGTAAGCCGTTTGTACGATGCAGCGAAAGTAACCAAACTGAATAACATTCATAGTGTTATCGAGGATTGTGCAAGAGAACGTTTTGCTTACGGTGGAGATATGGTTGCACTAGCTCCTTCGCAACTAATGATGTTTGATTCAGCGAAGCTGTACGAAAAAACCATGTTTGATTTTATTGCAGATAAAGCGACCAATGGCGGATTCCCTGAAACCGCACCATTTATGGGCATTCAAACTAAAGGTACAGGTGAGGGCGCAGGTCCTTTAGGTTGGCAGTTAGCGGTGCCTTATTTGCTGAAAATGCATTACCAGTATTACGGAAGTATTGAGCTGGTTAAGCAAGTTTATCCACATTTGCAAGCACAGTTTGATCATCTAAGTTCACTGAATTTTGATGAATTAGACAATTACTGCTTGGGTGATTGGGGAAGTAAGGTCGCGGATAAAGAGAACATCAAGCATGGTTCACCAGCACTGAGTTTTACGGCTACTTGTTTCTACTATTATCATTTGTTGTTGTTGGTTCATTTCTCAAAACTGATTGGTCTTGTTGACAACGAACTTGAGTACCAACAATTAGCAGACAATACGAAGCAAAAGATTATTGCCAAATTTAGAAATGGAGATGGTAGTTACTCTGACCGCAGCCAAACAAGCTATGTGTTTGCACTGTATTTTGAGTTGGAAGATGAACCCAATGTACTTGTTAAACAACTCGAAAATGCAATCGTTTCAAGTGGTTTTGATTTGCAGTTTGGTATTTTTGGACAAGGCTTTTTCTATTCAATCGCTAACAAATACGATCTTAACCACCTAGTATTTGACTGCTTAGAAAATGAGTTGGGTGTGAAGTCGATGCTGAATGATGGTAATGGTGCACTTAAAGAGTTTTTTGGTGACAATGAAAATGGTTCTTCAAACCATGCCATGTTCAGCTCTTACGCATATTGGTTCTACAGTGGGTTAGGTGGAATATCCGTTGGTGAAGAGTCTTGTGGCGCTGACCAAATTACGGTTAAGCCATACTTTGCTACTCATATTGATGAAGTCTACTGCTCGTTTATCTCTAGTCAAGGCAAGGTTATCAGTCGTTGGAAGAGAAATGGTTCGAAAATCAACCTAGATATTCAGATCCCATACGGTGTTAAAGAGAGCTTAGTTGTACTACCGAAGGCTTACGAAGCTAAGCTGGATGGGCATTTGATCAGTCACTTAGATGAAAAACATGTTTATATCGACATATCTGAAACCAAAGCGTTGAATATCAGTGTAAATACTGATTTAGTACATGCTAAAGAACGATGTTGATTTAAGGCAAACCATGTTAAACGCTCACGTGCATGATAGCTTGCTGTCATACACAGACAAAGAGTTAGAACTGTTAGAAGCTTCACCTGATTTTTCGCCAAAATTTGAAAAACGCATATCTCGCAAGTTTTATCGCGACAAACACATATATATCGAAAAGCAAGCTCGTTTTATTGCTATTCCGATGCACTCTCATGACTACATAGAGTTGGTGTATGTGTACCAAGGAACTATGCGTCAGGTTGTGAATGGTAAAGTTATCGAGCAAAACCAAGGCGAAATTTTATTGTTAAACCAGTTCGCTAAACATGAAATTGATGCGGCTGGTGAAAATGACATTATCATCAATCTAATTATTGAGCCTGAGTTTATTGGGCGTTTAATTTCATTATTTGATAATGAGAATTTAATAACAGAATTTATCTTAGCGTCTATTAACGGCAAAAACCGTTTGGGTGAGCATATTCATTTTAAAGTTGGGGATTGTCTGGAACTGCAAGCGCTGGTTCTAAAAATAATCAATGAAATCTATAGCGATAATTCATTGAAGCAAATGAGGGTTCACTTTCTTGTTGGGCTTTTAATTACTGAGTTGTTGTCAAATATAGAAGAAAGTGATTATTACGTTAGTGTCAATCATGATGAATCTTTAGCTTTGTCGGTTCTAAGATACATTGACGAAAACTATCAGAATGCAAGTTTGAAAGTTGTCTCAGACAGATTAAATTTACCTAACTATAAAGTGAGTAGACTTTTGAAAAAGTTTACTGGCAAAACATTTAGTGATTTGCTGTTGGAAAAGCGTTTAGAGCGTGCTGTATATCTTTTGAAATATACAGACTATGCAATCATTGACGTAATAAATATGACAGGTTACGAAAATGCGTCGCACTTTTATCGAGTTTTCAAGGACAAGTATCAGGTCAGTATCAAAGAGTTTAGGGACAATATAAGGTTTGCCAAAGATCCTTTTGAAACAGAACTAAACTAATTTCATTTCATTAAAGTCAAGCCTCTGCGATCACAGTAGAGGCTTTTTTATTTCCTGTGAATAATAAATGTGATCTACCTCCTGTGGCAATATTCGACACTATTTAATGCAACAACCGATATAAAATAATTGTACGTAATTTAGGAAACTATATGTGTTGAGTCAAAACCAGTTGATTTAGGTAATGACTTCACATTTAAATCAATTTACGTGTGTTACTTGAAATATTGGATGTAAAAGATAGGTGTCCACATTTTGGTTATTTATTCGATTATTAAATCTATCCAATCAATATAAGAAAAGAAAGTAACTATTCCGTAAATATAATAAATAACACGGAGTATAACAAAATGAAGAAATTGAACTTAGTGGTAGCGA
The DNA here is from genome assembly GCF_058630515.1 of Vibrio sp. HM8-C. NCBI lineage: Bacteria > Pseudomonadati > Pseudomonadota > Gammaproteobacteria > Vibrionales > Vibrionaceae > Vibrio > Vibrio sp. HM8-C. The sequence goes on from NZ_JBMMKS010000005.1 coordinate 90,832, forward strand.
TTTCTGCTGCTCTTACTGCTACTGCTTCCCTACCTACATTCGCGGATGATTCAGTCCAATTCCATGGATTTGCAATGGTTGCAGGTGATTTTCAAAGCGAACTTGCGCGTGAGAAAAATATGGCGCTTCACGTAGACCCTACAGGTCCAAACCAAGATCCTCGCGGCACGATGGGCAACTTAGGCAATACCTACTGGCACGATTATTTTGCCGCATTATCAATGCATAAGCGTTTCGATGGCGTTAAAGAAGGGGAATGGGCAGATTTTGTTTCTGAGATTGTTACTTATGGCGACAAATCTGTAGAAGCGGAGCAGATGTATGTTCAATATGGCGGCCTATCGTTCTTACCATCAAATGCAAAAGTATGGGCTGGTCGTAAATATCAAGGTGAGCGCATTCGAACGTTAGCTTATAACATTCGAGAAATTAACGTAGATTCAGGCATCGGTTATAACAGCGACAATTTAGACGTCACCATCGGTTATAAACAAGTAGACACTGCTGATGCAAGTCCAACTAATAACTTGGCTACGGCTATGGAAGGCTCAAGAACGGTGTTTGACCTAGTCTACAAAGTGGGTAATGCAGAATTTGGTGCTACCTACATGCAAGTTTTAGATGATCCTTGCTATTCATACACCGGTGGTGCTCCGTTTTGTGCAACTGAAGAAAAACCAAATGCTTACAGTGGCTTTGCAAAATATAAATTTGGTTCTTTCCTAGGCTTAGGCGGTAACTCTAGTGTTATGGTGCAAGGTGGTAAAGGTGTTGTAGCTCAATATCTAAGTACATCTCGTATTACAGGCTTAAGTGAAGAAGATGATAAATCTGCACGTTTTTCCTACTACGGTATGATTACCCAATTTGAAGGAATTACCATCGAACCAGCATTTGTTTATGAATATACCGATCGCGCAGAGCAACGCCGCACTACAAGTCTAACCAATACTCAAAAAGATTTAGGTCGCGCTACTTATTATTTCGGCAACGCGGAAGAACAAGGCATTTTCGCTGGCGTAAGTGTACATCAAGCAATGACTGATAATATTTCAATGCAGTACGAAGCGGTTTATGCGAACAAAACGAACCGTGATGGTGTTGAAGGTGTTGACGGCAGCATGTACAAGCTAGCATTCGGTCCATCACTTCAGTTGAAGAGCGTTCCTTGGGCTGTACCAGTCACTAACCTAAGTGTTGCCTATGTAGGTGGTGATCAAGAAATTACTGATTTACCAGTCGATTCAGAATGGCGTGTAGGTTACCGTTTCGAAGTTTTCTTCTAAGCTAAAACAATAACAATGTAGGGTACGTGAACATGAAAAAAATGAAAAAACTGCTGATTGTTTCAGCAATGTTAGTGGGTTCTGCAGCGGCTGTTGCGGCTACAAAAGACAGCAAAGAGCTGTCTGTTGAAATGACGGTTCCGCCGATTCGCCTGAATGCTGATTTCGTTTATTCAGAAACATTTAACAACATGGGACGTCCAATCAAGCTCTCTATGGACGTAATTCAACCATTCTCGCCAGAGCCATTACCAGCAGTATTGTTTGTGACTGGCGGTGGATTTATGGATGCACCGAAGACAAAGTTCATCGGTCAACGTGTTGATATGGCACGAGCAGGTTACGTAGTAGCAAGCATCGATTACCGAGTTGTACCTATGGTTAAATTCGAGGGTATGCTCGAAGATGTTAAATCTGCTGTCCGCTACATGCGTGCTAATGCTCAGAAGTTTGGTATCGACCCAACTCGAATTGCAATTATGGGCGAGTCTGCTGGTGGATACTTGGCTGCTATCGCAGCAACGACTAACGGCATGAAAGAGTTTGATAAAGGTGCAAACCTAGATCAAAGCAGTGACGTACAAGCCGCTATCGATTTGTATGGTTTGTCAGATCTTACTCGTGTGGCGATGGATTACGACAAAGAGAGACAAAAGAAACACGAGTCTCCAGCCGTTCCTGAAGCAATGTTGGTTAATGGCGTTCCATTTATGGAAGGCGGCTCAATCCAAAGTGACTTGAAAAAAGCAGCTTATGCTAACCCTATTACTCACATCTCTAAAAATACACCCCCATTTTTGTTGATGCATGGTGATAAGGACCCGGTTGTTTCACCAAGTCAAACCAAGATCCTTCATGAAGCATTAATCGCTAAAGGTATCGATTCAACTCGATATGTAGTTAAAGGTGCTGACCATGCAGGGTTCCTTTGGTACCAACCTGAAATTATGGAAACAATTATTAGTTTCTTAGATAAAAATCTTAAATAGATTTAAAGATTCTAATATAAGCATAATTTTAGATTAGCTTACTTAAACATTAATCATGTAGTTCCTGTCTATTATTTGGTGCTCCATATAATATGGAGCATATTTTTTATAATTAAGTGAATTTGTTAGTTTATTTAATTATAAAAAAGATCTAGATCCTGATCACAATATCGATTTTATGGTTTTTATATATAATGATACCGGTTACATTTTTACGTATAATAGTGTCATTAGAACGAAGTTATTAAGGTGATTTAAAATGAAAAAAATTCTACTTTGCTGTGCTGCTGGTATGTCAACAAGTATGGTTGTGAAAAAAATGAAACAATCAGCAACAGAAAAAAATATTGAAGTTGAAATAAACGCTGTAGGTCTGGATGAATTTGACGCTAATTTGTCAAAATACGACTGTTTCCTATTAGGACCTCAGATTAAATATAAGCTTAATGAATTTAAAACTAAAACTGATCAGGCAGGTAAACCTATCGCTGTAATTAACCAAATGGATTATGGCATGATGAAAGGTGACAAAATCCTTCAGGATGCATTGGCTCTTATCGCATAATCATCTTGTTTATTTTAAGGCAATGTATTATTCATTGCCTTTTATTGAAAATATAATGTAACCGGTTTCTTTGTTGGTTTAGATTGTTATTGGAAATGTTTTTTTTGGTTTTAATTTTTCAATAATATTTTCTGTGTTATCTGTTTGTTATTTAAAGTTGATTGTCAGTGGTCAATTTTACGAATTATATATTTAATTTTTGGAGTCAGTTATGGATCTCGAATCTACAGTTATGGAACTAATTATTAATGCTGGTGAATCTAAGAGTTTAGCAATGCAAGCATTAATGAGCGCTAAAAGTGGTCAATGGGATGAAGTTGATGGTTTATTAAAGCAATCAACAGAAGCGGCAAAACGAGCTCATGGAGTACAAACTCAACTGATTGGTATGGACGAAGGTGAAGGCAAAGTGCCTGTAAACCTAGTGATGGTGCATGCTCAGGACCATATCATGACCTCAATGCTTGCTCGTGAATTAGTAGAAGAACTGATTAATATCCACCGTCAGCTTCAAGAAAAGAACTAATCCCAACCTTTTACTTTTTGCGACATGAATTTAAAGAGTATGTTCAATGAATAATATTTTTCCGAAAGATTTTTTATGGGGTGGTGCGGTTGCAGCACACCAAGTGGAAGGCGGTTGGGATAAGAACGGTAAAGGTCCAAGTATCGTTGACGTCTTGAGTGGTGGTTCACATACCGTTGAGCGCGTAATTACAGACGGTGTAAAACCTGAAGTTTTTTATCCAAACCATGAAGCAATAGACTTTCATGGCAATTATAAAGAAGACATTAAACTTTTCGCTGAAATGGGTTTTAAATGCTTCCGTACTTCGATTGCATGGACACGTATTTTCCCAAATGGTGATGAAGTAGAACCAAATGAGTTTGGTCTACAATTTTACGATGACTTGTTTGATGAGCTATTAAAATACGGTATTGAACCAGTTATTACGCTTTCACACTTCGAAATGCCACGTCATTTAGTGACAGAATATGGTGGCTGGCGTAGCCGTAAAGTGCTTGATTTCTTTGTTCATTACGCAGAAACGGTAATGAAACGTTATAAAGGTAAAGTTAAATACTGGATGACGTTTAACGAGATCAATAACCAGAAAAACTACAATTACCCATTGTTCGGTTATTGCTGTTCAGGTGTTGTCTTTAATGATGACGAAAAACCAGAACAAACTATGTATCAAGTTGTTCACCACCAATTAGTGGCAAGTGCAAAAGTAGTGAAATTGGGTCATGAAATTAACCCGAACTTCCAAATTGGTTGCATGATTGCGTTTATTCCTATTTATCCACAAACCTGTGCTCCGGAAGACGTTTTATTTGCAACTCAATCTATGCGTGACCGTTTCTTCTTTAGTGATGTTCATGTTCGTGGTGAGTACCCAGAATACATTAAGAAAGAGTGGCAACGTAAAGGCTACCACATCGAGATGGACCCAACGGATGCCGAAACATTGCGCGAAGGTTGTGTTGATTACATAGGTTTAAGCTACTACATGTCTGTTGCCGTATCTGCAACCACTAAAGGTGAGAGCAACGGTTTAACAGGTTTCCCTGGAAGTGTGCCTAACCCTTATGTGAAAGCATCTGATTGGGGATGGCAAATTGACCCTGTTGGCTTGCGTTATTCGCTAAATACTCTTTATGAGCGTTATTCTAAGCCTCTTTTCATTGTTGAAAATGGTTTTGGTGCTATCGATAAAGTGGAAGATGATGGTCAAATCAACGATGACTACCGTATTGCTTATCTACAGGCTCATGCGAGTGAAATGAAGAAAGCCGTAGTTGAAGATGGTGTGAAACTCATGGGTTATACGCCTTGGGGTTGTATCGATTGTGTTTCATTCACAACGGGCGAATATAAAAAACGTTATGGTTTCATCTATGTGAACAAGCATGATGATGGTACCGGTGATATGTCTCGTTCTAAGAAGAAGAGTTTTTACTGGTACAAAGAAGTCATTGAGTCTAATGGCAAAGATTTATAATTCGTTCATTTAGACTGAAATGCCGGGGTTCTCTCGGCATTTTCACCTTCTGTAGCTCTGGTCATTTGTCGGTGTTAAGAGAGAATTGATGAGTACAATTGTTGATGTTTCAAAGCTTGCAGGTGTGTCAAAGGCGACGGTCTCACGCGTGATTAACGATAGCTGTTCTGTCAAAGAATCTACACGCCAACGAGTACTTTCAGCGATGGAACAACTTGGGTTTAGACCTAACACTGTAGCGCGTGCTTTAGCGACGAACGAAACTAATACTATAGGTTTCGTTGTATCGGATTTTGATGGTACGCATTTTGGCTCTTTATTAAAACAAGCATCTGCAAGTGCTGAAAAAGCAAAAAAGCAGCTTTTAGTGACTGATGGGCATAACGATCCTGATATTGAATATGAGTTGATTCGTAAGCTTGAAGCGAGCTGTGATGCAATCGTCTTGTACAGTCGGACTCTGTCTGATGAACACATAGAAAAACTGACACAACAGTTATCAATACCCTTAGTCGTGATGAATCGATTGAGTGCGAACCCTTTTTATCATGTGGTGTCTTTTGATCAAACAAACTCAGTCGAAATGATGGTCGAATACCTCGTGTCACAAGGACATAGCAAAATCGCTTGTATTACAGGGACGATGGATAACCCAACGGGAATTGCGCGTTTTGAAGGTTATAAAAGAGCATTGGAGAAAAACAAACTCCGCTTTGATCCTGAACTTGTAGAGCAGGGTGACTATCTAATCGTCAATGGTTATAAAGCTTGTCAGAGGCTGCTAAAGAAAGGAGTACATTTTTCTGCGATTGTAGCTTTCAATGACCATATGGCGTTAGGCGCTATTAAGGCGTGTTTGCAATCTGGGATAGAGGTACCAAATCAAGTCTCTATTGTCGGGATTGATAACGATATCGTTTGTGAATTTTCGACGCCAACGTTAACGACTATTGAATTACCCATCGAGAAAATGACAGAGCACGCGATTCAGTTGGCTTTGCTGTTAACCAAAGAACCGGCGTATGTAGATTTTCATCAGTACAGCGGGCGATTGATTAATCGTCAGTCGGTAGCTCGACTTCAAAAGTAGGTGACACTTATGATTTATTTAAAATCACAGGACTTTTTCCTGAACTCACAACAGCCTGTCATTACAGAGCTACGTGCACCACAAGAGTCTTATCCTGAACATTCTCACTCTTTTGAGGAAATCATCATTGTTTCTTCTGGTCACGGGACGCACGTGATAAATGAAGTACCGATGAAGCTAAGTAAAAACTACGTTTGTTTTGTTAACCGTAAAGATCGCCATTTATTTGAAGGCGTTGAAAATCTTCATCTCAGTAACGTACTTTTCGATCGCCCACATCTCTCTATGGATTCTTCGTTACAGAAATACATACCCAATAACACTGACCAAAACGGCTGGTTTATTAATGAGTCGATTGGTTTTCAAGTTCAGAACATCATTAATGCCATTGACAAGGAATCACATTCAAATTCCCCTGAATCGCGCATCATCTGTCAGTCGTTGTTCAACATACTATTGGTTGAGTTATCTCGTGGTCGCATTAAAGAAATCAGTGGTTCGAATGAAGAAGAGAAGACCATTTCAGTTGCGTCTTACTTGCTGGAGAACTACGCCAGTAATTACTCAGTAGAAGAGATTGCAGATCAAGCGGAAATGTCTTCGAAGCAACTTACCAACAAACTCAAAGCGTTGACTGGAATGAGCTACAACCGTTATTTGAATTACGTTCGAGCAAGTAAGGCACTTCAGTTGCTAAAACAAACCGATAAAAGTGTTACTGAAATTGCTTTTGACGTTGGCTACCAAGACAGCAATTACTTCTCGACTAAGTTTAAGCAGATATTTAATGCTACGCCTAGAGAGATCAGATTAAGGGTGGTTGCAAAGCAGTAACATGCTGTTCTAACTCATTGTGTTTCCTTTGAAATGTGGAAACACAATGACTGTTTAGTCTAGCGTTATATGTATTCGACATGGAGGTACATGAGTACCTCCTTGCCTATAGAGGGATTTTACGATTATTTGTTTGCCGCCGATTTTTCAATTGCATCTATAATTTCATGCAGTCTTACGGCATCTGCGAATGTAGGTGCAGTTGCCGTTCCATTTTGAATATCATTGTATAAGCGGTCATAAATAACAGCGATATTGCGAGCTGCAGCGAATTCAGGTAATCCTTCATACAGCGATTGTTCAGGCATTAAAGGTTCTAGTTGTTTAGCATCTCCGTTTGCACCTTTAACGGTTAGTTGAACCATTTGAGCATGACCCAAATCCGCAGTGACCTGAATATCACCTTCGGTACCGTTGATTTCCCAAAGCAGGTTAGTACCTCGTGACACGCCGCCACGGTAGTGAATAGCGATTGCAGCGCCGCTCTCAAGTTGACCCTGCACCATAATTTGGTCTGGAACAGATTTCTCACGAGTCTCGTTAGCATCTGAAACTTTTACTGTCGAAAAGTTGCTGACGAACTGGGCATCAAGCTGTGCAAAATCACCCAATACATCTTTAACTGCCGCTAATGTATGAGCAAGAGGAATCGTCTGCATGTTTGCACCGTTTTTCTCTTCAAACAGATAGTAGTATTCTTCGATGGTTTCACCAGACCAGTTACCGCCGGAACCAATTAAGGTCGAAGAAAGCACTTTGCCTACGTAACCATCAGCAATCAGTTTGCTCAAGTGCTCAATTTCTAATGCCGTTCTTGCCTGAGTACCAGACACAGCAACAACGCCTTTTTCTTTCGCCAGTGCAGTCAGTTCTCGGGCTTCTTCTAATCCATTGCCGAGCGGCCATTCACAGTAAACGTGCTTGCCAGCATTAAGCGCTGCAGAAACAAGTTCAAAGTGGTAAGGGACTTTAACTGTCACAACAACTAAATCAACTTCGTCACTTTTTACTAATTCTTCTGCAGAGGCAAACGCATAAGGTAGGTTTAACGCTTTTGCTGTTCGTTCAGAACTTTCGAGGCTGCTGTTAGCAACAGCAACCACTGAATATTTATTACCCAGAGATTGTAGAGCAGGTAGGTGAGCGGTTGCAGCCCAATGGCTGTCTGGATTGAGACCAATAAAACCTACGCGAATAGTTTGATTTGCCATAGTTGAGTCCTTCTAAAGTATGCTGAAGTAATACGTGATGTCACGTTAGCTTATTTGTTAAGACTCAATTTACTTTATCTGTCCATCCACTTTCTCTCCTGATACTCTCAAATACTTGCCTAATCCTATCAATGTGTAGTTAGGTAATTTTGACAATGGAATAGGGTAACAATGATGAACGAAATAATCAGCCGATTGATAGATAAGGTTCAACAACACACTTATTTAGGTAAAAGTGTCGAGTTTTATCCTGGTTATAGTGTGTTTACCGCCGCAACTACAAATTGCCCAGTTACCGTGCTGTATCAACCGATGTTGTGCTTGGTTTTACAAGGCTCTAAGGAAGTGATTGTTGGCGAACACCAGTTCCGATATAAGCCGGGAGACTATTTCATTAATTCTGTGGAGCTGCCTATTGCCACAAGAATAATCGAATCGGACGCTAATCACCCCTATATGTCTATTAGTATCCAGCTCGATCCTGACAAATTAGCTCAGATCATGACAGAGACTGATATTAGTCATCGTAAGGCTGTTAACGATGAATGTTTCTTGTTGAGTAGAGCCGATGAAAACTTGTTAGAGCCTCTTTCACGCATGCTTGATTTATTCAAAAATGAGCAAGATGTAGCCTTCCTCGCTCCCATGGTGGATAGAGAGATTTTGTATCGTTTACTCAAAGGCGAGCAAAGCTCAGTTCTGCGCCAAATTTCCGGAAATGATTTTAGAGTTAATAAGGTAAGAGAAGTGATTAACTGGGTAAAAGATAACTTTAGCAAAGCTATTTCGATTCAAGACCTCATCGAACAAGCAGGCATGAGTCAGGCTTCATTACATCGTCACTTTCGTACAGCAACGGGAATGACTCCGTTGCAATACCAAAAAACTTTAAGGCTACAAGAAGCACGGAAACTACTCTTAGAAGGTAAGGAAGTGAGTGAAACTGCCTATGATGTTGGGTATGAGAGCCCATCACAGTTTAGTCGTGAGTATGCTCGAATGTATGGTCGTTCACCTTCGCAAGACGCCAAACGTCTTAATGACTTAGGTGCCAGTGTTCAGGATATCAGTAATGCTCCATGGTAGGTTTTGAAAGGGTATTTAGAACAATTGAGCAAGGATTAGCGACGATTGAGTAATGCATAAATCGCAGATTGTCAGCAAAATATAAGAACTTTAGACAACATGCAGATTTTTGGTTTACTGACAAAAACAGAAACGCATTTGTATATTGAACCCCCAAAAAAGCCCGACCATAAAGTTATCTTTAGGTTGGGCTTTTTCCTTATAAAGGAAGGAATTATTACTCCCACCAATGTGAGTTAGGTTTAACCTCGTCATCTAACATCAACGGTTGCCCAATGATGGGTGTATAGAGTTGATAGGGCATGCCTTGAGTCTGAGCAACGATCTGATTGAATGGTTCTCTCCAATCGTGCTGAGCCAGAGTAAAACGCCCAACGTGAGCGGGTAACAATGCTTTCGTGTTGAGGTCTAGTGCAGCTTGTGATGCTTCTTGCGGAGTCATATGAATATATGGCCAACGTGGATCGTATTGACCCATGTCTAATGCCACTAAATCAAACGGACCAAATTTCTGACCGAGTTCTTTGAAGTGAGGACCATAACCAGAGTCTCCACCAAAATAGAGTTTCTTGTTTTGAGATATCAAAACAAAGCTACCCCAAAGCGTTTTGTTCTTACTTAAACCACGACCAGAGTAGTGACGCGAAGGAGCGAGATAAACGGTTAAATTAGTATCAACGAACTGTTCACCATACCAGTCAGATTCATTAATTTGTTTGTCACTAAATCCCCATTTTTCAAAGTGTGCACCAATACCAAGGGGCACAAACACTTTATCTGTTTTAGGCTGCAACTTAGTGACGGTGTCGTAGTCTAGGTGATCCCAATGGTCATGAGAAATAAGCAGTAAGTCGATGTGTGGAATTTCATCTACAGAATATAGAGATGTGCCACTGAACGCTTTAATTGCAAAAGAAACGGGGGATGCATAGCTACTCAAAATAGGGTCAAGCAACATCCGTTTTCCGCTAAGTTGAATATAGAAAGAAGAGTGACCTAACCACACGATGATATCTTTTTCAATTGGTAGGCTTTTTAGATCGACTTTCTCGGTCGGTAATGGATGATCAGGCTGTAAATTTTTGGCAGAGCTAAACATATTGCTGACAATTATCGACAATGTACTTTCACCCTCTTTTAATACAGGCGTCGGTATCTGGTTTTGAAATTGACCTTCAACATAGTTTGAAGATAACTCAACGTTTTCTAGGCGTTCTCCCGTTGGCTCAGCACCAAAACGCTCCTGCTGCATAAAGGTACAGCCACCAAGTAGCAGTATTAAAATCGTTATTACAATAACACTTACATAAATCATTATTTTTATCTTCATAACTATCGGTAGAAATATCCCAAGTAGATTGCTTTACAACGTAATTCCGGCAACAGGTAGCTTTGTTGCACATTACTTACTCTAATGATTTTATTTGGGCACCGGTATCTAGATTCTACAAATTCTTTGCCTAATACTCCTTGACATAGCTATGTGGGGACAAATAGATGTTACAAAATATTAAGCCCCGACAACATGTCGAGGCTTAAAGAGTGAGTGATGTTTGACTATTACATGCACTGATAAGAATCTAGCGCGTTCACATCACCATTGCCTTTATATTTGGCAACTAGTGGGTAAGAGCAAATAGGCATGTTTTTATCTGGAAATGCCTCACCTTTAGCCGGTAAATAATCAGGTGTCTTTTGGTTTTCTACCCAATTCTGCATCGCTGTGAGTGGATCAATGTTATCCAATGCAGGACCGCCACCACAGTGTGTCATACCAGGAACCATAAATAGGCGGTTCCATTCTTTCATCGCGGTAAGATCACCTTTTGATGTGGTTTGTTGTGTTTTCAAATACCAGTTTTCAATGTCATCTGCCGAAAATACTGGGTCAGATACACCTTGAATAATCATTAGCTTACTGCCGTTTTGTGCAAAGGTATTGAGCATGGTTGAAGTTGCGTCGTTTAATGCGCCCGTTTCACCGACTAAGAATTCTGCTTGGTCAAAATCAAATGCCGCTAAATCAGCTTGAGGGTTTGGTGGCGTCATGAAGTAGAACATTAAAGAGCCTGCACCCAATACTGCATTTAAAGCATCAGGCTTTTCTGCATCTTGAGAAAAACCAAGTTTCCAAGCACGCCAGCCCGGTGCACTGACCCCTGCATCATAAGGCCAAGTGCTATATAGCGGTTTACCATTACTGTCTTTGACACCATCGAACACAGTCTTCACTGCTGCGACTTTCTCTTCACTCAAACAAGCTGAATCTGAGGTATTTTTGCAAATAAGACTATCGGGATTAAAGTTGCAGTTTTTGTAGTCGTTGATGATGCCGTCTTTAATACCGTCGTTTGCATCGCACTGCTTGAGTACTGCGTCAGAAAGTGTTTGTAAGTCTTTGCTGGTTAGAGCGTTCGCTAAGACTTTTTTCCCTTTATCATTTTTAGGAGCAATAGACATCAATGTCTGGGTATCCCAAACTTCGCTAATTGCTGCTCGGCTCAAATGAAACCCAGGGTTTGCTGCAATGACACCGTTGTACTCATTTGGATAACGTTGCGCAGCAATCATTGCTTCGCGACCACCATTCGAACAGCCCATGAAGTACGAGTAAAAAGGTTCTTTATTGTAGTAGTGATTTACTAGTGTTTTGGCTGCTTGGGTCACTTTACCTAAAGCTGCGTAAGCGTAATCCAGTCTCGCTTGTTGATCCAAACCAAAAGTTGGGTCAACACCGTCGTGTCCACCATTCATAGAGGTAACCGCATAGCCACGGTTTAGAGCCGGAATTGCAGTTGAACCTGAAATCGGGGTTGTACCGATGGCATTGGCAAGAAAACCGTCAGTGCCGCCACCGCCTTGAAATATAAATCGGTTTTGCCAATCTGTTGGTAATCGAATCTCAAACCTCAGCGCGTTAGGTTTACCTGTAGCGTTAGTTCGAGATTCAATCTCTCCTCGTACTAAGCAATGTTCTGGTAAATCGAATTCAAGGTCTGGAGCGCCAGTGAACATACGGAATGGGTCTTTTTCTGACTTTCCTGCTGTGATGTATTTCGTTTCAGTGACTTTACCGTTGTAAATAGGTACTGATTTAAGATTCTCACAGTCTTGTGCGGGGGTAGCATGAGCTATGCTGATGCTTGTGAAAACACATACTAGCGATGCTAGTGTATTGCATACACTCTTCGTTATACGATTAAAGTCTTCCATCTGCATTACCTAGTGGTTTTATCTATTTTATTTATAGCTGAATTTCAAATTAATTCGGCACCGTTAAACCTTGATAATTTACTGAAAGAGTGGGGAATACTAGAAGGTAGATTCGTGTTCATTTCTTGCCTATTCGTACGAAATAAGCGAATAAAAAAGCCGCCGAACTGTTTAAACAGTGCGGCGGCGAGCCCATTGGGTTTATAAATCAAAGACCTAGCAGGTGTTTATTGAGATCTTCTTGTTGACTACCTGAAGCAAAGTCATCAAAAGCTTTAGCTGTTCTATTGATGAGATGCTTGCCGATAAATGGCGCTCCTTCAGTCGCTCCTTGTTCGGAATCTTTTAAGCAACATTCCCATTCAAGAACTGCCCAGCCATCGAAGCCGTATTGCGTCAATTTGCTAAATATCTGCACGAAGTCGATTTGACCATCGCCGAGAGAACGGAAGCGGCCTGCTCGTTCTGTCCAACCGGAGTAGCCACCATAAACGCCTTGAGAGGCACTTGGTCTAAACTCAGCATCTTTAACGTGGAAAGCTTTGATTCGGTCGTGATAACGATCAATGAAGCCTAAATAATCCATACCTTGTAAAAGCATATGACTTGGGTCGTATAAAACATTTGCTCTAGGGTGATGGTTCACACTATCTAAGAAATGTTCAAAGCTGGTTCCGTCAAAAAGATCTTCACCTGGGTGTAGCTCGAAACAGACATCGACGCCGAACTTATCGAACTCGTCCAATATCGGTAACCAGCGTTTAGCTAGCTCTTCAAATCCTTGTTCTACCAACCCTTGTGGGCGTTGTGGCCACGGATAAACATATGGCCACATTAGTGAACCTGAAAATGTTGCATGCGCGTCTAATCCAAGATTTGCAGAAGCGCGAGCAGCCAGCTTCAACTGTTCAGTTGCCCATAGAGTTCTTGCTTTTGAATCGCCTTTTACCGCATCAGGTGCAAACTGATCCATTAGCTGATCGTAAGCGGGATGAACCGCGACTAATTGTCCTTGAATGTGGGTTGATAGCTCACTAATTTCCAAATCGAATTGGTTTAGGGTTGCTTTAATTTTCTCGCAGTATTCTGAACTTTCTGCTGCTAATTCTAGATTGAAAATCTCAGGATTTAGCGTAGGCATTTGCAGCGCTTTATAACCTTTATGAGAGGCCCATTTTGCTAGGCCTTCCAGAGTATTAAAAGGCGCTACATCAGAAATAAACTGAGCTAAAAATATAGCGGGACCTTTAATTTGTTTCATAATCAATAACCTAATAATTACAGAGTGTTAAGCGCGAGCTTGTTGAGCAATAGCTTGTGTTTTTTCTTTAAAGAACAAGACAAACAGTAGAGCAACACCAGCAGCAAACATTGCAGGTAGCCACCAGAAACTTGCCCAGTTTTCAGGTGTTAGTTGAGTTGCACCTTGTAGGAACTCGTTGTAAACCATACCCGCGATTTGAGCGCCAACAAGCATACCGATACCGTAAGTCACCAGAACGAGTAGACCTTGAGCCTGACCTCGGTTGGTATCGTTACATTGTTTGTCGATGTAGATTTGACCGGTAACGAAGAAGAAGTCGTAACAAACACCGTGTAAAGCAATACCAGCCATGATCATCCACACGACTGAATCAGGGGCACTCATTGCAAATAATGCGTAACGTAGAACCCAAGCTCCCATACCAACAACAAGCATCCATTTAACGCCCAAGCGACGGAAAAATAGTGGCATCAGCAACATAAAACCAAGCTCTGAAACTTGCCCAAGAGTTTGAATACCAGCAATGTTTGCCATGTCCATTGAACTTAGGAAAAGCTGAGTAAAGTTGTAGTAAGCAGCTAGAGGAATACAGATTAGGAAAGACGCTAACATGAATACGAAGAACGCAGGACTTGCCAGTTCTTTAAATACGTTGATGCCAGCAATTTCGCTAAATGATGTTTTTGTACCAGCGGCTGTAGGCTTAGTATCTGGAAGCATGAAGCTGAACACACCTAAGATCGCACTTGCCGTAGCAGCAGTATAAAGTGGCATTGCAGTTTGTTCTGCAGCGACACCGAACATACCGCTTAAACCAAAGCTGATAAACAGACCGGCTACAATCCAACCAATGGTTCCGAATACACGAATGGTAGGGAACTGTTTCTCTTGGTCTTCTATGTTACGAAACGCAAGTGAGTTAGAAAGCCCAAGAGTTGGCATATAAGCAAGGTTGTATGCCAGCAAAATAATGATAAACAACGTTGGATTTTCAACAGCCTGTGGGGCCGCGAATAGGAATGCAGCGCCGAGTAAGTGAAGAGTTCCCAATACTTTTTGTGTTGCAAAGTACTTATCTGCAATTAAACCAATGAAAAAAGGTGCAATAACCGCAGCGAGAGGGTTAACGGTGTATGGCCAGTGAGTAAGGTCACTCATGCCTACATGGGACATATATACGGCAATAGACGTATACCATGCGCCCCAGACAAAGAACTGTAAGAACATCATTACGCGTAAGCGTGGCAGAATAAAGTTATTAGTTTTCATAATCATATCCATATTAGTGTGTAGGGATTCATCACGAAGTTGAGTCGTCGATTAATTAAGTCATCGATTAATCAATAGAGACCCACTGTTTTTGTTTTGAAGAATTCAAAGCAGCATCAATGATTTTTGCTGCACGAGTACCGTCATCGAAGGTAGGCAGACCTTCAGGTGTAGCGCCCAAAATGGTGTCGTAGAAATCATTAATAAAAGCATCAAAGCAATGGCTGTAGCCTTGAGTATGACCCGCAGGTGTAAGTGACAAGCGCTTTTGTTCATCACTGCCTTGGGTTGGGTCACGAACGATTAAAGATTTAGCTTCACGGGTGTTAACCCATAGTTGTTCCGGTTTTTCTTGGTCGAACTCTAAGCTGCTGTTGCTACCATCAATTTCAAACCAAAGGCGGTTTTTTCGACCGGCAGAAACTTGGCTAATTGTTACGGTTGCAGGAGTGTTGTTCTCTGTGACAAGCAGTAGGTTGGCAATATCCTCTGTTGTAACAGATGCTTTTTGGCAGTTATCAATGGCTTGGTTATTACGATCACTGAAGGTTTCAGTTGCCGCCGTTGAACGTTCTTTTTGTGCGGTATGGAAGTGACTGGTGAGTTGTGTGAATCGTTCACCTGTTACCCATTCCATCAAATCACACCAGTGACTGCCGATATCGGCGAAAGCACGAGACGCACCACCTTTCGTTGGGTCTACTCGCCAGTTGTTGTCACTTTGCTCTAATAGCCAATCTTGAAGATAACTACCGTGGATTAAATGTAACGAACCAAGCTCACCACTTGCGATTCGAGCTCGAGCTTCACGAACCATAGGGTGGTAGCGATAAACGAAAGGAACGCCAGTAACCACATTTTTTTCTGCAGCAAGCTGTTGTAGTTCGATAGCATCAGAAAGGTTGGTTGCTAATGGTTTTTCACAAATGACATGCTTACCCGCAAGTAATGCTTGTTTTGCCATTTCATAATGGAAGATATTTGGAGTACAAATATGAACAACATCGACAGCATCGTGCTTTAAAGCTTGCTGAAGATCTTCAAATACTTCTACGCCCCATGCCTTCGCCACTTTTTTTGCTTGATCTGGATTTGCATCGACTAAGCCAAGTACGTTAACACCAGCAGTTTTTAGCGAGCGGAAATGAACGTGTGCAATCATCCCTGTGCCAATAATTACTGCATTGATACTTGATTTGTTCATCTTAGGCTCCGTTATTTATATTCAATGAAACGTTACATTCGTTTCATGAAATATAATTGCATTTGTTACATTGGGAGAAGTAAAACGAGATTTGGAACTTGAGATTTATGTGGTTAATCACAGTCTGACTGCTGTTTGAGATTAAGATCACAGCTGCTTTGAAAAAGAAATCATTGCTTTGAATATGAAAAAATAGTGAGGTAATACATTTCGTGTTACATTCGTTTCATAAGTTAAAGAGATGAGGTTGTAAGGGTTTATGCGTCCATCTGTTGCAGATGTTGCTAAGTATGCTGGTGTGTCAACAGCGACAGTGTCACGAGTTCTAAATGAGAACCCGTCCATTCGTCCTC
This sequence comes from Vibrio sp. HM8-C, assembly GCF_058630515.1. NCBI lineage: Bacteria > Pseudomonadati > Pseudomonadota > Gammaproteobacteria > Vibrionales > Vibrionaceae > Vibrio > Vibrio sp. HM8-C. The sequence goes on from NZ_JBMMKS010000005.1 coordinate 107,202, forward strand.
AGACGAGAGATAAAGTTAAGAAAGCTGTCGAAGCCTTGGGATATCAGCTCCCAGAAAATAATCCGGTACCCAAGATGAACAGCTCTAAGCTGATAATGGTTTTAGTACCTAACATAGAGAACCCATTTTATAGCGGTATTGTGAAAGGTATTGAGGCAGCGGCACGTGAACACAACTATTCGGTTTTATTGACTAACACGCAAGGAGATAGTTGGGTTGAGCTAAAGTACTTAGATATGCTTGAGCAAAAACAAGTGGCGGGTGTTATTAGTCTTGACCCGATGACTGCACAGCTAAATCTTCCAAGTCGAATTGTTGAACTGCCATGGGTTGCATGTTCTGAATATGTTCCCAACTCCGAAGTCGCTTATGTGAGTATTGATCACAAGCAGGCAGCGAAAGATGCCGTCTTATACCTAGTTTCCAAAGGACATAAGCGAATTGCATTGGTCAATTCAGATGAACGATACATCTATGCTCAGCAAAGATTAGAGGGTTATATCAGTGCGATGGAAAGTGCAGGTTTAAGCATTGAAGATGGCTATGTTCAGTCGATGGGCGGAATTGATTATCCTTTAGGTGAACTTGCTGCAAGGCGTTTAATGACGCTACCGACTCCGCCAACTGCTATTTTTTCAGTGTCAGATACTCTAGCAATTGGGGTGATGAAAGCTGCGTTCAGGATGGGCAAGAAAATTCCTGAAGATGTCGCAGTAATAGGCTTTGATGACATTCCGCTATCAGACATGTTTGAACCATCGTTAACAACCATACAGCAACCCACTTTTGAAATGGGGCAAGCAGCGATGAAGATGTTGAGCCAACGAATTGATGGCAATGCGGTTTCGTCCAAACTGATTCATCATTCCTTGATTGTTCGCCAATCTGCCTAAATGAACACCTGATTTGAAAACTGTCGCCTCAATGTAACAATTTGAAATGTTACATTGAGGGGCGGTTGTTTTTCACTTTAGGAATCTAAAACGACGAATTCCACGTCAAATTTCTGCAGTTGTTCGAGGATGTTCTGCGGCGGTTGTTGGTCTGTAATCAGAAAATCAATCTCTTCCCAGCTGCACGATTGATATAAAAGTTGAGTGTTAAATTTGTCGCTGGTTGCGACGCAGATTACTTGTTTTGATTGATGGCTCATTGCTAGCTTAAGTTCTGCGTCCAGCTCAGTATCCGTAGTAATTCCGCACGAGGATAGGGCACTAACACCAATGAAAGCTCTATCTGCTTGATATTTTTTGATGTGTTCAATCGTCATGCTACCCAAGATAGCGTGAGAAAACTGATCAAACATACCACCCAATACACACTTCTTAATTTGTGCCTTGTGAGATAAAAAATTCAAACTTTCTAATGAGTTGGTGATAACACTAGATTCAGTTTCCAAACATTTTGCGATTAAAGCATTGGTCGTACCGGCATCTAAAAACATAATGTCATTACTTTTGACTAAAGTAGCGGCATAGGAAGCAAGCTTTCCTTTAGTCGGGTCTGCGTTATCTCTTTGGATATATGAAAGACTTGCTTTGTTTTCGTTAGCGATTGCGCCGCCACGAATCCTCAAAATTCCCGGGACTTCTCCTAATTTCACTAAGTCTCGTCGCGCAGAATCATACGAAATAGCAAATCGCTCACATATAAACTCCAGAGTCACTTTACCGTGTGTTTTTATATGGCGTTCGAGTTCTATTAGTCGTTCGTCTTGTGTCATACCGTACTGAATCAGGTTGTTTGGGTTTTGATATTGTAAGTGTTGTTAAGTGTTTTTGCATTAAACTTTTTATTATTAATGCATTAATAGAATTGAATGCAAGTGATTATCTTGACTCAAGCTTACGTGGTGATAGTCTCTATGCAGGTTTGTAATTGATGTTAAGTGAAGGTGCGTGATATGCAAGTTGGTATTGTTGGGGCTGGCAATATAGTAAGAATGTGTCTGGATGCGATTAATCAGATAGAAGATATTCATCCGGTAGCTATTTGTGTTCGGGAAGGGAGCCGTGAAAAAGGTCAAAGCCTTTGTGATGAATTCAATGTGAAAAAGCTTTATACCGACTATAAGGAAATGTTGGCGGATGAAGAGATAGATTTTATCTACATTGGTATTCCAAATAACCTGCATTTTGATTATGCACGATTGGCTCTAGAAGCAGGCAAACATGTTATTTGTGAAAAGCCTTTCACCACGACCGCACAGCAACTAGTGGAACTAAGTGAACTTGCACATGCTCGTCAACTTTTCTTGTTTGAAGCGATTACCAATATTCACTCTCCAAACGTACAAAAAATGAAGCAGGTAATGGCTGATCTTGGGGCGATTAAATTGGTTCAAGGGAACTATTCCCAGCTATCGAGCCGCTATGCCAAATACCTCGAAGGCGAAGTTCATCCTGCTTTCGATCCAAGTGCATCTGGTGGCGCCTTGTATGATATTAATATTTACAACATCCATTTGTGTTGTTACTTGTTTGGGGCGCCTTCAGATATCCGTTACGCGTATAATGCGGGGCACAATGGTATCGATACTTCTGGTGTAATGACACTGCAGTATCCTGATTTTGTATCAATTTGTACTGGAGCTAAAGATTCGCAAAGTCCGGGACATTTTACAGTGCAGGGTGTTAATGGCTATGTTTCCATCGTTGGAACGCCAAATGTTGTTCCATCTGTAGAAGTCAACATCGCTGGAAAGCGAGAAATTTTTAACGCTCACGATGTTGATAATCACATGGTCTATGAGTTTAAAGACTTCAATCGTTTATTTATGCAGAACAATTTAAGTGAGTGTTATCAGTTATTGCAACATTCTATAACAGTCATGAAGGTACTAGAGGCTGGTAGACAACAAATGCATGTGTTTAAGTAATTAACTCTCTGAAATTTTTAATAAAATACTCACTAGCTAGCGGTGGGTATTTTATTGCTGGAAGTCTGATAAAAATTAATTTGTAAAGAATACAGTTGACTTATGACAATATAGTTGTGTATACAACTATATTGTCAGTTTATGTTATTTGTTGGAATGTTGAATGCCTCTTTACACTCATCATCAATCTCTGGGACACCTTACTGGTCTCGCAAGTCGTTTGTTCAACCGTTTACTCACTACTCGCTTTAAAGAAGCAGGTATTGATTTGACGGCGGAGCAATGGGGCGTGATTCTGCTTTTACAAAACAGCGGAGCACTGTCTCAAAGCCATATTTGTGATCTCCTGTATTTGGAAAAATCGAGTGTCAGTAGGTCAATTGATGGTCTTGAAAAGCGAGGCTGGATAGAAAGAAAACGTTCGCCAACAGATAGCCGTAGTAAGTTGGTTGTGTTAACCGATAAATCATTAGATGTTGTCGAGAGTTGCTCGAAAATTGCGTCATTAGTGCTTAATGATGCGCAGCAAAATCTTGCAGAGGAAGATTTGGAGAACAGTAGACTACACCTTTCAAGTGTGATCACCAACTTACGTAAGCTTAACGGACAAAATTAATAGAACAGTGGTCTTCTTGACCAAAGCGGATTCTAAAGTCTGGCTCATATTTGGAGAAATACTATGACAAAACGTAATGCTTTAATTACTGGCGGCGCGCGCGGTATTGGCGCAGCTACTGCGAAGGCGCTTGCTGCTGATGGTTACCGTGTTTTTATTAACTATGTAAATAGTACGGCAGTCGCTGAAGAGTTGGCTCAGGAAATTCAAAAAGCGGGTGGTGAGGCTTATACGCTTAAAGCGGATGTTCGTGATGATGCTCAAATCCAAGCTATGTTTGACACTATCACTAATGAACATGGTGGTGTCGATGTGCTTGTTTCGAACGCAAACATGAACTTTACTGCAAAATCTTTTATGGATCAGTCATGGGATGAGTTTGCACAAAAACTTAATGACGAACTGCACGCAGCATATCAAACAGCTAAGTTAGCGGTTGAAAGCATGAAAGCGAAACAGTTTGGACGTTTAGTGTTTATTTCAAGTACCTTATCAGAAGCTCCTGCACCAAGCTTTATTGCACACGGCAGTGCTAAAGGTGCACTAGACAGCTTCAGTAAGTACCTAGCACAAGAGCTTGGTCCATTCGGCATTACTTCTAACATCGTTGCACCTGGTCTTGTTGAAACTGACGCAACGAAAGGTGCTCCAGAAGAGTTTAAAGAAACAATTCGAATGTTCACGCCAACGCAAAAAATTGCAACACCGGAAGACGTAGCAAATACGGTAAGCTATTTGGCAAGCGAAAAAAGTGGTCATATTACTGGTACGTACAATCCAGTCTGTGGCGGTGCTTACTTACCATAAGCTTGAAATGAAGAGAATCGAAAAGGCATGTTATACATGCCTTTTCTTATCTTTAACATATTGGATTTAAGCCATATTCGCTTCGCGTAGGGCTTTGATGTCTTTCGACGGTGGTGCTCCGAAGAGTCTGCTGTATTCACGGCTAAATTGAGAAGGGCTTTCATAACCGACTTTGAACGTAGTTGCCATGGCGTCCAAATTCTCAGTAAGCATTAGTCGTCTAGCTTCGCTTAATCTTAGTTTCTTTTGAAACTGCAAAGGTGTCATCGAGGTCATCGATCGGAAGTGTGTGTAAAACGCTGACTTACTCATACCGCTGTAAGATGCGAGATCACCAACGCTCAAAGGCTTAACGAAATTGTTCTTTAACCAATCAATTGCTTTAGATATTTGATGGCTATGGCTGCCGTTGGTCACTGTTTGGTTTAAACGTTGACCTTGTTCACTCATGAGTAAGCGATAAAAGATCTCTCGTTTAATCACTGGTGCAAGAATCTTTATGGATTCAGGCTCGTCCAATAGCTGCATCAAACGATAGAATGCATCGAGTAATGATTCGGATAACGTTCCAACAGCAATACCTTTTTGCGCATCTTTTACCGGATGGAACGAAAATTCACTTTCAACAATCAGTTGAGAAATTTCTTGTAGATCCAACTCCATAATCAAACCCAAGTAAGGGTGTTCATCGCTTGCTTCCATAATATTGGCGGTAATTGGCAAGTTTACTGATGAAATCAAGAAATGGTTTGAATCGTAGATATAGCTATCTTCCCCCAACAAAACTTGCTTTTTGCCTTGAGCAATCAAACAAATACTTGGTTTATGAGTATAACTGGTCGGTGGGGTGGGATGTGTCCAACGGCTGATTTTGACCCCTGGAATTGCCGTTTCATACTCAAGCGCACCGTTAACCCATTTTTCTAATACGTTAACCAGTTTATTGGAGAAATTAGCGTCATTTTCTGTATCGTTCATAGCAACTCCAAGAAAAATGTGAAGAGTGTTTGAGGCATTTAATACTTTTATTTATAACAGCAATTTTCATTATGTAAAGAGTATTAGGCAAATTGCTATTGACAGTGTTGTCACCTTTATTTGAAGTAGATCAACCAATGCGTTAATGCGAGTTGTAGATATATATTCTATATATTACAGGTGGTTACATTATGTTTTTGAGATGGTTTTTCAGTTGCTATTTTTACATGCATGTGAGGTTAGATACATTAAGTTTGGATAAATAGGCAAGTAATAGAAATGAATAGGCTAACGCTTTTTATCAGTGATCGTTAAATTATCAGTATATAAATACTTCAACGTTATGCTTAACAAAACGATCCGTCCAATCAAACATAAATCGGGTCGAACAATGGCGTGATTTTACTATCTGAATACGGAGGCTCTTATGCAAGACCAATTAGTCACTACCGAGAAAGCTATCATTCCTATAGCGGCGTTTGCTGCAAATGGTGACATGAAAAATCTACAGGTCAGTTTGGTTAAGGGATTGGATGCAGGGCTTACTATTAATGAAATAAAAGAAATTCTCGTTCAGATGTATGCCTATGCAGGTTTTCCTCGCAGCCTAAATGCGTTGGGAGCTTTTATGGGGGTTGTAAAAGAACGTCAAGAGAAAGGTATCTTAGATACAGAGGGAAAAGTATCAACTCCTGTATCCCAAGATACAGACAGCCTGACATATGGTGCAGAGAACCAAACAAAACTCGTAGGGCAAGTTGTTTCTGGTCCTCTGTTTGAGTTTGCTCCTGAAATCGATCGCTACTTAAAAGCTCACCTATTCGGCGACATTTTTGAACGTGATGTTTTGACATGGAAACAGCGTGAGTTAGCCACAATTGCTGGATTGGCAAATATAAGTGGTGTAAATAGCCAGCTTCAATCGCACTATTTCATCAGTTTAAACAATGGCTTAACGCCAGCGATGTTGAATGAATTCGTAAGCATATTAAGCCAGCATTGTGGCGAAGAAATCTCATCAAATGCCCAACAAGTGCTTAGTAACGTATTTACGATAATTAAAGAATTGTAAGTTTTGTGTAAGGTCTATTTTTTATCCACTGCCAATGAATATGAGTATTCCTTACCTTTTTATTACAGATGAGTGGCAATAGAACCACTCGTCAATGAAGCAATATTGAGATATCAAATAAGGTGCTATGCGTAGCACCTAGGCTTTGTAATTCCCCAATATTTATATTTGCGTAAACCTAGGTGTAATTATGTCTGCATTAACAATCAATCTAGATAAATTTAGTAATTATCAAAAAATCTCTGACCGATTTTATGAAGGTGAAAGACCTTTGTATGCTGAAGAAAACAAATATCTTCATCGTGTACTCTTTTATCCGGGCGAATCTGCACTAAAACACACCGACAATATTATGGTTAAGCATTGTGAATTTATGGGCAAGTATCCATTTTGGCACAGTAACCAAATCGTTATTGAGCAAAGTATTTTTACTGTCTATGCGCGAGCGGCAATTTGGTACACCAATAATTTAATAATGAATAACTGCGTTATAGAAGCACCTAAGATGTTCCGCCGTGTGAACAACTTACAAATTGAGAACACTCGATTTCCTAATGCTGGTGAAACCTTGTGGAACTGTGACAATGTCACTATGAAGAACGTTGAGATGCGAGGCGCAGATTACGTATTCATGAATTGTGAAAATGTAGAGATCGATGGTTTCAAACTACAAGGCAATTACTCATTCCAAGATGCCAAAAATGTCACGATTAGAAATGCATATCTAGATTCTAAAGACGCATTTTGGGGCACAGAAAATGTGACTGTTTATGATAGTGTTTTGGATGGTGAATATTTAGGATGGCACTCTAAAAACTTACGTTTGGTTAACTGTACCATTCGTGGTGAACAGCCGTTGTGTTACGCAACAGACCTAATTATGGAAAATTGCGTGATGGAAGAAACCGATCTTTGTTTTGAGTATTCTTCGTTAGAAGCTGAGATAGTTTCTGACATCATTAGCGTTAAAAATCCATTGTCTGGTTCAATTAAGGCGTATTCAATCGGCGAAATTATTCTTGATAAAAACAACAAAAATCCGGGTGGCTGCACCATTCAGACAGGAGTTGAGGCTGGTGTTTAATGAAACAATTTGATTTTGATGAAGTTGTAGATAGGCAAGGTACTGGCAGCGTTAAATGGGATAGTGTAGAGAATACTTCTATTCTACCTATGTGGGTGGCGGATATGGATTTTCGCACCGCGCCAGCCATCGTTAACGCTTTGCAAAAGCGCGTGGAACACGGCATCTTCGGTTATGCAAAGGTGCCAGATGCGTATTACGAAGCCACTATTAATTGGTTTGCAAGAAAGCACAGCTTTCACATTGAGAGAGACTGGATACTCTATACATCGGGTGTTGTCCCTGCTATTTCTGCCATTCTCAAAGCTCTTACCAATCCCGGCGATGGAGTCATCGTTCAAACGCCAGTCTACAACTGTTTCTTCAGTTCCATTCGAAATATGGGATGCCAGTTGGTTGAGAACCCTTTGGTGAACTGTGATGGGCACTATCAAGTAGATTTTGAAGATTTAGAGAACAAGGCTTCAAGGTCGGATGTGACAGTAATGATACTGTGTAATCCACATAACCCCGTTGGTCGAGCTTGGACAAAGCAAGAACTGGTTAGAATAGGCGAGATTTGCTTTAAACACGGGGTCAAAGTTATTAGTGATGAAATCCATTGTGATCTAATGTTTCCGGGCAATAATCATCAACCTTTTGCCGCTTTAGGTGATGAGTTTTTGATGAATACAGTAACGACACATTCACCAAGTAAGTCTTTTAATATTGCTGGACTGCAGATTGCTAATATTGTTACCGCAAATAAAGAGCTAAAACAAAAAGTTGATCGTGCTCTTAACATTCACGAAGTCTGTGACGTCAACCCGTTTGGTGTAGCTGCATTAGTCGCAGCTTATAACCAAGGAGAAGAGTGGCTAAACGAATTAAACCACTATCTATATGAAAACTATCTCGCCGTGGTTGAGTTTGTTCAGCATCAATTACCAAAACTTAGCGTAATCCAGCAAGAAGCGACGTACTTAGCTTGGATTGATTGCAGAAAACTGGATATTCCATCAGTTAAAATTGGTGAAATGCTGCTGAAAGAAGGCGCGTTGATGATTAACCAAGGTACCGTTTACGGTGAATCGGGTGATGGATACATTCGACTCAATATGGCTTGCCCGAGATCGCTCCTTATTGAAGGGCTGAAACGCATGGCAAGTGTATTAGGTGACAAATAATACCAAATGGAGTGTGTGACATGATGAAGAGAACAATCTGGGCAAAGCCTATAACTGCTTTATCAATGGTGTTGTCAGTCATGTCGAGTTCACATAGCTTTGCCAATACCATACCCGCTAACGGCGGAGAAAATATCGGAGAAAGAACGATGAAGATTCGTTTTGTGTTTGACGATCGAACTGTTACGGCGACACTGAATGACAGCCCAAGTACAAGAGATTTTATTGCGCAATTGCCTTTAACTTTTGACCTTGAAGATTACGCAAGCACTGAAAAGATTGCTTACTTACCAAGCAAGCTTACTCGTGAAGGTGCTCCTACTGGTGTGAGTTCTAAAGCGGGGGACATTTCCTATTACGCTCCTTGGGGTAACTTGGTCATTTTCTACAAGAATTTTGGCTATGCGTCGGGTCTTATTAACTTAGGTAAGTTAGATGGTGGCTTGGATAGATTTACATCTAATGGCTCAATGAAAGTGACCATTGAATCTGTCGAGTAAAGCAAACGAACAAAAAAACCACCATTGGCACGGTGGTTTTTTTATGGGAGCCATTCAATCGTTCTGTTGTATAGAAAGCGGCATAAATAAGAAAAAATAAGAAAGTGTTATTCAACAGCAGTTTTTTGGGTAGAACGTAAGTACTTAACTAAAACAACAACAGAACCACACAAAGCCAACATACCGTACCCGTAGGCAATTTGTAGAAGGTCTAAATGATTGGACAATCTTCCCGCGATTAGTGTTGGAATTGCTGCGCCAACGTATGATGAAGCATAGATAACGGAAAAGACATTAGCTCTTTCCTCAGCCTTCAAACCAGTAACCATTGTTCCAATACTTCCTGTTAAAACAAGCCCCTGAGCAATTCCTGCAAAAATACTTGCCAAAAGAAACGCAGTTAAAAGACCTAAATGCAATGAGAGCAATATACAGCCAACAAACAGACTGAAAGCCAGCATCCCAGTACGTTGTGCTTGTGTGCTTGTCATTTTTCCTGCAATTGAAGCTCCAATTGAACTTGGTGCCATTATGGATGCAAATACAAACGCCGCTGCAACCGCGCTTTGCGAATGAAGTTGTTCACGCGCCATTGCTGGTCCAAAAGCTTGGAAGAATCCGCCTAGTGCCCAAGTACAAACAAAGGTACATGCTGCAACAGGAAATGCCTTGCGAGCTGAAAGCGGTATCTCAAAATTAGGCTTAATAGAAGCAAGAGCACCAGAACGAACGGACATCGTTTCTTTGCTTCTAATAATGAGAAATAAACAGATTAGATTTAGCAATAACGCAATTACGAATCCAATTTGACGTGGGTAAGGCGCGTACTCGAATAGAATTCCCGAACCCACACCACCAAAAGTTAACCCTGTCATCGGTCCACAGCTAATAATCGCTGGCGCGATCCAAGATCGAACCGAGTGTGAATGATCAACTAACCAAGAAGTCAACGCGGTAGAGGCTAGTCCACAAGCAAGCCCCTGAGAGAGTCGCCCCAAAAGCAAGGGTGTAGCGCTATGAAGGTTGAGAAAGAACAGCGTTGAAAGTGCTGCTAGCAACAATGACAACACTGCTACTGGTTTTCGCCCCATGTAGTTGGATAGGCGACCAAATAAAACTAGCGCAGCTACAGCGCCAATAAAATAAACAACTGAGCTGAGTGATAGTTGGAAATAGGTAATGGCATCTTGTGCCTGATAAACACCATACAATGGAATAGGAACTGCTGATGTTACGTATGTCACCATCAAAGACAGCGCGGTGCTTACGAATGAAAATCGATGAGATGTATATTGCAACGAGGTATCCCCAAAACTTGGATTAAAGAAGACTCGTTAAAGGAACTGAAGACTCTAATTGCAAGCGTTAAAGTATAGCGATTGGTGTCGAGTACAAAGCTTATGACGAGTATGAATATTTTAAATCTCTCGATAACAGCCAGTAATGCCTAATCTTCCTCAATCGTTGTCCAATCTTGTCTTTGTTTTAGGGGGTGGTGTACCTTAAAATCTAAGGAAATAATAATTTAAATATAAAAGACAATCTAAATATCTGGATTGTTAAAGTGAATATTTTTTATTTAGTCAATGATTATTGGTTGTATTATTTGTATCACTTTGTAAATTACTGTTTTTATATGATTCTGAAATATATTTGTCATTTAAGATGGGAAGATTAGGCAATAATTAGATTTTTCTAGGCAATAGAGTATCTGCTTTTCATTGTAGATTAATTAAATCACGCAAGTATGTCGTGATTTGATAGTTATTGGTATAGGGAGAATCATATGCTCAGTTTGAACATTGTTATTAAGAAATTATCTGTATTTGTTTTGGGAACATCACTACTACTTGCAAGCCATTTAACTGTCGCAGCCGACAGTTTCACACAGAAAGAAAAAGCTATTATTCCTATCGCTGCCTTTGCCGCTAGTGGTGATATAGACAAGCTAAAAGTGAGTCTAGCCGATGGCCTGGAAGCTGGTCTAACTATAAATGAAACGAAAGAGATTTTAGGTCAGTTATATGCCTATGCAGGCTTTCCTCGTAGTTTGAATGCGTTATCAGCATTTATGCAAGTGGTTCAAGAACGTGAAAGTAAAGGCATCAAAGATGTTGTAGGCGCAGAACCATCACCCCTACCAACAGACAGAACCAGTTTAGAATTTGGTAAAGATAATCAAACAAAATTGATTGGTGTTGAAGTTAAAGGTGCTTTATTTGATTTCTCTCCTCAAATTGATGAATACCTAAAGTCACACTTGTTTGGCGATATTTTTCAACGTGATGTTCTTTCGTGGAAACTACGTGAAATTGCAACAATAGCAACGTTGGCAAATATAAACGGTGTCAACAGCCAATTAGCTTCTCATTACAATATCAGCATGAACAATAATGTTTCTGTAAGTGAGCTAAATGAATTTATTTCGATTTTGTCAACGCAAGTTGGTCAGGAAGTGGCTGATAATGCTCAGCAAGTATTAAATACCGTATTAAATAAATAATAAGGAGATATTATGAACAATAACTTGGCTTTAATAATGCTATCTGGCGTTATTTCTTTATCTTCGTTTGTTTCTAGCGCAGTTGCTTCTGACAGCACGTCAGCTGAGCAACAGGTTTACCGAGCAAAAGATCTTAATTCATTTGTTGGTCCTGAAAATCTGTTCACTGGACATGTCAAAGTGGACATGTTGTTTCCAGAGAATGAAGTGGCTAACTACAGCGCTGCCTACGTCACATTTGACAAAGGCGCGAGAACAGCTTGGCATACGCATCCGGCGGGTCAGCATATGATCGTAACATCTGGCGTCGCTTTGACGGGTACAAGAGATGGCAAAGTTATCCGATTTGCAGAGAATGAAAGCGTTTGGTGCCCACCAGGTATCGACCATTGGCATGGTGCTACACCTGAAGCTCCAATGACACATCTTGTTGTTACTGCGTCAAAAGATGGCAAAAACGTAATTTGGAAAGAGAAAGTTACTGACGAGCAATATACATCAGGTCAATAACTTATCATTTAAATAAACAAAAACTCATCACTGACTAGAGCGGTGATGAGTTGTTTTAACTGGCTAAATAATAGGTGTATCCATATGGGTATAAAATTAAGCTTTTCAAAATTATCTACTCTACTTGTCACAATACAGATACTGTTTATTGCTTTGACAAATATGGCTAATGCCGCCGAAGCACCCAAGACAAACATTAAAACTCTAGTGATAGTTTCTCACCCATATCCAGAACGCTCAGTGATGACAAAAGGTTTGCAACAAGCTGCTGAAAGTGTTGAAGGGGTAACCGTAAGAAACTTGGAAACGCTTTATGGCTTTGATACAAGAGCGATCGATGCACCGAAAGAAAAGGAACTAACAAGGGCGCATGACCGTATTGTTTTTATGTTTCCTACACACTGGTTCAATATTACGCCGATGATGAAAGCTTATATGAATGATGTCTGGGGTAGTGTGGGACCTGGATTGTGGCAAGGCAAAGAAATGCTCCTTGTTACTACTGCTGCAGGCGGCAGTTCAACGTATGGTGAATCAGGAAGAATCGGTGTGGCTCTAGAAGATGTCTTTACACCAATGAAGGCAAGTGCATTGCACGCAGGGATGACTTTTTTGAAACCATTAGCTTTTCAATCGGTTTCTAGTTCTAAACTTGCTGATTACCAACAGCAGTTGATTGAGCGTTTGCAGCGTTAATGTCGAATAACGTTAGTGACTTGCGATTGAATTAGTATAAATGCGGTTAACATTCTGAATGTGGGCTGTATTTGGAGCCAAAAGTAGCTATGACCATCTTCGATTTAGATATGTTTTGCTAATTTGTTTTTGCTCTGAAGTGAGGCAGGTTACTGGTATTTCGTTTAATTAGCTACAGAGCTTTTCTCTATTAAAAACTATTGGATAACTACTATTTTGGTTTAAGAAGTTCGCGCTTTTCGACTAAAAAATCCATTAGCACGCGGATTTTTTTAGGCATATGTTCCCTAGAAGGGATATATAAGTAAAACCCTGGAAACGATTTACACCAAGGTGTGAGAATTCGGGTTAGCCTACCTTCGTTAATGTGTTTTTCCACCCACAAATCAATATGTTTCACTAAACCTACACCCTGTATTGCTGCCTGTAACATGCTATGGTCATCGTTGAACACAGCATTACCTTTTGGCTCGAAGACTACGGTGTGCTTCTCGACATCGGGAGAAGTCAGTGACCAATGATCTATTGTTCCGCTCGAGGTAAAACGGTAAGCAAGGCAGTTGTGTGTTTCTAGATCCTCTGGTTTCTCCGGAATGCCATTTCTTTTGAAATAATCTGGAGAGCCAACGATTGCAGTTGTTAATGGTGGAGTAATCGGAACAGCAACCATGTGTTCATCCAAACTTATTCCTAACCGAATACCGGCATCAACACCGTCAGCAACAATGTTAGAAAACCCATCATCCATAATTAGCTCTAAACGTATTTTAGGATAACGAGTTAGGAATTCACCTAGGTGAGGCTCAATAAGCAACCGAGCAGCGGTTCTCGATACACTAATTCGAATTAATCCTGAAGGCTCGATATGAGATTCGTTCAGTTCATTAACGACTTGCTCAATACTCATCAATGAAGGCTGCAAAATATCAAGCAGACGCTGCCCCTCGTCAGTCAACGACATATTTCTGGTTGTACGATTGATTAAACGTACTTGTAGTTGTTGTTCTAACGCTTTCAGGTGCTGTGATAAGGCAGCACGGGTTATCCCCATTTCTGAGGCCGCTTTAGTGAAACTGCGATGGCGAGCAATATGTGCAAACCATGTCAGTGATGAAAGTAAAGAAGGTTCTATTCGCATTTGTTAAGTATAACTAAACAGTCATGTAGGTAAATCGATATTTATCCGAAACAGTGTGTTGACTAATATTACCTCGAAGCTTAGGTCAGCCTGAGATGAACAGTTAACCTCTAATGGAGAATGTCGCTATGTCTAAAGTCACTTTCAAAAATTTAAATGGTCAAGGTATCGAGATTTCTGCGGTTATTAACTTCCCTAAAGATTTTGATGCAACTAAACAGTATGCAGCCGTTGTTGTTTCGCACCCAGGTGGCGGTGTGAAAGAACAAACAGCGGGTTTGTATGCAAAAAAACTGGCTGAAAACGGTCTAATCACTGTAGCGTTCGACCGCTCATACCAAGGTGAAAGCACGGGTGAGCCTCGTCAGATGGAAAATCCTTATACGAGCACGGAAGATGTTAGTGCGGTCGTTGACTACCTAACCACTCTGGCTTATGTCCACAATGACAAAATTGGTGCGATGGGTATTTGTGCAGGTGCTGGCTATAGTGCAAATGCAGCCATTAATGACCGTCGCATTAAGGCTCTAGGTATGGTTAGTGCAGTAAATATTGGACAAATGTTCCGTAATGGTTGGGACAATTCGGTTAACGATTCTGACGCAGTCGGTTACTTAGAGTTTGGTTCGAATGCACGTACAACAGATGCTATTGGGTCTGAATACGCAATCATTCCATTAGCTCCTATTCGTGAAGAAGATGCACCAAACGCAGAATTGCGAGAGGCATGGGAGTATTACCACACGCCACGTTGTGAACATCCAAATGCTCCGGGTTTTGCTTTAACTCGTAACTTAAGCCAAATCATTACGTACGATGCATACCACAAAGCGGAAGCATTTTTGACTCAACCAATTCTTGCTGTCGTTGGTAGTGACGCAGGTAGTAAGTGGATGAGTGACGACCTATTGGGTCGTGCAGCGAGTGCCGACAAAACCTTATATGTCATCGATGGTGCGAACCACATGTCGCTATATGATGTTGCAGAATACGTCGATGACGCTGTATCTCAACTTTCATCTTTCTTCCAACGCTCTCTTTAATATTCCCAATGAAAGGCTCGATTGCTTGAGCCTTTCTACTCTCAAGGCTTTTTACTCTCAAGGTATGGATTATGAACACGCAAAAAATCACTTTCAGAAATGCTGATATGGTTTGGGATATTTCTGCATTAGTTATATTCCCAGAAGGTTTTAATGAATCAAAACGCTACCCAACAATGATAAGTGTTCATCCTTTTGGTAGTTGTAAAGAACAAACATCCAGCGCTGTCTATGGTAAGGCTCTAGCTGAGTTAGGATATGTCGTGATCGCGTTTGATGCTAGCTTTCAGGGAGAGTCGGGGGGATTGCCTCGTTACGTTGAAGATCCAAGTCAACGTGTAGAAGATATCAGTCGCGTTATCGACTATGCAGTGACTTTACCTTATGTCGATGAGAATCGAATTGGCGGTCTCGGTATCTGTGGCGGTGGTGGTTACATCATCAATTCAGCTCTAACCGAAAAACGCTTGAAAGTTGTCGTAGGTATTACGCCAGTCAACTTAGGTCGCCTATTCCGTGAAGGTTTTAGCATGTACGACCCTATCGCCAATCTTGAAGCTATGGCTGTACAGCGTACCGCCGAAGCGCGTGGCTCAGAATTGCAAATCAATGAACTTCTGCCTCCAAGTGTTGAATTTGCAAAAGAAAATGGATTAACAGAGCGAGATGTTTTTGAAGCGACTGAATACTATAAAACGCCACGTGGACAAACCGAAGGTGGAGCGACTCGTATGTTGTTTTCACATGCACAGAAAACATTGAGTTGGGATGCCTTTGCGTTTGCCGAAACGTTACTAACTCAGCCTGTTATGGCTGTGGTTGGCCAAAAGGTAGGGGCGTTTGGTGCTTATCGTGATGGACAAGAAATTTATGGTCGCTCTGTTCAATCACAAGACCGACAACTGGTTAATCTAGAAAATTGGTCTCACTATGAACTGTATGACCATCCTGAAGCAGTAAGTATGGCTATGGACAAGGTTTCTGCATTCCTTGAAAAGCACCTAAAGTGATCCAATAAGTTTGAATCGTGGACGTATGGCTAATCAGATATCAACACAGGAAATGCTAAGCAACTTTGATAAATTGGATTGAGTTATCTGCCCCAAGACAGTCAGATAGTATTTGCTGTCTTGAGTTTTCTTGAGGAAACAGCCTGATAAAGTACTGATACAGGCTTTTCTTACCATTGAAAAGCCTGTGCTCCAGTATTCGTTACTTATCGCTATCTCTATTTTCCACTCGAGTGACCAGCAATTGGTCTACTTTGTAGTCATCGATATCGACGACCTCAAATTTGTAGCCAGAGAAGACGATTGAGTCAGTGCGACGCGGGATTTTTTTCAGCATAAACATCATGAAGCCAGCGATGGTTTCGTAGTTTTGTGAATGTGGCAATTCGTCAATTTGTAGCGTGCGTATTACATCGGTGATAGGCGTTACGCCATCGATCAGCCAAGAATTTTCATCACGAGCTACAATTTGCTCTTCACCTTCGGCCAATACCCAACTGCCCATTACTGCGCTTTGTAAATCATTAAACGTCACTACGCCAAGCACTAATGCGTATTCGTTCATTACTACAGAGAAGTCGACGCGGTTGGTTTTAAAGTACTCCAATGCTTCGGATAAGCTTAACGTATCAGGGATGATCGGGCAGGTTTGTACCACACTGCTGCTTTTTAAATCCAAAGTCTGCTCGTTAATGAGCCGAATCAGCAGCTCCGTTGAATTGACAAAGCCCTTGATCGCATCGAGTTGCCCATCGCAAACAAGAAATTTGTGATGAGGGTTATCGGCGATTTTACGTTTTAGCATGGTTTCATCGTCGCCAAGTGAGAGAAAAGCGATATTATCGCGCGGAGTCATGGCTGAGGTGACCGGTATGGATTGCATCTGAAATACGCTTTCCATCATTTGTTGCTCGTTGGTATCGAGCACTCCAGCTTCTGCACCCGCATTCATCACCGCGTAAATATCATCACTGGTAATGTCGTCATTACGCTCTGCGGGGATGTGTAACAATCGAAAAATCAGCGTAGCCATTCCGTTAAACACGAATACGATGGGTTTGAGAATTAAAATGCACACCAATAGCGGCTTTACTAGGATCAAAGCAATGGTTTCTGGCATGGCCATGGCGATACGTTTAGGCATCAGGTCGGCAAGCAAAATAAATAGACTAGTGACCAAGATAAAAGAGAGTACAAAGCTGGTCTGTGCGAGCCACGTTGCTGGAACCCAATTGTTCAGTATGGCGGCGATGTGGGGAGTAAACGCTGATTCGCCGACGATACCGCCCATGATAGCAACGGCGTTTAAGCCAATTTGCACAACTGTGAAAAAGTTACCTGGGTGCGTTTGCAGCCCAAGGACCAAAGTGGCTCGGTGATCTCCATCATCTGCGAGTTGGCGCAGGCGAATTTTGCGCGCTGCAGCCAATGAGATTTCTGACATCGAAAAAAAACAACTGATTAAGATCAGTGCCATGATAATGGAGAGGTTTTCAAGTAGGCTCATGGAGGCTATCCGGATAGAAAAGTTACGCCATTCTATCCACAACTGACCACGAGATTGAGAAAATTTCCACTAAACCATTTTATCGTGACGATAATTAACCTTGAATTTCATGGCTCAGCTTTACAAAAGAATTATCTGTGCCGGTGGTTAACCGGCACTTTTGAGATATTGTATTTTATATAAAGTCTACACCGCTCGGTTGGACTTATCAGACACGAAACACACTCAGTAGCTTTTTCTGACTCTCAGATTCTTGTGCTAGTGCTCGGCTAGCATTGGTGCTTTCCGCGATACCCAACACATTCTGGTTAACAATATCGACAGTTAATGCAATGTTTGAAGATATGTCTTCAGTGACACTCGATTGCTCGCTAGCCGCCGTTGCGACCATTGAGTTTACGTCAGAAATTGTATTTACAGACTCAGTAATTCCTTTGAACGCTTCCTGAACGCTATGGGCTACTTGTTGAGAGTCGTCAATCAACTTGGTGTTTGATTTCATGAACTGGTCAGCTTTTTCTGCTTGGGTTTGTAGCTTGGTAATGATCTCTTGGATATCGATGGTTGATTGCTGAGTTTTCGCGGCTAATGAACGAACTTCGTCCGCAACAACCGCAAAACCTCGACCAGCTTCACCAGCTCGCGCCGCTTCGATTGCTGCATTAAGTGCCAGAAGATTTGTTTGTTCTGAAATGCTGTTGATGACTTCGATCACCGCACCGATTTCAGTTGAATACTCTTTTAACTGGTTCACCAACTTCGTTGCTTCGGTTATGGATTCTCCAATTTTTAGCGAGATGTCATTGGACTTAATCAGCGATTTGTTGCCGATTTCAACGTTGGTAATGGCTTCATTTGCCGCTGTTTCAGCGTTGGCTGCGTTTTGGCTCATTTCCAATGCAGTGCTCGACATTTCGTTCAAAGCCGTAGCGATTTGCTCTACTTGGGAGAGCATATTTTGAGAGTTATGGTCGGCCTGATTCATGGCAGAGGCCAATGTTTCCGAAGAGCCTGCAACGTTATTGGCAACCGAAACAAGCTGACTGGTTAAGTTAGACAGATTGGCTGCGGTTTTATTGTAGCTTTCGGCAAGTACGCCTAATTCATTTTTGCCTAAATGGTCGATACGAGTTGTTAGATCGCCATCAGCCATTTTGGTCATGGCATCCTGTACTTGCTTAATTGATGAAGTGAGGTTCTTGGCAATGAGCACGCCAGTGAAAATAACGATAATAATCACGGCTACAACAACCCACATCATCAAGCTGATGGATTCACCGTAGAGAATATCACCATATTCACTGGCCTTTGTTGCTGAAAGTTCATTCAGGTCAGACAGCTTCAATAACACGTCCGAATATTCTCTGTAGGCATCTCGTGAAGTGCCCAAAAATAGATCTTTAGCTTCTTGGTTTTTGTTTTGTTCCGACAGCGACAGCAATGATTTTTGAATGTTCAGATAGTTGTCATATTTCTTTTTGAAGTCTTGTAGCAAGCGACTTTCTTCATCGCTGGATACCAGTTTTTCATAGGCTGAAAGCGTTTCGTTGACCTCTGATTTAATATTCTGAATTGATTGATCCGCTTGCTTAATCTGTGCAGCATCAGTTGAGATAATATGTACTGATTCTACGTTTCTTAGATCTGCTGTTTGGGTGTTAATTCGTTCGATGAGCTGAACAGAAGGTAACCAATTGGTCGAAATGATCGTCGATTGGTTATTGATTGTGCCCATTTGAGTGATTGAGATCCAAACTAGACCTAATAGAGCAATGACAGGGATGGTGAAGCCACCAAAAAGTAGTACGCCAATTTTAATGTTCCGCATAGTTATTCTCATCCTGTTGAGGTTCTGAAAGGTTGATCCGTTACATCATTGGACAGTATAGACGGTATTTCTGGGCATAATGTGTGATGAGGGGATAGCACTAATAGATTAAAGGTGAGATATTTTTACTAGACTCTCAATGAATTAAATTAATACTTTAGTAAACAACGCAAACTATCGAATCTAGGATTAAATGTATGAATTTGTATATTATTTATGCTTGGAATCGAAACAGATAACTAAGAGAAGTAACGTTTATGACTGAGGTTAAGAGACCAATCAACTCGCATCGTGCATATCATGCACATGTGTATTTTGAACAAGAGACATTGCAGTTTGCTACCGATCTTTGCCATAAAGCGGGTGAACTTTATCCAGTAGCCGTCGGGAGAGTGCATCAAAAGTTGGTTGGCCCTCATACAAAGTGGAGTTGTCAGTTGAAATTTACTTCGAGGGATTTTGACCACCTTATTACTTGGCTTGATGAAAATCGAAAAGGTTTAAGTGTTTTGGGTCATGCTTTGTCTGGTGATGAACTTGAGGACCATACTATTTACGCTTATTGGCTTGGTGAAGCTGTACCTTTGGATCTATCTGAATTCCAATAGCTGTTTATAACGTCTGGTTAAGATTCAAGTTTTGAACAGGCCGCCACTATGGCAGTGTCGGCATTCTTTAGTTGTTTTGCGGAGAAGCTATGGCAACTTAAATAGACGTTAAGTAACTTTTCCAATCGTTTATTCGACCGTAATGTTGTTCATGTGGCAGCTTCATTAATGAGTCCTCACGCTCTGCGATAAGAGTCGGGTAGCCAGAAACGTGCAACTCACGCATAAGAAGGTGACTTTGATTGATGGTTTCATCAAGCAGTCTTTCAGTTTCTTCTGACGCCATCAGTTCGAGCCACTTTGAGTCATCGATATCAAATTGTTGGACGAGCTTGTGGAGCTCTTCCAACTTATATACTTCTAGCCCTTGAACATAGTGAGCTTGCTGAATTGCTTTGAGCATTTTATAGCTGCTCACGCCAAGTTGTTGTGCACTTAGGATGGCTTTGGTCGTTAGCATTGAATCCACAATAAACTCATTGCTGGTTCTCAGTCGCGTTGTGTAATTTTCACCAAATTTTACACCTGTTAATGCGGCTATTCGTGGGTCAGCGGCTAGAATATGTTGCTTAAAATGCTCAGAAAGGGCGCTTTTTTCAATCATTCCACCAGGGTGAAAAATCAAGTTCAAATTAGGGTTTTCTTCTATTGCTTGAATTAGCGAAGATGCGCCGTAGCACCAGCCGCACATAGGATCATAGAAATAGTGAATATTGGTCATGTTATTGTTCCTGAACGGGTCTATTCGTTTATTTGTAACTAATATAGTGAATTGATAAGTTCAGAAAAATAGCTAATTATAGACATCAGTGTTTCATAAAACGATCTAATTAAATGGACAGATTAACTGCAGCAAGAGTGTTTATCGATGTTGCTCAGTCGGGTAGTTTTACTTTAACAGCAGACCGATTGAACATGTCACGACCTATGGTGACACGTTATATCGAATCGATGGAAGAGTGGTTGAATGCAAGATTACTTCACCGTACAACAAGGAAAGTAACGTTAACTTCAGCAGGAGAAAACTGCTTGAAGCAGGTGGAAAGCTGGCTGCTTGCCGGGGAAGCATTAGTCGATTTAACACAGACTGAAGTAGCCGATTCTCTGAAAGGCCGAATCAAAGTCTCTGCAAGTATGTCTTTTGGCTTCTCCCAGTTAATACCCGTGACTAAACTCTTCATGGAAAAGTACCCAGATGTTGTGGTTGATATCAATGTTGAGGACACCATTACAGATTTAGTCGAGCAGCAAATTGATTTAGCGATCAGAATTTCATCCAACCCAGATTCATCATTAATCGGTAAACCTATCGCAGATTGCCATTCGGTTTTAGTGGCGTCTCCGCTTTATTTAGCCAAGAAAAAGCCGATTAAGACTCCCAAGGATTTATTGAACCATAAGTGTCTTGGCTATAAACATTTCGAGCAACATGTTTGGCACATGAACTGTGGTAATAAACATGAGTCGGTTGAAATAAAACCCTGCTTAACCGCCAACGAAGCAACGGTGTTGTTGCATGCGGCTAAAGCTTCGATGGGTGTAACACTGCAACCTACGTATCTCGTTTCCGAAGAGATAAAATCAGGTTCATTATTCCATGTCTTACCTGAATGGAAGCCGAATACGCTGACGATTTATGCCCTCTATTCTTCAAGAAAATATCTATCCAAAGCGGTACGAGCCTATATCGATTTTGTCTCTGAATATTTTTCGATTCAGAGATGGTAGTGTTCTAACAATAATGGCTACAGTTACCGAACTCTTAACCAAGTAAAAAGGCAAATGAATGAAACGGATATGTGAAACAGAAAGATTAGTCATCAGGCAGTTTGAGTTAACTGACGCTGATTTTATTGTTCGTCTGCTCAATGAAGCTGGTTTTATCCGTTTTATTGGAGACAAGAATGTTAGAAGTGTTGCCGATGCGGTTTCTTATCTAACGAACGGCCCGATATCCAGTTATCAAAAGAACGGTTTTGGCCTAAATATGGTTGAATTGAAAGAGAACCAAACTCCGATAGGCATGTGTGGAATATTAAAAAGGCCGGAGTTAGATGCCCCCGATTTAGGCTATGCTTTTTTGTCTCAATATCACGGGAATGGCTATGCAAGAGAAGCTGCGCAAGCGGTATTAAATAGCGAACTTCCAAAGCAAAAGTTAGATAAAGTGTTTGCTGTTACATTCCCTGATAATAAAGCTTCGAATCGTTTATTAAGCGACGTGGGTTTTATACAGACAGGGACAATGGAACTATACGGTTCTGAAAATAATCTGTTTGAATATTTCGTGTCTTAGCACGTAACAAAGCAATATATAATTGTAGAGTCACAATCTCGCTGGAAGCTTTTGCTTAACGTAGTCCAAAAATGCCGACACTTTTTGTGAGCGATGAAACTGATCCGAGGAAAGTAGGGCAACGATGTCTGCTTCCTGAAGTTGATATTCCGGTAAAACCCGAACCAATTTACCCGCTTTTAATTCTTCTTTTACGTCCCATTCAGAACGTTGAATGATCCCTTGCCCGTCAATACACCAGTTCTTCGTTACTCTGCTGACATTACTGGAAAGCACTGGTAGAACACGCACACTGGTTTCACGTTGAGTATCAATATGCGTTAAGCGCCACATTGTGGCATCTTCATCGTTTTCTCTTAAGGCGATACAACGGTGTAACTCCAAATCTTGAGGTTCTTCCAATGGTGGTGCTGATTTTAGGTATTCAGGTGAGGCTAGTAATAATCTTCGGTTCTTAGATAACACAATTCGTTTAAGGGCTGAGTCTTGCAAATGTCCTATATAGAACATGATGTCAGGGCTGTTGTGTACAGACCATTTTGGGATATCTGAAAGGAAAAGGTCAATACGAAGTGAGGGGTATAACGACTGAAATTCTGCCGCTAAAGGGCCTATGTGTTTCTCACCAAAGCCAAGTGACGAAACGAGCTTTAACTCTCCCGAAATAGCCAGTTTTTTATCCGACACATCTTGAGTTAAGTGTTCAAGATCTTTTAATAGTTGCTGTCCTTTACTCGCTAACACTTCTCCTTCTGTGGTTAAAGAGGTTAATCGAGCATTTCGGTCAATCAACTTAACGCCCAGTTTTCTTTCAATATTTTGTAAACGCTGAGATACGCTTGGCGGTGTTACATTCAATTTTCTCGCTGCCGCAGCCAGTGAACGACTACCCGCTACAGTAATGAAAAATTCAATATCCTGAGATGAAAGCATTAAGTTCAACTTTAATGAAGGAGTTAGTTTTCGTTAATTTAACTACATATGACGCAGTGATACAAATAGCCATACAAAATTTAATTCACTAGGTGATATATGGAAAATGTTGTGAATCTCAGCATGGCGGAATGGGTTTATGTGTTCTTATTTTTGGTTGCAGTGGTTGCCGGAGTCGTTGATGCAATTGCTGGTGGCGGCGGGCTAATAACAGTGCCGAGTTTATTGCTTGTTGGGCTTCCTCCCATGACGGTTTTAGGGACAAATCGTCTGCAGGCTGTGATTGGTGAACTGACAACATCTGTGATGTTTATAAGGAACAAGCAGTTCCCCGCCAAAGGACTTGTTTTGGGGGTAATCTTCACTTTGATAGGTGCAACATTAGGTACTTTCTCTGTTGGTGTAATGGATAAGGAAATTCTGGAAAAATTGCTACCAGTGCTAATGGTGGGCATTACTTTCTATTCAATTTTTGCTAAGAAATTGAAAGTGACAGAAGCGAGTGCCGCTTTGTTGTCGAATGTTCGCTTTATGATGATATGTGGAATTTTGATTGGCTTTTATAACGGTTTCTTTGGGCCGGGCACTGGTTCTTTCTGGATGTTGGCTTTTGTTACGTTACTTGGTTACACCATTAAACAAGCAACAATGGCGACAAAACCCTTAAACCTAATAGGCAATGTTATATCTCTCATTCTGTTCATCTGGCTAGGGCACGTAGACTATCAATTGGGTTTAATCATGGGAGCAGGGCAGATCATAGGATCTATCATTGGTAGTAAATGTGTTATCTCGTTTGGTTCACGTCTCGTACGCCCTGTGTTTATCGCCGTCACTCTCATCATGACCAGCAAGCTAATCTATGAGAACCTTACTTCGGGTTGGTTGGTTTAGCTCGACTAGGCCGGATAGCACATTCAAAAATACGCTGTATATGTGCAGCTTTATTAATACACATACAGCGTAATTTAGTAAAAAGACGGTCGTCGAAAGTCTAATTTGTTAGCTCTAACTTCGAATCATAATCTTCTTGAGCTGCAAGTACTGCATCCATATTTTGTTCTGCCCAGTGAGCAAGTGCAGCTACGGCTTCTGTTAGCGTATTACCTAATGGTGTAAGCGCATATTCAACAGTAACTGGAACGGTTGGAAAAACGGTTCTTGTTACGAGTCCATCACGTTCTAGTTTCTTCAATGTTTGTGATAACACCTTTTGAGATATGCCTTTGATATCTTTTTTAAGGTGATTAAAACGCACTGGCTCATGGCTGAGCTTATCCAAAATGAGCATTGCCCACTTATCTGCAATGCGATCCAACACTGCTCTTGTCGGGCAGCGGTTTTCATAAACGTCGTACGCGAAATCCACGGTTTATCCTCTATGCTGAAATCACGAGATGGTTACTTCGAAGTTACCTTGTTACTAAAAAGTGCCTTCTTCACAACTCGTTTCGAAGAGTATAGATTAATCATCAAGTATCCATCAACTACAAAGTATCTAAAATATACTTAGGAGATTCAAAATGAGTAAAGTATTGGTATTAGGCGCATCAGGTAATGTTGGACGCCCATTAGTGGAAGAATTATTGGCTAAAGGTGAACAAGTAAAAGCGGCTTCTCGTAGCGGTAAAGCAATGGGTGCGGCTGAAGGTGTGGTGTTTGATTACAGCGATCCAACAACCTTTGACTCTGCATTTGAAGGTGTCGATCGCGCATACGTTATGCTCGCAGGCGGTTATGTAGCAATTAAAGAGTTATTGACCCCAGTGGTTGAAGCAGCAGCAGCGCGTAATGTAAAAGTTGTTTTTCAAAGCGTGTTAGGTGTAGATGCGGATGACTCTATTCCATATCGCCAAGTAGAGATAGCGCTTGAAAAATCAGGTGTTCCGTATGTTATTCTTCGCCCTAACTGGTTCTCAGATAACTTCCATACCTATTGGAAAGCGGGCATTGACCAAGGAGTGATCGCTGTTCCTGCTGCTGACGGAAAATCTAGCTTTATTGACGTGCGAGACATTGCTTCAAGTGCAGCAGCGGCTTTATTAACGGACAAATTTGACAATCAAGCGTTTAATCTAACTGGTCCAGAAGCTTTCAGCTATGCGGAAGCAGCAGCAAAAATCAGTTCAGCACTAGGTAAGCCTGTGCAATATCAAGCAATGGAAGACGTTGCATTCTGTGACATGCTAAAGAGTGTTGGAGTACCAGCTGACTACGCAGAATTCTTGACTTCGATTTTCTACCCAGTTCGCGAAGGTTGGACTTCGGGTGTCAGTGATGCGGTTCAGGTGCTAACAGGCAAACCTGCACGCAGTTTGGATAGTTACATTAAGGATCATTTAGCTGATCTCTCTTAATACTAGGCAATAAAAAGCCATCGTCCTATATGTTGTTGGCGATGGCTTTTTTATTTGGATCTTGATTAGTCTGCGTAGCCAGAGCCTATAGCTCTGAAAGGCATTTTCAATCCTAACTCTGGAACTTGATTACCAACCCAAGCAGGGAAAGTATTGCTGTTCGGACCGGGGAAAAGGGTATATTCATTAGCCCATGGATAAAGGGCTACCACCTGCTGAATTTTAGGTATTAATAACTCAGCTTTTTCACCCTGAAGAGATAGAATTTTCTCTGGGCGAGCACCAAACCAATAGCGATCTGGAGTGTCAGTTGTATATTCATTCAGCGCAGGTTGCCGCCAACCAACTACTTCATAAACCGTATATTTATTTGCGTTTTGTGGTTTTACAGCAAGCCATGAATGTACGGCAAACCAACCGCGCCAACTGTATGCGTCGGCTGCATAGAACTCTATAACAGCTTCACTGACTTCGTTAGGATTCGGGGCAATCCCCGCGGGCTCTCGGCTAGCCGTACGCCAATCTTTCTCGGTACAGCCCATGAGCGAAAGACCAGCAAGTAGGGAAGTGAAGAGAGTGAAACCAATTCGTTTAAGTTTCATGTCATCCTCCTTGATTAACATAGCTCTTTTAAATGAAGGAATCAGATACAGGAAACCCATATCTGACCCTTTATTTTTAACTCACAATTTGAAAAGTATTAGTAACACTCTTCCAGAATGTTAAGCACTTCTTCTGTTGTCAGTTTCTTATAGCCATTACCTAGGATAATGGTTGATTCTGCGATTTTCGGTAGCATCTCTTTCGTCGCGCCAAGCTCTTCAAGTGAAGTCACGATGCCACATTCTTTGGTGAATGCTTCTAGTGCATCAATACCTTCTAGTGCGATTTGCTCTTTGGTTTTGCCTTCCGCTGATACACCCCAAACTTGAGTTGCAAAGCGAACAAACTTATCCAAACCAAATTTGTAGATTAGGCGGTAGTAAGGCAGAGAAACCGCAGCCAGACCCATACCATGCGCACAGTCAGTGTAAGCGCCTAGCTGGTGTTCAATCATGTGAACTTGCCAGTCTTGTGTTTTTGATAGGCCGGTAACTGTGTTAAGAGCCAAAGTCGCATTCCACATGATGTTGCTGCGTGCTTCATAATCTTGAGGATCTTTTAGCGCAACGCGTAGGTTGTCGATAGAAGATTTCAACAGGCTTTCAATCACATAATCAGTCGTGTTTGCACCTTGATCAGAGAAGTATTGCTCCATTAGGTGTGACATTGTGTCGAACACGCCACTGACCATTTGGTACTCAGATACAGTGAATGTGTATTCTGGGCTCAAGATTGAAAATTTAGGGTAGGCCATTGGTGGAAACACACGACCCGCTTTGGTTTTGCTTTCTTCGTGAGTGATAACAGAGCCACCGTTCATTTCAGAACCAGTTCCAACCATCGTCAGAATTGAAGCAACTGGCACTACTTCGTTTGAAACGTCTTGCCATTCAACCCAGTATTTTTGGAATGGGTCTTGCTCAGTACAGTAAGCTGCCACTGAAATGCCTTTCGCACAGTCAACAACTGAACCACCACCTACAGCAAGAATAAGATCTACCTTGTGCTCACGTACAAGCTCAACACCTTCCATCATTTTGCTGTATGTTGGGTTTGGCATTACACCAGAAAGCTCAACCACTTTTTTACCCGCAGCGGTTAGGCTAGCGATAACTTTATCGTAAAGGCCGTTTGATTTAATCGCATTACGACCGTAAACCAACATTACAGTGTCACCAAACTTTGGTAGCTCGCTATCCAATTTAGCCAGAGAGTCTTTACCAAAGTGAATGGTCGTTGGGTTGTAGTAAGAGAAATCTAATTGCATTGTCACACCCTTCTTGAGAGTTGCAGTTAACGTTCAGAATTACATTGACGCTAACCGTGTTATACACCCGCAAATAAAATGCAGATGACGTTTAATCTAAGACATATTTTAGTAATTCAAAATGTAAAAGAGAATGCCAGATCCTCTTTCAGTATTGCCTATTCGTCCAAATCGAATCTTTAACAGAGGGTCAAGAAAGTTAAATTCGTAGAATAACTATATCTAATCACATTGTTTTATATGGTTATTTGTTCTTTGGAATAGTAGCAGTTAGACATCAAGGATTGCTTAATGTTTTTTCGATTAGAAATGATCAGCGAGTTAGCTAATTGTATTTGCTAAAAAAAGAGTGGCTTAGTTGCCACTCTTTTTGCTTAACGTTCTGCTTCTGCAACCATACGCTCTTGTTGCTGAAGTTGGTACATGGCTTTATAGCGACCATGATCCAACCGCATCAACTCATTATGATTGCCTTGCTCGATAAGGTGTCCTTTATCAAGCACCAAAATTCGGTCGGCATGATGAATGGTGGAAAGGCGATGCGCTACCACGATCAGTGTCACTTTGCCTCTCAACTCATTTAAAGCGCGTTGAACGATTTGCTCAGTTTCACTGTCGATGTTGGCGGTTGCTTCATCCAACAACAAAATCTTAGGTGATCCTGCCAATGCGCGAGCAATGATCAATTGCTGCCTTTGACCTGTCGATAAGCGCAAGCCGCCTTCACCTAACTGGGTTTGATATCCGTCAGTCATCTGCATAATCACTTCATGCAAATGGGCTTGTTTAGCAGCTCGTTCTACGGCTTCTTGATTTAAGTTTCTACCCATATCGATGTTATCAAACACCGTTGTTGCTTGGACGAAGGGTTCTTGAGGGATAAAACCAATCAATTGACGTAGAGTCTTCGGCGAATACTGGCTGAGCTCGTGTCCATCAATTTTTATTGAACCTGCTTGTGGCTGATAGAAGTTCAATAGCAGGTTAAGCAGAGTCGATTTACCACTGCCAGTATGTCCTACGATGGCGAAGAACTTACCTGAATCAATCGTGGCATTGATGCTGTGCAGAACGGGTTTATTAGTTTGGTAGCTGAAGGTAAGATCTTCAATGCTTAAATCTCCTTGCTCAATCTCGTCCCAACGAACGTCTTTTTGTTCTAAAGAGGACTCTTGCAATAGCTCATAGACGCGATCGCCAGCTACAACTGCTTGTTGATATAAGCTAAAGCGCTGAGTGATCTCAACAAGCGGCTCAGTAAAACGACCAAGATAACTGAGGTAAGCATACAAAACACCGACTTCAGCCACGCCTTCAACCACTTGTAAGCCAAAGAACCATACTACGCCGGCAAGTATAAGAATACTGAGCAAGTTAATCGCAGGGCGAAGCAACATTGAGCCAACAATCACAGCTTTTAAGCGGGTGTCGTAATACTGGCTGTTAATGCCCTCGAACTGCTGCTGTTTGTTGTTTTGTTGGTTTGTCGCTTGAATAACCGTCATGCCGCTAATGGACTCATTCATCGTCGAGTTGATGTCTGAGCGCAGTTGTCGGCTTTGGGTTACCGCTTTCACACTGAACTTTTGGTAAAGGTAAATCAAGCTTACAACTGCCGGAATAAGTGTCAAAGCAACCAACATCAATTGAAGATCCAAAATCGCCATTGCGGTCAGGATACCGATGAGTAGCACTAAGTTAGCTAAGATGTTCGACAAAAACTGCACATAGATGTCTTTGATCGACTCTGTGTCATTAGTGATTCGGCTGACTAGTTGACCCGTGCGTGAGTAATCAAAGAACGAAACAGGCAGCGTCAAAACGTGCTTAAACAAGCGCTTGCGAATGTCCAATACGGCATTGAGTGCGATGTCCAAAAAGCGCAGCGTTTGTTGATACTTGAGGTATGTCCCAAGCAATACTGAGATAACAAACAGCGAAATCACGCCCACCACAGGCCAAACAGGGTAGTGGTTCTGCATAACGAATTCATCAATAAACACTTTACTGAGCATTGGACCGAGCACATCAAAGCCAGTTGCCAGTACTACCAGCATTAATGTTTTAATAAACAGCGACTTTTCAGCAAAGACATAACTCATCAGAAGCTTAACTGATCCTGAGTTGTTAGAAGATGATTTTTTCATAGCAGATCCTCCTCTAATGCTTGTTCCATTTGTTGATATGCCGCCATTCGAGAGTACCAACCATCAAGACTAATAAGTTGATTGTGTTTCCCGCGTTCAACAATTTCCCCATGAGAAAGGACAATGATTTCATCGGCGTGCTCAATAGCTGACAAGCGGTGGCTAACCACCACAACAGTTTGTTCTCTTCGTTGTTGTAAATGCTTAATGATCAGTTTCTCTGTTTTAATGTCGACGGCGGAGAGAGCGTCATCCAATTCCAATATCGGTGCTTGGCTTATGAGTGCACGAGCAATGGAAATTCGCTGTCTTTGTCCACCTGAGAGAGTCACACCGCGTTCGCCCACAAGAGTTTGATAGCCTTCTGGGAATTGCAGTATATCGTCGTGAATCGCAGCTAGTTTTGCTGCGTGATAAACGTCTTCATCGGTGGCGTTTGGCATGCCAATACGAATGTTTTCGATGATGGTCATACTGAACAGAAACGCATCTTGAGGTACGTACGCATACAGCCCTCGCAAATTGGCGAGTGGAATATTCGCAACTGGCACGCCTGAAACTGAAATACTACCGTGGGTAGATTCCCAGTAGCGCATTAGCAAATGCAGTAAGGTTGATTTACCTGAACCTGTGGCTCCGGTAATCCCTAACACTCGATTTTGCTCTACGGTCAGAGAAACATGCTTCAAGGTGCTATTTTTTAAGCTACTATTTTCTAAGACATTAGGCGCTGTATCAGGGTAGTTGAAAGTGACATCGTCGACAGAAAGAGCGTAACCTTCTGGTAGTGTTGTGCCTTTATCTGCAACAGAATCGGGTAGTTTCAACAATGACTCTAAACGACCAATAGCCGCGTTACCGCGCTGCAAAATGTTCATTAACCAACCAAATGCGTACATCGGCCAAATTAATTCAGACAAATACAGAGTAAAACTGGTTAGCTGACCAACCGTTAAACGACCTTCGCTAATTTGCCAACCACCGACGAGTAGGGCAATCAACAGGGCAGCCCCAAGGCTTAGCTGAATTATCGGATCAAACAGAGCTTCCGAGCGCTGCACATTGTAGGTGGTGCGTGCAGTTTGCTGGGCAATTTGCGAAAACTTGTCTGATTCAATCTCTTCTCGACCCATAGATTTAATCAAACGAATACCCGATACCGACTGCTGTGTTTGTTCGTTTAGGGTAGAGAAAGAATCTAATGTCTCTTTAAACTGGTGATGGATTCGATTCGACAGCTTATAGAAGCCGTATCCCATGAAAGGAAATGGGATGATGGCTAAAATCGCCAACTGCCAGTCGATGAAGATGAACATCATGATCAGCACCAGAATGAACGTAAGCAATCCATCAAAACCAGAAAGAATACCTTCACCAGCAGCAACTTCGACAGCATCAATATCGTTTGTGGCTCTCGCCATCAAATCACCAGTAGAGTGGATGTTGTAGAACGCTTGGCCCTGACGAAGCAGGCGATGATAAAACTGCTCTCGCAGTATGTTCCCCAACTTATAGGAAGTACCGAACAGCATTCTTCTCCAGCCATATCTAAGCAGGTACACCAGAATACTGACGCCTAAAAGGGCGAATAAATAGATTTCAGCCTGAGAAAAGTCTTTGGTTTGTAATAGCTTATCGATGGCATTACCAATAAGCCACGGCACCGCCATGTTGAGCATAGCGACGGCAAATAGCATCGATAACGCGATTGCGTAAGTAAAACGATGCTGACGGAAAAACCACTTTAGGTGTTGATATAACTGCATTGCTGAGTGTTCTTATAATTTATGGTGTACATCTGTAAAGAATGGAAGACTTGACCAATGACCTTTGAATGGAAAGGTTGAAAGGCGAGTACGAAATAAACTCTACCAACCTCACGTCCGTTTTTAAATCGAAATTTTGGTTAAGTTATCTTCGCTAAGGAAGAACAAAGAAATAGGCTGGGTAAACGCTCTTGTCGAGATATTTGCCCAGCCAGTAGAAGATGAGTGGTTAGGATTTCTTATCCAATGCTTAGTATTTTTATACCGTGTTCAGTATTTCTTATACAAAGCTTAATATTTTTTATACAAAGAGAGTTTGCCGTTTTGATCAAAGGCGATCACGTTGAAATCTTTGTATGGTTGATTCGGTGCAGCCATACCCGGAGAGTGTTGTGGCATGCCCGGAGCCGCTATGCCGGAGATATTTGCTGGACGCTCCGTTAACAGGCGAGCGATATCCTCTTCAGGAACGTGACCTTCCACCATGTAACCGTCGATAACTGCTGTGTGGCAAGACATTAACTGATTTGGCATACCAAATTTCTGTTTCACTGCACTCCAATCATTTTGATGATGCACGTTAACTTCATAACCTTTCTCTTCCATGATAGCTGCCCATTCTTTACAGCAACCACAAGTAGGGGATTTATAGAGCTCAATAGTCGGTTTAGCAAAAACCGAGAAGCTGAACGTGAGTGCTGAAAGAGTGATGGCTTTTAGTATGGTTTTCATAATTCGTTCCTCTTGTGTGAACTTTTTTGTTCACAGTGCTTAATCTTCATCGCTTATTTTATGTCGATGGTTAATTGGCTTTGATTATAGTTAAGTGTATGAATACCTTTGCTTGGTATCCAATCTACAGCTTTTGTCTCGTAAGGATTTAGTTGAACGCTTTGCTCTGGTGTTAGCTGTGGCAGCGCGAGTTCAACAGGCTCAAATAATTTATTAAAGATCACCAGTTGGGCGGGGGCATCGGATTCAATAGTAATGGTTGAGGAAGTCGCTTTGTCTTCTATCGTCCATTCAACTAAAGATATTTTCCCTAGCGCTTCTAGATAAACCGCTAAATTTAACCTGTCTATCTCGGAAAGTGCGCTGGAAAGCAGCTGCATTGTGGGTTCGTTTGCCAAACTGTGGTTGATGTCATCCAAGGTTTTGCCGCGAATGTTGCCTCCGACATTACCTGCACCATTGGCATAAAGCCCATGACAGGCAATACATCCATATCCACCTGCGGTTCTAAACAACTGTTCGCCCGCATTGATATTCGGTGATGTCGTGGTCGCAGATACAGCGCTAGCTGATACGGCACTAACCAAGGAAAACAAAGTACCAATAAGCATTTTGTTCACTATTTTCATGTTTGAGTTTGGTTGTCTATTCATGCTTCAAAAATCGCCCCAAAATTGGCTTTAGGGGCTTTAGTCATTTAAAGAGTCAAGCTCTTCATCATTCCCGCTTCAGCATGACCCGGAATATTGCAAGCAAACTCAACGTTGTTGTCGCCGTGGAAATGCCATGTAATTTGCTTGGCTTTACCCGGCTCAACGGTGACAGAATTTCCCGAGTCGTGCATGTGCTGACCGTTCATACTCTTCATCATTTCACGATGTTCAATTTGTTCTGTAACAGAGCCGATGGTGAATTCGTGGTTAATTTTCCCAGTATTCATCACTACGAACTGCACGACATCGTTAGGTTCGATTTTTACTTCTTTCTTGAAGGTGATTTTCATGTCGTCAGAGAGCATAACGTGAATCACTTTGTTCGGTTTTGAGCCCATTGCTGGCATACCTACGTCAGACATACCATCCATACTCATCATGTTGTCGTGATTCATCGACATGCCTTTGTTCATGCTCGCAGAAGCCATTTGGCTGTGATTCATATTGCTATTATCCATTTGGCTATGATCCATTTTATTCGGGTCCATTGAACTGGAATTGTTCATGGCAGCGAAAGCGACAGAAGAGCTGATAGTAAGTGCAATTGCGAGAGTTAACTTTTTCATGTTTGTTTCCTTATTCGTTAATCGTTTTTCGTTAATCATTTTTCGAGAGTGAGTTCGTTTCACGCTGTTTCCACAGCTTGAAAATAGCTGGGATAACCAGCAGTGTGAGTAATAGAGCAGAAGCCATTCCTCCAATCATAGGTGCAGCGATGCGTTGCATGATCTGCGAGCCAGTACCGTGACCGTACATAATCGGTACTAGACCAATAATGACTGTAATCACCGTCATCATTACCGGACGTACGCGCAGCCCAGCACCTTCGCGAATGGCTTCGTTTAAGTCATCTTTGCTTAGCGGAACATTCCGTTCCTGCGCTTTGAGTTTGGTGTAATGCCATGCTTGGTTGAGATAAACCAACATGATGACGCCAATTTCAACCGCTACACCGGAAAGCGCGATGAAGCCAACGCCAACAGCAATGGATAAGTTGTAATTAAGTGAATACATCAGCCATAAGCCGCCAACCATTGCCAGTGGGAGGGTTGCCATGATGATTAACACTTCACCCACTCGTCTAAAGCTGAAGTAAAGCAATAAGGTGATGATAGTCAGCGTAATTGGGATAACAACGCTAAGACGTTCTTTTGCGCGTTCCATATATTCATACTGACCAGACCAAGCCAGTGAATAACCCGCAGGGAGTTTTAGCTCGTCAGCGACACGTTTCTGCGCTTCCGATACGTATGAACCTAAGTCACGACCATCAATATCGACGAACACCCAACCGTTTGGACGCGCATTTTCTGTTTTGATCATCGGTGGACCGTCTTCGTAGCGAACATCAGCTACATCAGCCAGCGCAATGCGCGCGCCGTTAGGTGTTACCAATGGCAGGTTTTGCAGCTTCACAACAGAATCACGGTAATCTTGTGGATAGCGAACGTTAATTGGGTAACGCTCTAAACCCTCAATCGTTTCTCCCACATTCATACCGCCGACAGCCGTTGATACCACTTGTTGAACGTCTTTGATGTTTAACCCGTATCGAGCGGCTGCTTTACGTTTGATATCAACAGTAACGTATCGACCGCCTGCTACACGCTCTGCGTAAACAGAAGCTGTGCCATTGATTTGATTTAGAATTGGCTCGAGTTGCGAACCGATTTTTTCGATTGTTGCAAGCTCAGGACCTACGATCTTAATGCCAATCGGTGTCTTGATACCGGTCGCTAACATGTCGATTCGCGTTTTTATCGGCATAACCCAAGCGTTGGTCAGACCCGGAAACTGAATCAGGCTGTCCAGTTCCTTGCGTAGCGATTCAGTTGTCACACCTTCACGCCACTCTTCGCGAGGTTTAAGTTGAATAACCGTTTCTATCATGGTGAGTGGCGCTGGATCGGTTGCGGTGTCGGCGCGTCCTACTTTGCCCCATACGGTTTTGACTTCAGGTACTGTCTTGATCAACTTATTGGTCTGCTGTAATAGTTCACGAGCCTTACCGATTGAAATGCCCGGATAAGTCGTTGGCATATACATCAAGTCGCCTTCGTCTAATGGCGGAATGAATTCACTGCCCAATTTGCTGGTTGGATAGTAAGCCGAAGCCATCAGAGCCAATGCCAAAACGAGTACAGATTTTGGATAGTTCAGACTCAAGTTCAATAGCGGGCGATATAAGCCGACCAATGCACGGTTTACAGGGTTCTTGTGCTCAGGAAGGATTTTTCCGCGAATAAAATAACCCATTAACACAGGGACTAGCGTGATAGCTAAGCCAGCGGAAGCTGCCATCGCGTATGTTTTGGTAAAGGCTAGTGGAGAGAACATTTTCCCTTCCTGACCTTCAAGCGCAAACACGGGGACGAAACTTAACGTAATGATAAGCAGCGAGAAGAACAGCGGTGGACCAACTTCCTGCGCGGCGTCACCAATGACTTGCCAGCGGTTTTTATCCGTCAGTGGTGTACGTTCAATATGCTTGTGTACGTTTTCGATCATGACTATCGCGCCATCCACCATAGCGCCTATAGCTATGGCTATTCCCCCCAAGGACATGATGTTGGCGTTGATACCTTGCCAATGCATAACAATAAATGCAGACAAGATCCCGACTGGCAGGCTAAGAGCAATAACCAGTGAAGAACGGATGTGGAACAGGAACAAAGCACACACAATTGCAACCACAATGAACTCTTCCGCTAACTTCTTCCAAAGGTTTTCAACTGCGGCGTTGATCAGGGTTGAGCGATCATAAGTTGGAACTATTTCCACACCATCGGGAAGACCACGTTGTAGCTCTTTCAATTTAGCTTTGACGTTGTCGATGACCTGACTGGCATTTTCACCAAAGCGCATCACAATCACACCGCCAACCGCTTCACCTTCGCCGTTGAGTTCTGAAATTCCGCGGCGCATTTGTGGACCTAATGAAATGTCCGCAATGTCACCAAGCAGCAGTGGTGTGCCTTTGTCGGTCACTTTTAGCGGTAGAGACTGAATGTCTTCAATATTGGTTAAATAGCCAGTGGTGCGAACCATATGCTCCGCTTCAGCCACTTCAATAACCGATGCACCAGTCTCTTGGTTGCCGTTCTGAATTGCCATGTTGACTTGCTGGAGTGTCAAGTTGTAGGCGCGAAGCTTGGCTGGATCAATCTGGATCTGATACTGCTTGACCATACCACCAACCGTCGCAACTTCTGACACGCCATCAACAGTCTGTAGCTCGTATTTTAAGAACCAGTCTTGCAGGCTGCGTAGCTGTGCCAGATCGTGCTTGCCCGTTTTATCTTGCAGCACATAGCTGAACACCCAACCCACACCTGTGGCATCAGGACCTAGGGTAGGTTTTGCATTTGCAGGCAGTTTAGGCGCTACTTGGCTGAGATATTCCAGTACCCGAGATCGAGCCCAGTACATGTCTGTCTTATCGTTGAAAATGATGTAGACATAGGAGTCACCAAAGAACGAATAGCCGCGTACAGTTTCAGCTCCGGGTACAGCGAGCATGGCTGTAGTCAGCGGGTAGGTGACTTGGTCTTCTACTACCTGCGGAGCTTGTCCCGGGAAGCTGGTTTTAATAATAACCTGAACATCCGACAAGTCAGGAATAGCATCGACAGGAGTATTTTTAACGCTAAATAAGCCGCCAGCCATAAGAGCAACGGTAGCCAGAAGAACCATAAAGCGGTTCTTCAGAGACCAGCGAATAATGGCATTTATCATTGCTTGCCTCCCATTCGCTCAATACTTTTTAGTGCGTAGTCATTGTTCTGCTTTTGCACTAGAAACCGTACACGATCACCTTCCACCAGACCGTTCAGTTTAATTTCTGGGTCAACGGTAAAATTCATTTCACCCGCTTCCCAGTTCCATTCGGAAACAGGTAAGTGTTGCAGGGTAATCATGCCAAAATCTTGCATCAGCATGGTGATATCACCTTCAATCCAAACTTCACCAGCTACCACGCTGCCATCGGATTTAAGGTCAATAACTTGATATTGACCATCGGGTGTTTTTTGCAGTTCAAACTCAATTGCTTGACCTGCTTTTAATGCGCTGAAATCAATATCGTCACTGACGGTGAAGTTCATCGTCATGCCCGGCCAGTTCCACTCAGCCACTGGCTGGTGGTTGATGGTGAGTGTGCGAGATGCGGTTAGAACATCGCTGATTTCACCTTTTGCCCATACGCTTGGGTTGTTCACTGTCCCTTCGTCATCAGAAATACCGTCGATACGCGCTAGATCCGCTGTTTGGCTTGATTCAGAGTCCAATAAGAAATGTGCAGACGTGACAACGTTACTTTTTTCTGTCAGACCCTGTAGCACTTCTACTTTGTCGCCAGCTTCTCTTCCTATCTGAACTCGTGCAGAACGGTATTTACCGTCACCTTCAGACAAAACTACTCGAGTCATACCACCAGAGCGAATCACTGCCGACTTAGGGATAGTCAGTACGGATTCATCCGTCACAGGTTGCAACGATATATTGGCAAACATATTGGGTTTTAAATCCCCTTGAGGATTTGGGAACTTAAGACGTAAGCGTAAGGTGCGAGTTTTCGGATCTAAAATAGGGTAGACGTAATCAATCTCGCCTTGCCACTCTTTAGTTGGTAACGCATCCAATGTCATCTTGGCTTTGCTACCCGCCTTAACCCAGTGAGATTGGCGCTCAAATACTTCTGCATCAACCCAGACATTTTCCAAAGGACCTGCGCTAATCACGGCTTGAGCTGGAGATAGATAACCACCTTCGCGTACATTTAAGCTGGCGATGACGCCATCGGATTTGGCTTTGATATCGATGGTTTGTGATGCTTTTCCACGTTTAACGATCGCTTGAATTTGTTGGCGGTCAACGCCTAAAGTAACCAACCTTTCAGTTGCCCCTTTAACGAGTCCATCTCGTCCCGTGCGGTAAGCATTAATCAGTTCTTCTTGTGCTTTAACCAATTCAGGGGAGTACAGGGTAAACAGCACATCGCCTTTTTTTACTTTGTCGCCAATCGCATTAACGTTTAGTTTTTCTACCCAACCTGCTACGCGTACGTTGGTTTGCCACAGCAGGCTTTCATCAAAGGCGATATAGCCAACGGTTTCAATACTTGGCGACAATGGTGTGATTTGAGCTGACGCGACTTTTACGCCGAGATTATTCTCAACCGCAGGATCGATAGTGACAGTGCCAGTTTTTTTATCTTGCGCTGAGTCATCTGCATAAACAGGAATTAAATCCATCCCCATCGGTGATTTGCCCGGTTTATCACGTTTGTAGTTTGGATCCATCGGTGCAACCCAGTACAGCGGCTCATTGTTGGATTGCGCTTGTTTGATGCCACTTTCGCTCGATTGTGCCGTGTGATTTGACATGTCTGTCTGGGACAAAAGAGTCTGAGCACCGAAGCCCAGAGCTGCGCCAATAACAAGCGCAAGTGTTGTAACGTGAAGTGTTTTCATTATTATGCCTCGTTATTGCTGCTCTGATGTTATGGATACTTCTGGTTTATCTACCTGATAGCTGTAGCTATTTAAAAGCGCAGACAAATTGTTATTAACCAGATTCAAATCGGTGATGAGGCGCTGGTATTCCAGCTTCAATGCAAGCTCATCGCGAGTGGCTAAAATCACATCATTAAACTGAGCGGTGTTGTTCTGATAACCCCTTTCGGTTGCTTTCACACGAGAGTCCGCTTGTGGTAACAAGGTAGATTTAAAGCGTTCAAGGCGCTGAACGAGGTTGTTCTTGTCAATTAGCAAAGCATTGACTTTGGCATTCATTTGACTGAGCAAGGTATCCTTCTGCGACTGAGCTGCGCCAACTTGGTACTGGGCTGCAGCTAAGTCTTTATCTTGCTTGTTTCCAGTAAACAGAGGGATATCCATGGTGATATAGGCACTGAC
Organism: Vibrio sp. HM8-C; assembly: GCF_058630515.1. Taxonomy (NCBI): domain Bacteria; kingdom Pseudomonadati; phylum Pseudomonadota; class Gammaproteobacteria; order Vibrionales; family Vibrionaceae; genus Vibrio; species Vibrio sp. HM8-C. The sequence continues at coordinate 145,875 of NZ_JBMMKS010000005.1, forward strand.
TAAGTCAGAGGCTGGCTCACCGCGCATATCGTTTGATTGGCGATAGGCATACATCACTTCTACACCAAACTGTGGGGCATATGACTCGCGAGCAATGTCGACTTGAGTTCGACGTGCATCAATAGAAGCATCAAGCATCTGCACTGTCGGGTTTTGATTGAGTTGCGAGTAGTAATTTCGACTCTTGGCGGTATTTTCTATGTTTTGCAACGCATCCCAGTTGAGCTGATTGGTTGCTTTTAGCGTACCTGCATTTAACAACCAGTCTGAGCCCAGCCACTCTGATAGTTGAGCACCAAGTCGCTGCTGCATTTGTTCATTTGCTTGGATCTTCTCATCCAACTTGGTGACTTGCAGTTGAGCGTTAATTAGATCTTGAGCTTCGCTTTTACCAATCGAGTAATTGGTTTGGATGAAGTTTTCAAGCTCACTCATCAAGGTGCGGTTCTCTAGCAGTACTTGGTTGGCAACTTGCTGGTAGCCTAATTCAAGCCAAATTTGGGTGATGGCATTAGCGACTTCCAGTTCTCTAGCTGCAACCTTAACTTCTAATGCCCCAGCTTGTTGACTGGCTTTTCTATCGTTGAGATCGGAGGTATCACCACGGTTGAACTGCTGCATTAAACCGACGGTAATATTGGTCATTGGGTCTTCATCGAAAGCGAAACTATCGGTAGGTAGACCTGTGACGCCAAATCTAAGTTTTGGGTCCATTAAAGTTGCGCTGGCTTTGCCTGTTTCTCGCATTGCTTGCGCTTCTGCGTAGTATTGGCGGCGAGCGCTGTCGTTGGAAAGCGCAGCTTCAATAAGTTGAACAAGTGTTTTGTCCGGTGTTGACGCTAAGCTACCTTGAGCGTTCTCACTAGCAAGTGGCTCGCCGGCATAGGCAGCTGACGTTAACACCGCAGCACTGATAGACAGTGCCAAAAGGCATTGTTTAATTTTCACGAAATTTCAATCCATCACTGAGCGCAAGATGCGCACGGGAATACTTCCGCAGTTACGTGCGGAACCTAAGATTTAGAGATGGATTTATACTGTGGGCGGTCTTTCGAGACTTCTGGTGGTATGAATAACATCACCGGATTTAGGTGACGAAAATAGGGCGAGGGAAGTCATTGCAGTCAGCAATTCATCAGGAACAATCAAAATAGCGGCAGCTGAAGCGCAAGTGGTATCACAACAGTTATGAATGATGTCTGTAGACATTTCACATTGGCTTTGATTGATAACCAAATCAACATTTGGTTCAGAATGATGCTCCATTTGCATCTTGTGATGCGACGACATCTGCTGGCTCTGGCAAAGCGCTGAAGTAGATTGCATGGCATGCGACATAGAGCTATTCATCATTCCTGCGCTTGTAGCAACATTCGACATAAGCAAAGCTGCTAATGCCAGAATGGTGACCCAAGTTGTTGAAATGATGTTTAGTCGCATGGTGAACCGCTATTGAAAATTTGGCTAGACTATAAAGCCTTCCCCTAGGGTAAGGTCAATATCTTAAGTACAATTAAACGCTTAAATTAAAGAAGCCATACCAATTATTAGATAAGTCGATATTATAGAACCCATTCCAAGGTCGTAACTGTATTGATACAAAGCGAGCCTTTAATAATTGGTGTTAAGGAGAGCAGTAATGTCTCATCAAATTATCAAAGATCTAAGTAAGCGCTACACAACCAAGAAATATGATCAAGAGAAACGTATTTCTCAAGAAGATATGGCAGTGATTAAAGAAGCGGTGCGTCTTTCAGCTTCCTCGATCAACTCTCAGCCATGGAAATTTATTGTTATTGAAAGTGATGCTGCAAAGCAGCGTTTCTACAACACTTTTGCTAATAAACACCAGTTTAACCAGCCTCATGCTAAGGCTGCATCTCACACAATTTTGCTGGCGTACGATCCAAAATTTACTAAAGAAAAATACGCTAAACGCTTAGATGCAGAAGTGGTTGCTGGTCGTCTGTCACCAGAGAAATTTGATGCACGCATGGGGGCTTACGCTTTTGCTGAAGCGAATACGGACGAAGCTGGTTTTAACAGCGGTTGGACTAAGGCTCAGTTGTATATTGCGTTAGGTAACTTGCTGCACACCTTGGCTCGTCTAGGTATTGATTCAACGCCGATGGAAGGGGTAGACCCACAGTTGATCGGTCAAGAGTTTAAGCAGGAATTGGATGGCCACGTGTGTGAAGTCGCCCTAGCGATTGGCTACCACAAAGATGGCGAAGACTATAACCATGGTCTGCCAAAATCACGTTTGTCGATGGAAGACGTTGTTACTACGTTATAAGTTAAGTCGCTATTTTTTCTGTCAGTAATGTCTATCTGTCAGTAATGTCGATCAACGTTACTGACAGATACTTATCTGAAAAACACAATGTTTAGAATCAGCCTGTGCTTAGGCTTTTATCATAAGCTCTTTCTTCAACCACGCTTTAAATGCATTACCTCTCAAAGCCCTTGAAGACGCCGGATCACTAATCAATGAATAACGAATTCCTGGTTTTAATCCGATATCAAACGGCTTCACTAACAACCCGCGTTCGACGAAATCTGCCGATATACTCTCTGTGGCTAAACAAGCACCGTGACCAGCGACAACCGCGTTGATCGCCATATCAAACGTACTGACTTCCATCCATTGCAGACTTTCACGCTTTGCATTGACTTGAGCTGTTGCGAACCAGTGATCCCAACTAAAAGAGGCTGAGTGGAAATCGATTAACCAGCATTTTAGAAGCTGATCAGGCCGCTCGAACTTCATCGATTCAGCAAGCTGCGGTGAGCAGTAAGGATAAATCGCTTCTTCAAACAGCGTTTCTTGCTCAAGATCGAGATGTTGAACGCTCTCTTGACCTTGCCAGATGAGAACATCGGTTTCGGTATGACGAATGTCGATCTCTTTGATGTTCTGCACTCTAATCGGAATATGAGGATATTCCATGGTGAACTTCCACAGTCTTGGCATCAACCAACGTGTAGCAAAGGAGCGGGGGACACTGACGTTCAGTAAACCTTCTAATGGTTCATTTTGTATGCGATTAAGCCCAGTAATGATCTGTTTGAAACCATCATCGATGTGTTTATGCAGAATTTGGCCTTTGTCAGTCAAATGCATTTCCCGTCCACGACGAATAAACAGTTTGCACTTTAATTGCTCTTCTAGCTGACGAAGCTTTTGGCTGATAGCGGCTTGAGTGACATATAACTCATCGGCAGCCTTACTGTAGCTTTTCAGACGAGCGGCAGACTCAAAATAGCGAAGTGAGGAAAGATGACGTAGTCGTTTGTCCATAACCTGAGCTTATAGTTCCTGTAATAAACGGTTGTTCGTAACCGATTCGTGTTGCTCAGATAATATTCCTATCGCAAATGGAAGCAAGGCAAATTTATGCAAATGATAGGTAAAATTACAAAGGTTAAATTCAGTTATTTCAAGATATTTAATTGGTTTAGAAAGAGTGAACCTGAGCGGGAGAACAGTACAAGTGCGTTAAGCTCCCATATGAAAAAAGACATCGGTTTGACAGATGAACGGGAGGCAACTTCGCACTATTCAAAGTTTTTATAAGGAGAGCTAATTGGAAGCTGCAACATGTTCACCACCTATGTATTAGAAGAGCGAAAACAAACTTAACAACAAGTTCTAGCTTGATTTAGCATCATCAAACTCTTTGCTTAGCCATGATTTCAACGTAAGGACGTTTTCATTGCGCAGTTTCTCCGGTTTGCACACGAAGAAAAATTGCTGATGAGGGTTATTCACAGGTGTCCCTATCTCTACCAATAGCCCATGTTTGATTTCGTCGCGAACAAAAAGACGATGTGTAACGAATACACCCAACTTTCGAATCGCAGCTTGAACCGCATGTATCGATGCTATGAAGTTTAAATTACGTTGTTGCTTCGGGACTGGTAGTTCGTTGCCCTGACACCAGACACTCCAGTCATGTTTTCGTCTTAGGTTTTCAGCATAAATTGCTGGGTAACGTTGAAGCATTTCAGCCGGGCTTGGTGTCTCTTGTGTTGGATCTAGTAGCTCTGGGCTGCAAACCAATAGAAGCTCATCATCACCGAGTTTTTCACAATAGTAGTCTTCCCATTCATCTGTTTTACCATGAATGATGGCGACATCGACGCCTTCTTGGTTTAGATCAAATGGTCCCACCAAATTTGATAGACGAATATCGACATTGGGTGCGTATTGCTGAAAGTTGTCGACGCGTGGAACCCACCAGTGAATCGCTAAAGAGTTGATCATGTTGAGTGCAATTCGGTTGGATTGCGGCTGCTGTGTGACGGCGTCCGTTGCATCCATGATGGTTTTCAACGCTGGCGCAATATCGTTGTAGTATTTCTGACCCACCGCATTGAGTTGAACCTGTCTACCTATGCGTAGGAATAGTGGTTGCTCAATAAGCGATTCCAAGCTTTTGATCGCTTGGCTAATTGCAGAATGGCTAACATTAAGCAGACCTGCAGCTTCCGTCATGCTGCCTGTCTCTGCTACCGCAACAAATGCGTAGAGTGATTTAAGAGGTGGTCGTCTATTCATATGTAAGTTTATCTAACAGGTTTGTTTAAATATATTCGTTTTTATCTCTGTTGTCATTGCACTACTATGGGCGCGTCAATAGGGGGATATCATGTTGTTTAAGAATCGCGCCGTACCTTATATGCTCATATCAACTTTTAGTATGTCGTTAACTGGGCTTATTTTAAAAAAACTTACCGAAATGATGGGAATCGAGCTTTTAACATTCCTTCGTTTCTTAATGCCTGCATTGTTACTTTTTGCCATGGTCGCAGTTGCTAAATTGCCTTTACCACCGCGAACGGTATTAAAGCCAATTATTATACGAGGGCTTTGTATTGCGGCATGCCAACTGTGTTTTATCGCATCACTTAACACGTTAACACTTGTTGAAAGTTCGGTGTTATTTGGTACAGGACCACTGTTTATTGCTGTACTGGAAAAGCTGTTTTTCAAAGTAAATATAAAGACAGAAACTAAGTTTGGTCTAGTAGCAACATTCGCTGGCGTATTGTTGCTGGCTGGTGATGTGACCGGAATTCAGTTTAGACCTGAGTTGCTGTTTGGTTTAGGTGCTGGTTTATTCAATGCGGGTTCACAAGTTAGTTTGTTTCGTGCAAGTAAGCGGGAAGTGAAGCCAGCGGTTCTGAACAGCTGGACTTTTCTTATAGCAGCGATAGCGGTGCTGCCTTTATCGTTTATTTTCGGTTTGTCAGATATGGATACTCAGATATTGCTTGAGCCACAACATAATCTATTGGTTTGGGGATGCCTCTTTGTGCTGTCAATCACTGTGGTTGGGAATCAAATTTTGCGCTCAAAAGCCTATAAGCTTGCAGACAGCAACTCTCAACTTGCACCACTGATTTTCACAAACCTACTATTCACAGCAATATGGCAAGTACTGTTCTTTGATGAAACTTTTTCTCACTATCAGGTTGTGGGGATCGCTTTAATCATTATTGCTTCACTGATGAACAGCTTTGCTGCAAAAGTATTTAAGTACTTTTTTCATACTAAAGCGCATCAAGTTTAAACACTTTCGATAAAGCTTAGAGAGGCGTTATTCCTTGTTGGATAGCGCCTTTTTGCTTTTCAAATCCAATACTGTTTGAATTCACTCGCATTTATAAGTTTGATTAAGCAAATCAGGTCATAACTAAGATGACAGGTATTTTGCCAACCACATATTCTCCATTCTCAATCAATTTATATGAAATACGTTTAGTATTTTGCTCTTAATAAACAGAACATTTGATTAAGCGAATGGGAGAATTGATGAAAACTCTATCAAAAGAAAAGATGAAATTTGTTCAAACACTACTCCAAGAGCATGGAGTTAAGCCTGCTCTAAACACGCCATATCCACATCTCTTGTTTACATTTATTAATACATATAGACAGCCTGTCGTGTTTGAAAACCCGACAAAAATTTTTGTATTCCAATCCATATTTGGTTCGATCTTCTGGGGACTTTTTATGTGGTTGTGTATTTGGCAATTCCAAGAGAGCAATATTTGTAACTTTTATATCGCAATGGTTTTCGGTGTCAGCACAGGGGGGATTCAAGCTATACAGATACATCGCATTCGCAAAAAGTTCAAAATTACTAATTTGGAAGAGTGGATTAAAAACAATGCGTTAGAATAGATGTCTAGTCACATTTTCTAATTATAAACAAATGTAGAAAGAGCCTATGAACAAAAAAACGTTGATTGTAATAATCAGTCTACTCTCCGTTATCACCATTTTTGCTTTAACCAAAACCAAGCCTGGTGAACTTGAATTAGCTGAGTGTGATTTAAAAGATTTAGCGGAGACTCCTATCAGTTTTGTGATTGATCGGTCGATATTGGACTCGGCATATTTAGACGAGATCATTGAACAAATTAACGAATCATTAGCTTATGCAAACCAAGTGTTGAAAAACTCTTGCGTCCCTTTGAAGCGAAGTTTTGGAGAAATTTATACCATAGACTTGGATGTAGACTCAGTTACCGATATTTACTCAGCAAAGGCGTCAGTTGCAAACATGCTCAAACAGCAAGGTATTGATGTAAAAAACATACCTGAACATGAGAAATATGGGCTAGTTATTAACGCTGAGTCTGACTTAATGATGGATTATTCTGGAATAGCGGAAATGCTTTTCGGTGCGTGGTTTTTTGCTATCTCTTCTGATGCCTCCATAGAGACATTAGAACACGAGCTAGGGCATTTAGCATGGGCGGAGCATGCTGAACATTATCCAACCCCCAATCTATCACTATACCTACGTTCGATTGTGCCAAAAGGCTACCATGACAATTTAAAGCCTTACGCTAGAGCAATTAGATGTGGAAATGCAGGCACGATTATGGGCTACGAAGAAGAAATCTTACCTGTTTACTCAAGCCCAGATATCTACTATCAAGGTGAAAAGTGCGGCGATAGTAACACCGCCGATAACGCGCGAGTTCTGAAGGAATATGCAAACAGGCTGTTGGAGAATAATGCGCTTTAAAAGCGATAACCGTCGGATGTTAACCAATATAAGGCTGCATGTTCCGAATTTGCAGCCTTATATTTTTGTTTCAACAGGCTATTTTTGCCTGATCAAAGCCGCTGACTTATTTAATAAGTATGGTCGTAAATATCCGATGGTATTGGATAGGGGTAACACACATTCGGGTAGATTGATGTTCAATACATCTCTAATGTAGTTTTGGCGACATTCAATACGGCTCCAAAGATATGGATATTCTTGCTGTATTTGCTGCTGTAATTCATGGTCGGCTAAGGCTATAGTGTCTTCAATACTTGCTCCAGCATATCCGGCAATAGACGGGATGATGTCAATTTGTAGCATCATTCCACTACATAGTTCGACGTCTGAAGTTGGGCTTATTGGTGAGCTCAGCCATTCTTCATCAGCCACAAAGTGCCCCGGATTTAAATGCCAGTGATATTCTGAGCGCGGCAATACCGTGTCGATAAGTTGATAGATATCTTTACCACAAACGCCGAGCTGCATATTCTCCAACCAATGGATGACGGCGTTGTAGTAGGGCGTCGCTACTTTTTCGACATAATCGCAGACTTGTTGCGGCAGCTCGTTTTCGTTGTTTACCACATAAGCGGATCGACTGGTTAAACCGCCTTTAAATCCAGTGGTTAGCGAGAATTTATCACCCAACGAAATGATCTTGTCGCGCGGATAAAGCTGTGCAAAGTCGAAGCGATCTCCAGTAGCGGCTATTTGGATCACGCTGTTAGGCTGACCGCTTAAAGAAAGCAAAGATCCAATCTCTTTTTCGCTTTTACCGAGTTCGATAGCGTTAAGAGCCGTGAGTACTGCGCTTGAAGCAAGGTTAGCTCCATATTCGTAATGAGCAATTTCGTTGGCGTTATTTATCGTTCTGGCGCCAATGCCCGGCGCAATATAAAGGTGTGTGGCGTTGAAGATTTGCGTGTTTGGAACTATCTCTTTGACTGCTTCAACCACAAAATACGGAATGTCGAACTGGGTTTGTTTTGAAATATGTGTCCCAGTAAAAAGCTTCCAGCCAACTATTCCAACGTTATGATTTGGTTGAATGCCTGCTGCTACAAGTGTTTCAGAAAGTGGTGCATCTCCATCCATCGGTTGATTAGGTAAGGAGAATACGGGTGCATGAAGACACTTACCTGAAAGTCGTGCATGAGGAACAAGCTTGAGGTTTTCATTGCCCATGATGTAAGTGATTTCGCCAGTATGCTTTAAAATCATTAGCGCTTCTTCAAAACGAGGAATGAATCCGCTCAAGTACTCGAAGTTGCTGCCGTGTTCTTTGTCTGCATATATTACCAATACATCCAAAGATTTAGCTTTCATCAGCTCGGTTAACTTTTTAGCGCGAGACTGAATGGTTTCATCACTTAGAAGAGTTGTTTTTACATCATGGAAAATAGTTGGCTGTTCTACCGTTTCAAGCTGAAAGGTGTTGTTTCTTATTTGCATAAATCGGTACTCAAATTGTTTAGTTTTATTCTAGGGAAGTACGTGTTACGCCTTGGTTTTATTAACAGTGAATGTGGGCGTTATGGAACGATTGTGCCTAAAAATTAGAAACCGAGCTAAACATTTTTGTTCACGTGGAGAGTGCCGATGGAAATAGGTATATTTGCGTGGAATCAAACGCTAGGATAATTTATGCTTCATCAAAGTTACATCATCCTTTCATCTTTCTGTAAGACTGAGTACTTATCATTCCTAGCGTTAAAACAGATTATGTTTACCTATTGCTTAACTCTTCTTGCACTTTTTATAGCGTCTAGACAGGACGCTTTTTTTCTTTCTACAGTTCAGGTTTTGAAGAGCTATTGAGTTTTAAAGTTTAGTCGTTTTTGGTTTCTTGATTATCAGGACGGCCGCGACCAATGCCTCTATGTCGACCGAAACGTCTTTCTCCGTTATCTGTCGATTCGTGCCCAGTTCTCCCTCGTCCGCCATGTCCACGGCCTTTACCTCTAAGATGACCCAGTTCATCGTTATCTTTAATTTTCGCTTTAACCCGTTTTACTGTAGACATACTTGCGCCAGTTTCTTCAGCTACGGCTTGAAGTGTTTTACCTTCAAATAGAGCTTGAGCGATTTCCTGATGTTTGCCTTCATCTCGTTGGCGTCCACGAAATTTTGCTTTCCAATTGTCTTCATCTCCTCTCAATGAGCGGCGCCCCAACTCAGCTGCGAAAAGTCGACGATGTTTTTCAGATTCTGAAAACCCTTGCATCATTTTTACGAGAGCATCTGTGATTTGGTCGTTGAGTTTGAATTCTAAATCTTGAACGATGGTTTTTATGGTTATGCCACGATCAATGAGTGATTTTACGTTGTTAACGCAAGTTGCAAACTCTTTACCCAATTCATCAATCCACCACACAATGAGCTGATCACCTTGTTTTAGTTTTTTATCCAATTCAGAAAATGCAGGTCTGTCTGCTAGTGGTACGCCACCACGGATTTTTGTTTCCGTAATTAATTGGATACTGTCATTGCATTTGGAAAACGCTTCTATTCGACTATCTATATCATTAATTTTTGGAGAGATACGGATGTATCCATAAGTTGTAGTCATAAAGACTCCTTTTTGTTTATTGGTTCATTTTAAGTTATGGTTCATAATAGATCTAAGAAATGAACCAATCAACCATATGAACCAATAAAATTTTAAATTAATTTAGATGAATTGAGTAAAAAATGGAAAAAATGCAATCAAACATTAAGTTATGAGAAGGTGTGAGGATTGAAAAATGTTCTGACCATTGCAGTAGATTTGGGGGAAATCATTACTGCCTCAGTCAGAACACTTTATTTGGTTTATTTAATGTGTCGCTTTAAAAACTCATAATTGCGTTCTAAGTTGTTTTCAGTATGAAAGTACTTGTCTTCGGCATGGTTTGAGCTCATCAACAAGTTGTATTCAACATTGTCACTGCCAATTGCCTCAGCAAGTTTGACGGCAAACTCCTGACTTTGCAGGCGAGGGATCACCTCATCTTTATATCCGTGTTGAAGTAAGAAAGGTGGTGCGTCGCTGGTAATGTAGTTTTCAGGATTTAAGGTTTTTAAAGTTGCCTCTGAAGCTTTACCTAGCTCTTCACGAAGCAAGAATGATTCAAATGAATCTAGAGGTTCATGCAATTGACCTTTAATGCCAATTTGTTCCCACTGCTTATCCGTAGTTTTGAAGTTGATCGGAGAATACCAAGCGACTACGGCCTGAACTTTTGTCGATATATCCGTGTAGCCCAAATTTGGATCTTCTAACTCTTTAACATCGCCAGAAACACCAGCAAGTGCAACGAGATGACCACCGGCTGAACCACCCATTAGGATAATTTTGTTAGGATCAAAACTGAATTTTTTCGCATTTGCACGTACAAACTTAATCGCGGCTTTAACATCGTTGATCTGAGCAGGCCATTTAGATTCTGGACTTAGTCGGTAGTTAATATTTGCCACAGCATAGCCTTTTCCTAAGCCATACAGAGCTGGTACTAATTGGTTGTCCATCTTGTCACAGCCAAAGAATGCGCCACCATGAACATTGATAATAACAGGGTATTGCGGTTTCCATTCTTCCGGAAGAAAGATGTCCATTTTCTGAGCATCGGAAATGTTCGCGTATGCGACATCAAGGTATTTATGTGTAATTCGGGTGATATCAGGCGCTTCACCACAAGCATTAGCACCTTGTGGTGGTCCCATAACTTTAGGTCCGTTCCAATCACTAGGCATTTTGACATCTGCCATAACGTTAGGAACGGCGGCCACAGCTAGGGCAACCGATGCGAGGGAGGTACTTATTCTTTTTATAGTCTTCATGTTTCACAGCCTTTGGAATAGTTATCGAGCTATTGGAGTGCAAACCATAAGGGTTAGAGATACTCTAAGGTCAATGAGCTAATAAACAAATATGTGAAGTAAAGCAAAAGGCTGATTAAACGAAACATTACTTATCGATAATGGTGGGTAAAACTGTTGACTTAGTTAACTTTAATCCGATTAATTTGCTTACAGACTGACGTCAAACTTGCAATCTATCAATGGAATTCCCATGGACAATAAACAACGAAAGGAAAAAGGGCTGGTTTATAGATACGATGATCCAGAACTTCAAGACAATCAATTTCTTTACCAAGAAAAGCTTTATGACTTTAACCACTCTCGTCCGACCGACTTTGCAAGAAGAGAGACTCTTCTAAAAGAAATGTTTGCTGAAATTGGTGAAGGAACACATGTAGAAGCTCCGTTGAATGCTAACTGGGGCTGTAAAAATGTGCATTTAGGAAAAGGGGTTTATTGCAATTCAAACGTTACCTTTGTAGATGATGCGGATATCTATATTGGGGACGACTGCATGATTGCGCCAAACGTGGTGATATCGACATCTGGTCATCCAATTTTGCCAATCCTACGTAAGAACAATTATGTGTATAACCGATCTGTACATATAGGAAACAATGTTTGGATTGGTTCTGGTGCGCAAATAATGCCGGGCGTTACTATTGGCGATAACTGTGTAATTGGAGCAGGTAGCGTGGTTACCAAAGACATTCCAGAAAACAGTGTTGCTTTTGGCGTGCCATGTAAAGTGATTAGAGAAATTGGCGAAAAGGATAAGGAATTCTTTTTCCGAGATGAAAGGCTTGATGTCTGGGAATAGCGGTCAGTTATGAATATATAAGCCACTAGCGGGTATGAGCTAGTGGCCCGAACGAATGCTATTTTTCTTTTAGCATAAGCTTGACTAAGAAATCTTCTTTTCTTTTTTCAATCACAGGGCCGCTGACTTTCTCGATGTATAAAAACGGCTCGTAATGAAATCCAGTTTGCTGTGCGTGTCGTATCAACTCTATAGCGTGTGGATTGTCTTCCATACTCTGGTCACAATACATACAGAGATAACGACCAGCAGGTATTGTATGTGAGTGTACTTTAGCGACTTTGCTGTTTTCGACGTACATCGTTTCCAGCGGATAGCCTGCTTCGGTTACTTTACGTGTATCGACAAGCATGCCGTGAGTGAAAAAGTGTGGCCATGTAGGTTCTAGAATAATTTCATCGACAGTGTCAAAGAAATCGACAATATCTCTTACTAGATCAGGTTGTACTAAGCCAACAGTTCTTGATTTTGTTTGTTCAATAAATGGTATGCTAAGTTTGTCACGAACGGAGCTGAGTTGTTCTAGATAAGCAATGTGTTCACTTATAAAACCATGCGCTCTACGTAAATTGATGATTTCATCACGCAGTTTCTTTTGGTTAACTTTAAGACTTTCAATGGTTTGTTGAGAGTTGTAGTTACTTAATATTTCCTTTATCTCAGCATTACTGAACATGGCCTGTTGTAGCAGGGTAATAAATTCTGCAATGGATACTTGCTTTAAGGAGTAGGTGCGATAGCCATTATCTAGTCGAGCAGGGCTGAGTAACCCCACTTTATCAAAGTACCTCAATGTATGTGCACTGACGCCTGTGACTTTTTCAAACTCTTTAATGGTGTAGGTTCGTTGCAAGAGTATGCTCCATAGTTATCTCTAGTGTTAAAGTGCCCTGTTTAACAGGGTACTTATACTACTACATTTGATTCCAAGCTGAACATTTCAACTGGTTATTATCAACTTGGCATTTTAACTGTTGGTTGGGTTGATAGAATTTCTCCCCTGCCCAGATATAGCGCTCTGGACCTGTACTGCCTAATTTAGCTTCAAATTGTTCCGCTTCATTGATCGAACCTATACCTTTATAACTTGCCACATATGGATATGGGTAAACCGGTCTTGAACGATCTAATGAAGGCGTATTTTGTACAGCCTTAGCTGGTTTATCTACGTTTTCTTCTGGTGCTCCTGCGCCGTTGAAGGTTTCAGGTTGGCTACTTTGCTTTGCAATGATCTCATAAGGAGATATGCCTTGCTCAACCCATCGCATCATTTGTGTTACCAAATCAAATTGATAGGGGCCATCACCACCGAAACAGTGGTACATACCTGGAAATAGATAGAATCGCATAAAGCTCTCAGTTTCATCTTTACCCATTTGATTCTGTACAGCTTCATAGTAAGCGATACTATTGATTGGTGAGATGTGTGGGTCTGACCAACCATGCCATAAAATCAGCTTACCGCCTTGAGACCTAAAGGTAGCAAGATCAGGATTTACCGCGCTGTACAGGCCATATAAAGCGCTCACTTTTTCAAATTCAGCTTCAGTAAATTTCAAACCGGTAAGTTTAAAATTCTCTGGGTTTTCTTGGTAAATAACGCCGCTTAATGCTTCTTCTGCAACACGTTTACTAAAAATATCTTCTTTTCCTTGCATAGGAACGAACACTCCGGGCCATGACAGCTCTGAACCGCGCATAGGAGCGCCGAGGGCTAAAGCGAGCCCAGTCTGTTTATCATGAGGACCGTTATATATATTAGTAACAGCTTGTACTTCGAGTGTTGTTAGGCATGTCGAAGTCTCTTGTCCTTGTTTACAAAGAAGTACACTAGGGTCAAAGTTACAAGCTCGTGGGTCTTGAATTAAGTCATCTTTTAAACCATCCAACGTATCACATGAATCTAGTACCGCTTTATGCAGCATTGGGAGCTTATCTGCGTGTACTATAGCGTTGCCATTTTCATCTAAGTTCGACAAAGCTAGCCAACCATGATGAAAGGAATTTTGTACTGAGAAATTCATAGCAGGCGCGCCAGCAATAACACCATCGAAGTCGTCTGGGAATCTCTGCGCTTCCATAAGTGCTTCGCGTCCACCGTCAGAGCAACCATTAAAGTAAGAATAGCGAGGCGCCTGCCCGTAAAATTCTTTAATCAGAGATTTTGCTGCAACAGACGTTAAGTGCATGGATCTATAGGCAAAATCAATTCGTTTCTGGGGATCTTCACCAAAATCGCCGCTTCCACCTTGGTGACCCATATCGGTAGATGCCAGAACAAAGTTATTGTTTTTCACTGCAAGGCAGCTATCAGCCGCGCTCACCATCAAACCGACACGGCCGCAAAGACCACCACAGCCTAGTTGCATGTATCGCTGTGTCCATGACTCAAGTGGCAGTTGAACTTTAAAACCAATTTCTGGAGCTAATAGACCTTCAATTACGCACGATGAACCGCTTGAATCCATAATGATATCCGCTTTGGTTACTTTGCTCCCTGTACCGCCGATAGTGGTAAGGTCTGTACTTAAAAGGTCACTACAATTTTTTACGGGGAGAACGATGTTTAGTGAAGAAGCAACATCTAGTGGTTTGTTGTTTGTGTGAGTTGCTTCATCGTGTGCGCAGCCGGAAAGCAAAGCGACAAAGGCTATTAACGATATAAAGAATTGACCATTCATTGAATGTGTCCTTATGTGATTCAATAATTCATAGTTCAATGTAGTCTAAAGGTTGGAGTAACTCTAATGTCAATCAAATTAAAACAACGCTATTAATTAAATTTAAGCAATCTATTTGGATGTAAATAAAAGTAAATTTAAGCTTGCTGAATTGACCTTAGAGTAGCTCTAACCATTACTATTGTCTTCATATATATATTTATAAATGAGATATGAATAGGAGATACAAAGTGAAGAAAAAAATAACTTTAAGTCCAAGGATATTAACATGCATGATGGCAGGACTATTATTATCAGGGACAACGATTGCGGCACAATCAGCATCCAGTTGTTCTGTATTAACCGGATGTGAACGTAAAATATGTGAAAAAGAATCCGAGTTAGAAAAAGCAAAAGAATATGGAGATGTTTCTAAAATATTAGGTTTGCAAAATTCTTTAGTACATGTGAAAGACAGTTGTGCACAAAATCCAAATTTGACTTCTGCTGAATATCAAGCTGATTTAAAAGAGCTTAGAGAAGAATATAAAGAAGATTTGGATGACGCGTTAGATGAGTATGAAGATGACTTAGCGGAGGCCAAAGCAGAAGGGAAAGCGGACAAAGTTGCTCGAGCCAAAGAAAAATATGAGCAAAAAGTTCAGAAAGTAACGGACGAATATCAGCGAAAATTGCAGTTAATGCAGGTTGTTGAGTGATTGTGAATGTTAAAGAAAAGCTAGTAGATAAGAGATTCTACTAGCTTTTTTGTTTAAGATTGTTTTGAAATGGCTAGCGATTGTGAAGTGTTGCCTGCATTCGCATGATATTTACTGTGATCACCGTGTCCATTCGAAGGAATTGCAAAAGCAATAACGACCACGAGAACCAATGCGATAACAGTACCATAGGTAGCATTTGCTCTTAAATTGAGTTTACTAAAATAGGAAGCAAACATTTTCCAATTTAAAACGATATGGATGATGCCAGCAATCACAAATGCAAGGCCAACCCACTCATGTACGGGATATAAACCTGGGAATTTTATGTGAAATAACATCAATACACCTGTGATTGATGTTGCAATATAAGTGATCATCAAAAAGGGACTTAGCCATGATTTTTGTGTTGGTTTAAACATATACCTAACCTCGTTAATATAATAAACACTATAAATATAAAGGTTATTTTTTTGTGGGTTAATTATAATTACATATATTTACATCAGCCAATTGTTAATTTACAAATGTATTCATATTTTAATTCTTTAGTTTATATATTGGCTCGAGTTGTATTTTATGATTATGCTGTAAGATTAATAAACCAATCGGTAATGTAAACTAAAATACATAACATTAATCCCTCTCCGAGAGCAACGGATAGAATGATCTGCTGCTTGGATATTCCGGCAATCCTTGCTAAATAAACGATGATTTCAGTAAACACAAATGGGAAAAAAGCCCAACCAGCAATCGCAACAATGCCATAATTCTGCACCCAACTTTGTGCTTTCCTAACA
The DNA here is from genome assembly GCF_058630515.1 of Vibrio sp. HM8-C. Taxonomy (NCBI): domain Bacteria; kingdom Pseudomonadati; phylum Pseudomonadota; class Gammaproteobacteria; order Vibrionales; family Vibrionaceae; genus Vibrio; species Vibrio sp. HM8-C. Next base: position 161,781 of record NZ_JBMMKS010000005.1, read on the forward strand.
GATTTAGATGACATGTTTGCAATCCGAGACTTAAACCCCATATAGTCGACCGCGATACATACTAGGTAACTTGAAAAGCAAGTTGCGGTTAGTGTAACGACTAACATCAAAACATTATCTAAGGCACTTGCCATCAAGAGTATGACCGGCATAGTCGGTATAAAGAGAATCCCACGAATAGAGATGAGAACAATATAGCAACTTAATATTGGGACAAAATACAGGCTAATCATATGCTGCATGTCTCCTAAGCTATAGGTGCTATAGATTTGCTGCATCCCGTAGATCGCTAATATTGCGGAAGTTAACCAGCATAACAGTTTAATTTTCTCCTTCATTTGTCATGCTTCTTTTTGTCTGGGCAGATTTGCTGAGTTTTTGCTAGCTCACACGCTTCTTTGCCTTTACATCTAAGTCCTTCAATTTGCCATGTGACATCAATCGTACGGTGGATACCAATCAGCGTGAAACTACAGGGAGTAGGGTATGCGTGTACGGTTAAAAATCTAAAAAACGGCGAACTTTTATCTTTGGTATCAGGCAATGAGTCTTGTAGCTGACTAAATAGAGCAACGTCATCATCTTTTGTTTCTAGACCAAAACGGTCCGCCAATTCCTGTTTGGAGGTAACTTGATAACTGACATATTTAAAGCTCGGTAACGTTTCAATCCATAGACCGAGAGCTTTGTTAAATATACTGGGCGTGAACATAATCAGCAGCAGAGTGAGCGCCGCTGAAATAAACACCCCAGTCAGTAACTTGATGATGACACAGAAAAATTTAGCCATTTTAAATCTCAATATGTTGCACGCTATTTATGTTGTTTGAACAACCATTCGCGTACACCTTCAATCGAATAGGCGTATTGCCAAGTATAAGTGTGGCTACCTCCATCGAAGACGGAATAATTGACCGATGCATTTTTGCTTAGCATCTGCTCCACATCGTTTGCCAGTTCGCTAGGCTCAGCTTCAGCGTTCCATGAAGCCTTAGCTATTGTTGCTCCATTCTGCGCAAGCACACTGGTAATCGCGTCCATTCCTGGATTCGCTTTTGTATCGCCTTGGGACACGATGATCCAAAGCGGTTTGTTTGCGAGCGGTGCAACTAAGTCAGGATTCCATTGACACGCGACAAGCAAAGATGCAGCAAATAAGTCTGGGTATTTGATATCCATAGCAATGGATATCATTCCTCCCATCGATTGCCCTGTGTTATATAGTCGATTCGTGTCGATGGAATATTTGGTCACTAGGTCTTTAATCAAATTAACAGTGATATCCATGTCATCAGATACCGCGCCCGTATCGTCTGTCATTACAGAGGTATATTGCGGCGCAAGTACAAAACTCTCATTCAGCGTTTGGTCTTTATCTGAAGCCCAGACAACTGCACCTAATCCTTGCGTTAGGGTTTCAATCGGATTATTGCTGACCACTCCCGCATCGTGCATGAATAGCACTAAAGGATAAGACTTCTTCGGATCGTAATTTTTGGGAACGAACAAGTTGTACATCAGATCTTTGTTGAACTGACTATCGTGAAAGGTCAATTGTTGAAAATCTGCAATGTCAGGATTAAGAGTGTGATTACTATTGAGAACCTCTTTAGTTGATTTCACCAGCGTTCCATCTGTCAGTGAAACATCACCTACCTGAGAGATACTGCTAGTTAGAATCACGGCTTCAGCTGGCTTATCTGAAATTTGTCCCATTTTCGGTCCGCCTGGTCCCGGTCCTTGATTAGAACTCCCGCTGCCTTTCGCTTGATCTTGAGGACCACCACCCATCTGGCTACTAGCAGGATCAATGTCTGTTTTTAGCTCAACAATCACGAATGAACCGCTATCCATAGGGTGACCTAAAACGACTTGATTGCTGAGATATACGGATGTGATCTCTCTACCACTCACATGAAAATCACTTAATTGAAGTGAACTTGAATCGATATTAGAGGTGTACTCAATAGCCACCCCCGCAACTTTTTGGCCATCGCCAATTACCTTAACGAGTGTATTTACATTCATTATGTAAGGGTTATTGGGGTATTGATACTGACCTACTTTAATTTTGGCTTCTTGGTCGCCAAGATTAGCGGCTTTGTTGTACCAAACTAATGCTTGCTCAACATCTTTTTCAACGCCAGTCCCGCTTTCGTAGATCTTACCGAGTGCAACCATTGCTGGCATGCTGATGATATCTCCTCGAGCAGCTGATTGTTCATAAAGATCTATCGCCTTAGTCCAGCTCTGGTCCACACCTAAGCCAGCTTCATAAAGATGAGCCAGATTGTATTGAGAGGTAATGTCACCTTTATCTGCAGCGGCTTTATAAAAGGTAGATGCTTTTACATAGTCTGGAGTTTTGCCCAATCCCTTTTCATAAATGAGCCCTAAATAGCGTGGAGCTTTCATATCACCATTGGCTTGTGCTTTTTCGAACCACTGATAAGCGAGGGGGTAGTTTTGTTCAACTACTTCACCATTTAGATAAAGAATCCCTAAATTGGTCATGGCTCTGGCTTCGCCTTTTTCCGCTGCGCTTTGCACATAGGTAAAGCCTAATGTTGGGTTGTTCAGACCGTAACGCTGATGCAAATAAGCGTCTCCAAGACGAGACTCCGCTGTTGCATCTCCCGTTTCAGCCGCCTTTTTAAGGTAGTAGAGTGCTTCGGTATCCTTACCAAGTGCGTTAGCCTCTTCATAGAGTGCTACATACTCTGCACCTGTTGTTTCAGGGGCTTTAGATTCGCAACCAGTTAAAAAGAGAGATGCGGCAATAAGTGAAAAGGTGAGCGCGTGAATTGGTTTCATAAAGTCCTCTATCAGGCATGGAGTGTGCTGCACTACAAGCTATGACGTTGAATTACTGTTCATATATTTTCCAGTTCATAATTTAACTGCATCAAATATCTTGATACATCAATCTTACGTATTTTTACATTTAGGATAGTAAATCGATCGAATAGAGACGGCTTTCTCTATGAAGGTTACTTAACTCACATTTTTTTTAGTTGTGACTGTGATGTCAGTAACACGAAACTTTCATAATCTTTGCCCGAAGTCACATTCGTAGTGGTTCGTTATTTTTTTCCGACCAAATTACTCAATGTTGATTATGCAAAAAAGAATGTGGTGAGATAACTTATTAATCACGGACTGATGGTGAGTGAATAGGCAAAGTCGGCTAGTCGTTCTGCGCTGAGCAATAAAGGTAAAGTCAATTCAGTCGGTGCATTACGTGATTGGCAGAAATGATCTAATTTGTCAGCGAGTATTAGAAGTTCATTTTGCGATTTAAGCTGCTGATTGAAGGTACTACCATTGGTAGATTCATACTGCTCTTTCCAGATAGCTTCTGTCGTTGAGAGTGATACCGCAGTGAACATTTCGCTATAGATGTTGGCAATTTTCCAAGCATCCAAAGCTTGTTCGAAATAGCCATGAGGATCAAAGACAGTCGGTTTCATAGCTATTAAACGATGCAGTTCAGAGTGAGCAATGAAGGATGCATTTTCCTTCTCTAGAGAGACAAGTTCTCGTTGTTTCTGCCCAGTCGCTTTGTCGTCTGCTGGCAAAAATGGCTCAAAAGAGAGTTGCCATCTGGCACTACGAGTATCCATGTGCATTAATTGACGGGCGTGAGCAAGGCTTTGAGGAATCTGACTTTGATAATGTAAACGACGCCCAAGAATGTTAGGAGTACTCATAAACCAAGAGTGACTTGAGCGAATAGAATTGAAGAAAAGTTGTTTATCAATTGAAGATTGAAAATGCACACCGGACATTTTGAGCCAATCGGTCTCCAGTTGTGTATTTAGGTTTTCTTCACCAGAGTGAAAGAGGCTTAATCCAATCAGATTAATAAGGTTTATAGAGTCAAAGGTTGTTCTGCTGGGCATCCATTGCCAACACACTCGGGTTGTAATGGCTTCTATGCCTTCACCTTCAAGACTCATTGCCCAGTTAATACGCTGTTGGATCTCATCGGATAAGTAACAAGGGAGAAATGACCAACCGTATCCTGTGCCCCACAAATCATATTCGAGCCATTTCTTGTTATTTGGCACCATATCAATGTGTGGATGGTTTGCGAACCCAGGATGGAAATCTAACTCTGTTGGTTTGAAAGATGCTCTGACATCGTTTGGTAGTTTAGAAAGAATTAAAGGAAGTTGGCGTCTTGGCCAACCGGTGTCGATAAAATCTCGCAGTACGAGCTTTTTTCCTTGCTGACGCAGCTGCTGCCACATTTGATGCAACGAGTCATGCCAATTATCAGGCTGAAAGTCGGGCATAGTTAAACTCAGAATTATGCCATCAAATTTGGGTACATAATTAAAGATAGAATTTAGGAACGATGAATAAAACTCTGTCCAAAAATTATCATTAAAAGGGTTGTCTGAATTAAATTCAGGAAATTTTCGATTGACTATATCATCTTGTGGGGTTGCTTCACCTTGAAGCCAAAATGAGAGTTTTCTATTCGATAGATATTCGGAAATTCTTTTTAAATATTGAAGTGCGTGGTTTCTCTGATGAATTAAATTCTCGTTATGCGCATGAACAGAAGTTTTTGATGGAGAAACAATAATAGAGAGTAGTTCTTGCTGGTGAATAATTATGCCTGTGTAACCAAATTGTTCTGCGTGGGACACGCAATTGGTAAACCAATTCCAATCCCATATGAATTGAGTATTTAATTCCATCAAAAAATTTGGCACTTTTTTCATTTTTATAAGCACATAAAGAATATCGTGATTTTGATTATAGCTATTAAGGTAAGAAAATAAATGTTTATATATCTAGATGACCCAGAAATATGTCGTTCTGCAGAAAACTTAGTCACGGAACAAATACAGAAACAACTTGATGCCATTCAATCTGCTGGAGGCGGAGAGTTAAGAATCCCTGCAGGTCGATACTTATGTGCAAGTCTCAGTTTGCCTTCCAATCTAGTGCTGAGTTTAGAGGCTGGCGCTGAGATTGTTGCAAGCGAAAACATTGAAGACTATTACCACATCACTACACAGTCTATGGCTGAACTTTCTTATCGGGCTCTTCTGTATGCTAAGGGGAAAAGTAACATCAAGATCTGTGGTAATGGCTTGATAGAAGGTCAAGATTCAAAATGGTTCTCTCAACATGCTGATGACGCTGGCTATCATATGCCTAAAGTTGAGCGCCCAAGGATGCTTGTGTTGGAGGGGTGTGACAACGTCACACTTAATGACTTCACTATCCAGCGTTCTCCGATGTGGACTATACACTTAGTGTGTTGTAGCAACGTTGCTATAGACAACGTTAAAGTAAACAATCACCTATACCTACCCAACACAGATTCTATTGATATTGATAGTTGTCAGTATGTACGGATAGCGAACTGTTTCCTTAGCGCGGCTGATGATGGCGTTTGCATTAAAACCACCAGAAAGAAGGTGCAAGGATGTCAGGACACTAAGCATGTGACAGTAACCAACTGCGTAATCCGTTCTCGTGGGGCTGCAATTAAAGTGGGAACGGAAACGTTCGGCAATGTAGAAAGTGTACTTGTCAGCAACATTTCCATATTTGATTCGAATCGTGCAATTGCACTGGTATCTAGAGACGGTGGAAATTTACGTCAAATGATGTTTTCAAACATTATTTTCGAAAGCCGTTTGTGTGTACCTCATCATTGGGGAAAAGCTGAGCCAATTGGTATCAGTGTAAGATATCGAGATCCTGCAATTAGACCGGGGAATATTGAAAATATTACTTTCTCAAATATTTCTGGTGAATGCCATGGGGCGATTAGTCTTTACAGTGAAATTGAACATGCGGTGTCAGGTATCGAATTTAATGGGATAACATTAACGCAAATTCACACAGATCATGACGATTATGGTTATTACGATATTCGTCCACCGTGTAATCCAGATACACCCACAGGGATGGGATTAGATAATAGCTATAAAATTAATCCTGAAACAACAAAACCTTTTGGTGTGGAAAGATATGAAAATGGTATTCCGGCTATTTATTCCGTTGGTGTTACTGGATTTGAGGTTAATAAATTAAAGGTAATCCGAAAAAACTCTGATAGTGATGTTTGGAATAAAGATAGTGATATTTATATAGTCAAGTGATAGTTGTTTTTAATAAAAGATATTAATATTTTCTGTATTAATTATAGGCAATATTAATGTGGTAAATGTACGTGAAATAATTGTGTAATGGAAATAAGGACGAGTTCATGAAAACTAAATTGGTAACGACCGTTACGTCATTAACATTAGCCATTATATCTGCGAGTGCGTTTGCAGAGATTGAACTGCGAATGTCTTGGTGGGGAGGGAACGAACGACATCAAGCAACGAATGCAGCTATTGAGCGATTTGAAGTTGCGCATCCTGATATAAAAGTAAAAGCTGAATACACTGGATGGGATGGGGCATTGACTCGCTTAACAACACAGATTGCGGGAAACACTGAACCAGATGTTATGCAAACAAATTTAAACTGGATGCCAATCTTTTCTAAAGACGGTAATGGTTTTTATGATCTTAAAAAGGTCAAACCTGAAATCGCTTTAGAAAACTTTGCACCAGCGGCGTTAAACACAGTAACGTTTGGCGATAAGTTAAACGGTATTCCGGTTAGCATGACTTCACGCGTTTTCTTTTACAATCACGACACTTGGACGAAGGCAGGAGTAGCTTATCCCAATAACTGGGATGAACTCATGGCTGCGGGTAAAGCTTTCCAATCGAAACTCGGTGACAAATATTTCCCAATTGTTTTGGAAGCGCATGACGTGTTTGCGATGAATCGTTCATACATGATTCAAACCATGAACAAAGACATATTGTCGACAGATGGAAAAATTAACTTCACTCCTGAAGAGATGACCAGTTTCTTCAAACTGTATGTACAGCAAGTGAATAATCATGTATTCCCATCGACTAAAGAGTTTGCTTCTTATGGTAAAGCGAATTTGTACGAAATGCGCCCATGGCTCAGTGGCGAGTTTGGAGGCGTATATATGTGGGATTCCGCTATCACAAAATATACAGACAATCTAACTTTAGACCTAGCTCCTTACCCGATGGCTAAAGGTGCTAAAGACGCAGGTCTGCTATCTCGTCCGTCAATGATGTTTTCAGTGGGGAGAAATTCCAAGCATCCTGCAGAAGCGGCTAAACTAATAAACTTCCTGCTTAACGACACGGATGGTATCAAAGCATTGGGATTAACTCGTGGTATACCGTTGAGCAGCTCAGGTATGAAAGTACTTAAGAGTGAAGGCACACTAGACGAATCTAATTTAGCGTTTGCTGGTTACCAGCAAGCACTATCTTTACCTCAAATAATCGCCTCAACGCCGTACACCGACAATGCGCAGTTAATCGATATTTTCAGTGAAGAACTTCAAGCGATTGACTACGGTGAATCAACTCCTGAAAAAGCCGCGAAAAGTTTCATCAGTAAAGCAAATCGAATGTTGGCTCGTTTAACACGTTAAAAAGCAAGTTCTGACAACAGGTTAAGCAACTGATATTTGAGCTTGAAGTAAAATTTAAATCACCATTAATCAAAAAGGCACCTTAGGGTGCCTTTTACTTATCTCTGTAATCTTGTTTAAGCTGTTTGGGTTTTGCATCTCTTGCAAAGCGGACTTAGCACAAAGCTAAGTGCGATAAATATAGCTAAACCTGTCAGGCGGAGGACAACGATATGAGTATCGAAATTGCTGGCCGCTTCTGGCCATGCAATCAGCACTGCTGCAATAACAAAGCCGAATCGTTTTGCCCAAGTTAATGGAATACCCAACCAACCAGAGAAACCAATGCTCATAGAAACTGTTGCTAGTGACGCGAGGGTAATTGCGATAAAGATACTCAGTGAATCACCTATCAACAGAATTCCCGGCATGGTGACGAACAGGAACGGCACCAGTAACTTAACAAAACCCAATCGCATCGACTCGATAGCAGTTTCATTTGCAGAAGCTCCAGAAATAGTGGCTGCTGCATAAGCTGCTAGTGCTACAGGCGGTGTGATTGCCGAAACTAAGCCAAAGTAGAAGATGAACATGTGTGCAGAGAGTGTTTCCATTCCTAGCTGCGTCATCGCCGGAGCAACCAACACTGCAAGTAACAAATACGCTGCTGACGTTGGCAATCCCATCCCTAATATGAATGAGGCTAGGGCAGTTAGTAGCAGAACACTCCATAGGTTTCCGTCACCGACTTCAATGATCAAACCCGACACCATTAATCCCATACCCGTTAGGTTGAGAATGCCAATCACGATACCAGCTGAAGCAACCGCAGCAACGATCGGTAGCGTGTTTGTCAGTGTCTCTTTGCAAGATTCAATTAAATCAATCCAGTTAACACGAGTCGCTTTTTTCCAAGGACTAATCGCAAGGCCAACCACTATACCAATAACCGCAGCTTGTGTTGGCGATTTACCTGCAATCATCAATCCTACTAAGGCGAACAGAGGCAGCAACAAATAGCTTTTAGATTTTAATGTGGCTTTAAGCAGCTCCCAACCCGCTTCCGTGTCCGGTTGGAGATTAAGACGACCTGCTTCTAAACGCACGGAGACCATTAATGCCAGAATATAGAGTAGCGCTGGTACTAATGCCGCTAACGCCACTTCCGCATACGGAATACCGATCATTTCTGCCATAAGGAAAGCAGCAGCGCCCATAACAGGTGGCATGATTTGACCAGCAGAAGAGGCAGCGGCTTCTATCGCTCCTGCGAGCTTTGGACTGTAGCCGACACGTTTCATCAAAGGAATTGTGAAAGTACCTGTGGTAACAACGTTAGCAACGGCGCTTCCGTTTAATGAGCCAAGTAAAGCACTGGAAAGTGCGGCAGACAGACCTGGTCCACCTTGCACGCGACCCGTTAAGCCACGTGCAATATCCACGAATACTTCACCAGTGCCGATTTTGGTTAAGATGGCGCCAAACAGACCAAACAAGAAGATGTATTCAACAGCGACGCCCATCGGTACGCCATAAACACCTTCGGTTGATAGTAACAGCGTCGAGGTTAGACGATTAAGATCGTAACCGCCATGTCCATACTGCCCTGGGATCAAATAGCCAAAATGCGCGTAGAGAAATGCTGTGGTCATGAGTATCACTAACGTATAACCAACCGCGAGCTTTACAAAGACAAACACGACTAAAACCAGCGCTAAGAAAACCCAAATATCATCGGGTACAGACATGGCGCCACGCATGATGATGTCGATATAAGTATTCCACAGATAAGGGCCGGGAATTAACGCTATCAACGACAACAAATAAAAGCTCCCTCGTACGAGAGATGATCGTTGCTTTGCTGCATAGAACATCATAGCGGCACAAGCGACGAGGGAGAAAAACGAAGAACGTAAAAGCAGAGCTGTGATACCGCCGTAATATGCTCCATACAGCACAAGACCAGCGATACTGACAGCTAATACGCTGAATACAATGGAAACAACTAGCTGCTCCTTCCGACCTAAATAATCAGATGGAAGAAGCAGACTCGCAAAGGTTGTCTGCTTCATAAGGAATGCCTCTAGTTAGCTTTTGCTTGATCAAAGTACTTTTGCGCACCAGGGTGTAAAGCAATAGGTGTGTTCGGTGCTGTATCTAGCTGAATAGACTTAGCTTGTGGATGTACCTGACTCAGTTCGTCTAGATGAGAGAAAATCGCGCTAGTAATGTTGTAAACCTTAGTCTGATCTTCTTTTCCGCTAGTGAACAGAATCGCTGGGTCATTGATCACGGTGACGGGTTGTTTAACGTCTGGATAAGTACCTTCTTTCAACTGGGCAACTTGATAGAAAGGGTATTTCTTGATCATGTTGTTCACCTTATCTTCATCTGCAGACAGAAGCTTCATATCTACCTGAGAATCTAAGTCGATAAGTGATGACGTTGGCGCACCAGCAAGTACGACCGTTGCGTCTACCTGACCATTCACTAGCGCTTTAACCCCTTCGGTGTATGAAAGAAAACGAGGAATGATAACGCCGTATACACCGTATTCCTCAAGTAATCGAGTTGCAATAACAGCAGCATTACTTCCTGGAGGCCCCATACTTACACGTTTACCTACAAGGTCTTTAAATGAGTTGATGCCGTTATTATCAATAGTCGCGATTTGAAGAACCGCAGGGTAAAGATATGAAATAGCTGCGACATCTAAAGCGCCAGTCTTTTCAAAAGGACCTTGACCATTTTTGGCTTCAAATAGAGTCGATGAAGAGGATAGACCAAGGGTCATTTGGCCAGCAGCAACTCGATGGTTGTTTTCAACGGATGCGCCAGTCACTTCTGCACGAGCAGTTGTATCGTCTAAGTGTTTGTTAAGGGTTTCCGCTACGCCAGCACCAATCACGTAAAATAGACCACCTGTACCACCGGTACCGATAGAAATACGATCAGCTGCGAGAGAAAACGTCGAAGTCAATGCGGCGGCAAGCGCCGTTGCAAGTAGGATGTTCTTTTTCATTTGTGCCTCGTTATTGGAATAGTCTTTTTATAATTTTTAATGGTTAAATAACGCTCTAACCATGGAGGCAATATATCGCTTGAACCTTTCATGAACCTTTCATGGCGGCTTAACATTTACATAACATCTCGCTTTTGTGATCCTTGCATAAGTTCCTTCTAAAGAAAGAAGAACAATCATGTGCAATCAGTTGTTAATCTTTCAATTACTGTGTTTTGACATGGCGTTATGCCACTCTTCCAATAGCAGTTGTTTCTTGGCTTGATCTGTTTGTACAAGCGTCGGTAAGCCAAAGGGAATTGGGCGGAAAATACCATGGGGTTTACGTTGCAAAATGGCGCGGCTGTTTTTACCTTCTGCAGTTTCTGATAAAGGGATTAAGCTAGAGTTTTGTGCTAACTGACTTTGCCCTTCTACAGACAATAAGTAATCTAAAAATTGTCGAGCTAAATCGAGATGCTTAGCATGGCGATAGATAAAAGCGGTACGCATTATGACGGACGTATAGTCGGTAGGCATAATCGTCTCTATCCAAGGGTGTTGTTCAGACCATTCAAAAGCGTAAGACCCTACAAGATTGTATGCGATGAAAATTTCACCCTTGAGCAGCGCATTTAACATGCTGGAGCTATTCGGGTAGAGCTGAGCATGGTGCGTACCGAACGCTTCTAGTAATCGACCATAAGTTCGCGATTGTTGAGAGTCGTGAAACCAAGTGAGGTAGCCAAGTCCTACGGTTTCAATGTCACTTAAACCAATTTTTCCATCCACTAATGGCCCTTTAGTTCTAATCAAAGAAAGCAATTGTTCTCGACTGCGCGGTAACTCTTCACTGCCTAAAATATCGGTGTTGACGACGATAACTATTGGTTCGAAAGTAAAACCAAACACTTCATTGTGCCACTTAGCCCAACTAGGCAATGCAAGTGTTTGCGGTGAATCATAGGGCTGGGCATAACCGTCGTTAACCAACTTAAATTGCAAGTCCATCGCAGAGCTCATCACAAGATCGGGAACGTCAACGCTACCCGAGTGAAGATTTGATACTTGTTGGTAGAGATCATTGGTATTGAACTCTGTGTAATGAACGGCAACCTCGGGGGTATGCTTTTGAAAGTCCAATAATACTGGTTCGATAGCTGGATAATTTGCTACACCCCAGATGTTGATGACTCTATTACTGGTCTCTAAGCGGCCTGTCTCCAAAATTGGTTTAAGAATGTGTTTTTCAGATGCAACCGTTAGGCTGGATGCCACGATACTTAGTGATAGGCAAACACGAGAAACATAAGAAAATAATGAAGTATGACCCATTAGCTTTGTTCCTCCGCTTGGGGGAAAAGCACTTTAATAATCAAGCCCGTTGGCTGATTGTCTTCAAGCAGGAATAGAGCGTGGTGGTGGTTCGCCACCTCTTTGGCAATACTCAAACCGATTCCCGTACCTGCTGTTTGATTATGCTTACTGCGATAAAAACGCTCAAATACGTGCTGTTTATCGTCATCGGAAATGCCGATACCTTGGTCTGCCACACTCAAACAAATTCGACCTTCATCTTTGTATAAACTGACTTTCACTAAGCTGTCTTGCGGGCTGTATTTAACCGCATTTTCTATTACGTTGCGTAGCATTTGTGTCAGTGCCACTTCATCACCCAAAATGTGCGCTTCAATCTCGCCCAGATACTCAATTTCAACTTTGGATTCCAATGCCCAAATGACTAGGCTTCGACACACATCTTTGGTGATCTTGTCTAAAGAGATCATGGTGAAGGCTTCGCTTCTTAGTCTGTGTGTAACGGATGCTTCATTCAGTAAGTGATGCACGGTTTCTGAAAGCAATGCGCTACTTTGAATGATGTCTAACAGTTGCTTTTGTCTAATTTGTTCGTCTTTTTCCACTAAGGCGTTTTGTGCCTGTAGATTTAAACCCGCTAATGGTGTCCGTAACTGATGTGCAGCTTCTGACGTGAAACGTTTAAGACGCTCTAAGGTGGTATTGAGCTGAGACATAAAGAAGTTAATGGTTTCCAATAATGGGCGAATTTCAACCGGAACATCCGTATTCAATGGAGTCAGCTCCGTTGAGTGGCGTGAATCGATAGCTTTCTTTAACGATTTTAGCGGACGTAAAACGCGCCAAATTCCGAACATCAACAATGAGAAGGTGACACAAAAAAACACGATCAGAAACTGTATAACGAAGCTACCCATTTCATTCGCAAGCTGACTTCGGGCAAGAGTCGTCTGTCCTAGTGTTACCAGAACGTTTTCACTGTTGTCAGCCTCAATTAGCTGTTTGGACAGCGTGATGAAGCGAACCTCATTACCTTTGTATTCTGCGTTGTAATATTTGGGTGTAAGTAGCGCACTGTTTTGTACGGCAATCGGAGAAGGTAATTCAGAGGGTTGAGGAAGATCTTTATAACCAGTGAGAAATCGACCATCTAAGGTGGTAACCGCATAGAAGGCACGATCGTTTGGCGCTAACGCCAATGTTTTAAACGCAGAAACGGGCAAATCAACCACTATCTGGCTATTTAGTAAGTTTATGTTCTCGATGATTTGTAATGCGGCACCGTGAATCAAACGATCATAAGAAACGTTCGCCGCCTTTTTTGCATAAAGTGTAGCTGTCCATATCGCGATTCCATTAATAAGCGTTAGAACAAGAAACGTCATTACAAAGAGTTGGCGGCGAATAGAGGTGTTGCGTTTAGCCATCCTGTTTTTCCAGCAGTTGCTTTTCTAGCACCTGTTTTTCCAACAAGTAGCCTAAACCTCGAATGGTTCGAATCTGGATATTGCTCTGGCATAACAGTTTACGTAAACGTGCAACGTAAATCTCTATGACGTTAGGGCTAGGGTTTTCATCAAAGCTATAGAGGTGATCCATTAACACTTCTTTGCTGAGCACCTGAGTTGGATGACCCATAAAGATTTCCAGCAATCTAAACTCACGTTGTTTTAGCTCAAACTCTTGGTCATCAATGCGAATGACGCACTTTTTGTGGTTAAAGCAGACATTACCAAATTCAAGTACATCTTGAGCTTGTCCTTGGCTGCGTCGTAACAAGGCTCGGATGCGTGCTTCTAACTCACCAAAATCAAAAGGCTTAGTAATGTAATCATCGGCGCCGAGATCGAGCAGTTGAATGCGGTCGTCGACTTGATCACGAGCAGTTACCACCAAAACAGGGGTGTTAACTTTCCGCTGGCGCAGGTGGTTTAGAATAGTAGCCCCATTGGCATCAGGCAGGTTTAAATCTAACAGAATCAGGTCGTAAGGTTGTTGTTGCAACATCGTTTCTGCACTTGAACCCGTCGTTGCAAGGTCGACAGCATGCCCAAGGCGCTTTACTCGGTAGGTAATCGCTTCACTTAGTACGGAGTCGTCCTCAATTACTAATATGCGCATATAAAACTCACTTTCTATTTGTTTTTGATGGAGCCATATAACGTTGTAGTGCAAGGTTAATATGATGCTGACACAAGAACAAATTCAAAGATTAGACAAGCTATTGAAATTTAGCTTGAATCACAAAGCGCAGGTGGATTGTGACCTGCGCTTTGTTTTATTCAGATCCTATTTACCGCCAGACACTGAATAGTTCATCGAAACATTACGAGATTTTTGGAAAGTTTCGATATCCTCACCACGCATTGAAGCGTAAATATGAGGGTTTGGAACACCAGCAACCGCACCAAGTTTTTCCAGCATAAAGAAGCTCACACCATAGCGAATCATTTCAATCCACTGCAGTTCGGTCAGCATAGTTTGCTCTTGGGTAGTCAAACCGTATTCTTCAAACAGCGCTTGGGGTTCTGACTTGAAACGTTGTCTGTGCTGCGGTTCAATCAAGCGATGTAAGAAATCGTTTAGACGGTAAGCACTATGAGCACGAGCAAGATCAAATGGGTAAGTACCTTCTAGTTTTTCCACACCCTCTAATTCGTGAATTATGTGCTCGCGATGCGCTTCCAGTTCTTTCTCTGTAGGGTTTGTACCTAAATCTTCAAAGATAACCGTTGCAATGTTAGTCATTGAAGGAAGGTAAGTGGAGCTATGAACATTTTTAACTTTGTCAGACAGCGCACCACGCATGATAAGCCACATAATGACTTCCGAGCCTTCCATACCACCTAGCTCTGCGTACTCAGCCAAACGCATTTGTACTAACTCTTCAGGCGCATGTTCCAACAACTCAAGGAAGCGTTGATCCCATTCGACGTTGTTAAACCCACAGCGTTCACCGTGCACTTGGTGTGATAAGCCACCCGTCGCCACAACAGCAACACGTAGATCAGGATCTGGAAAGCTTTCAATCGCTTTACGTAAACTCTTACCTAACTTGTAGCAACGCTTCGCATTAGGAATAGGAAATTGAAGTACACCGACTTGCAGCGGGACGATGTGACCTTTCCAACCATCTACTTGAGGCGAAATCATCGAAAGTGGTGAGAAACAGCCGTGATCAAGAGGCTTTTTCTGGAACACTGATAGATCAAATTCATCTGCAACAAGCGATTGTGCAATGTGGCGAGAGAGTTCAACGTGACCTTTAACCGCTGGATAGTTACGAGCGCCACCACCTTCATCGGCAGGGCGGTATTCATCATCAACACCCAGTACAAAAGGCGAGTAATGGTCAAAAAAGAACGATGTGATATGGTCGTTAAAGATCATAAACAACACATCAATATTCTGCTTTTCTACCCACTCTTGAACCACTTGGAAACCAGTAAAAATCGGTTTCCAACCAGGATCGTTGTCTTTGTTATTGTCCTTGGCATAGCCGATAGTCGGCGAATGTGAGGCACCAATGCCTCCGATAAGTTTGGCCATATTTGCTATTTCCTTGTTAGTAGCAAGGTCCTTATTGTTTTATTTTTTCTTGTTTTATATTTGCATCAATAGATGCGTTGGGCTGAGGTACAGGTTTTATTTGTTCGTAGGGTAAGCCTACGTATTGTTCTGCGATGAGCTTCATTCCCGCTTCATTTTGTAAGTAAAACTCAAGCTCGGAATCTGCCATCTTCTCAACGAAAGCACGTTGGAACTTTTGGTCGCCATCAAAGTGATGAAGCATGTTCGTCATCCACCATGAAAAACGCTCTGCGTTCCAAATGCGACGAAGACACACTTCGGAATATTGGTTTAATATTTCACGTGGTTGACCCGAATAATAAGCGGTTAGAGCTTGATACAGTGCCGCAACATCTGAAGCTGCAAGGTTCAAACCTTTTGCGCCTGTAGGCGGTACAATATGAGCAGAATCGCCGACAAGGAACAATTGGTTGTACTGCATCGGTTCACATACAAAAGAGCGAAGTGGGGCAATGCTTTTCTCTAGGCTTGGTCCTGTAACCAGTTTCTGCGCTTCATGTTCTGGTAAGCGACGTTTTAACTCTCCCCAGAATTGCTCATCGCTCCAGTTTTCTACCTTTTCGGTGTTAGGAACTTGCAGATAGTATCGTGAGCGAGTTTCAGAACGTTGGCTTGCAAGCGCAAAACCACGTGAATGTTTACAGTAAATCAGTTCATCACAGACAGGTGGTGTGTCTGCGAGTAATCCTAGCCAGCCGAACGGATAAACACGTTCGTATTCGGTGCGTATTTCCGTAGGAATGCTTGGACGAGACACTCCATGGAAACCATCACAACCTGCAACGAAATCACATTCGATCTGATAAGGTTCACCTTGGTGTTCAAAATAGACAGTCGCTTTGCCTTGCTCAGGGTTATCAATGCTGGTTACTGGCGAGGAGTAAAAACTCATTTGTTGTGAATCTTTACGAGCTTGCATTAAGTCACGTGTTACTTCGGTTTGACCGTAGCAGGTCACCACTTTACCGTCGGTAAGGTTTTTAATATCGATGTAAGTTTTACGACCTTCGACACTGATGTAAAAACCGTGGTGAACAATGCCTTCGTCATCTAAGCGTTGGCTACAACCAGATTCACGCAGCAGATCAACAAAGCCTTGCTCTAATATGCCTGCACGAATGCGTCCTAGAACGTGTTCTTCAGAGGTGCGCTCCACAATAATGTTGTCTATCCCTTGTTTCGCTAGCAACTGACCCAGTAATAAACCGGAAGGACCTGCACCGATGATGGCAACTTTAGTAGTTAAGGTTTTCATGTCCAACTCCATTTATAGATGCGGGATTAGTGCTAAAGCCAGTGAAGGGAAGCCGATCAACAAGCCAAGGCGAACTATGTCTGAGATAACAAACGGAATAACGCCTTTGAAGATGTCACCGATGTTGAGCTCTTTGTCTAAGGATTTAATAACGAATACGTTCATGCCAACGGGCGGTGTAATCAGACCTACTTCAACCGTAATAACGGCGACGATACCAAACCAAATTGGGTCGAAACCTGCTGCTTGAATCAGCGGGAATACCACTGGCACAGTCAATAACAGCATTGCGATACTGTCCATAACACAACCCAACAGGATGAACAGCATAAGTACAGCAAACAGCACCATATAAGGAGACAAATTCATGCTGTTTACGTAGTCGACTAGCGAGTAAGAGATACGCGAAACCGATAGGAAGAAACCAAAGATTTCTGCGCCGATGATCATGAAGAAAATCATTGCTGAGATAGATAGGGTTTCATTGACCGCATCTTTAAACATTTCCCAAGTCATGCCACGAACAAAGGCGATAACCATGGTGAGTGCCGCGCCAATTGCCGCAGCTTCTGTTGGGGTAAAGAAACCAGCGTAAATACCTGTGATGATTGATGCGAAAATTAAGCTAAATGGCAGCAGACCTTTCAAACCAACGATCTTTTGCATTAGTGTGGTTTTCTCTCCCGGTGTCGCTAACTGAGGGAATAACCATACGGTTACAGCAACCGCCACACAGTAAAGTGCCAAACCCAGCAACCCCGGAATTACGCCAGCGATAAACATGTCACCAACGGATTGTTCAGTAATCAATGCGTAAAGTAGCAATGCAATTGAAGGTGGGATCATAATGCCTAACGTACCACCGGCAGCGAGTGTGCCAGCAGCTAACGCTGGGGAATAACCGTTCTTTTTCATTTCAGGCAATGCTACGCGAGACATACTTGCTGCTGTTGCCAATGAAGAGCCAGAAATCGCAGAGAAAATGCCGCACGAAGTTACAGCCGCTAAAGCCATACCACCGCGCCATGAGCCAAACATGGTTTTCGCGCCATTAAATAGCTCTTGAGACATACGCGCTTTGGATGCAAAAACGCCCATAAGAATAAACATTGGAATTGGGCTGAAGCTGTAGTTGGATAGCGCATCGAAAGGTGCACTATCTAAAATCGCAACCGCAGGTTGGAATGCGACGATTGAAGTAAAGCCAACGAAGCCAGTCACTGCCATTGAAAGAGCAATTGGAGCTCTAAATGCAATCAAAATCAGCATGATTGCAATACAGATGAAGCCGATCATTGATGCGTCCATTACAACACCTCTTTATGTTGATGATGGGATTTTTCCTGAGAAGAAGTTTTTTCTTGAGAAGAAGCTTTCTGTGATTTGCCTTCTTCAGTGTTGTGGTGATGATTTTGGATAAGATCCCAAGTAATGATCAAACAACGAAGTGTTAGAACGGTGGTAGCAACAACGACAACACGATAAATCCAAGGCATAGGAATCATCAGATCTTGAGTTGTTTCTCCGCTTAAAACTGCGCCTTCAATGGCGAGGTAAAAGCGGTAAGTCATACCAGCTCCTAACAGAGCAAAGCCAAGTAGATAAAAAGACTCTAAGTAGACTTTGGTTCTCTCAGACATTTGCTCTGTAAAGAGGTCAACGATAACCTGAGAGTCACCAACAGACTGGGGTAGAGTGAAGAGTACGGTAAACAACAAGCCATACTTAATCAGTTCTACACCACCTATAAATGTGAGGGCTATGCTGCCATCACTCAAACCATATAGTGTACGTGTCACTACATCTACTAAAGTGACTAACATCATTCCAATCAGCAGTACTCCGCTGCACGTGTGCATGGCGTATGCAATTCGATTGATGAAGTTTTTGAGTACAGTCATGAGGTAACTCCCAACATCAATCGTTTAAGCAGGGTTTGCACAGCTAGAGCTAGATAGCTCTAGAGCACGGTCGTAAACTTTTTGTGCAGGCAACCCTTTAGCTTCTAGATCGCGGATGTACTCTTGAGTCACTGAATCCAACATTGGTTTCCAGTCTGCTTTCATTTGCGCGTCACTGATTGTTACGATGTTGTCGCCCATTTTCTCAGCTTCCATACGACCTTTTTCATCAAGACGGTCGAAAGATTGCCCAGATTTGATTGACCATTCCATGCCAGAGTTTTTGTCGATAACCGCTTTAAGCTCTGAATCCAGACGGTTGTACACGTCTTTGTTCATCGTCACGATGAAAGATAGAGAGTAAAGACCACCGATGTCGGTGTGGTTGTCAGCAAGTTCGTTGAGTTTGAATACTGTTGCGCCTTCCCATGGAAGTGCTACACCATCGATCACGCCACGTTGCATTGATTGGTACGATTCAGGTGCAGGCATACCTACAGGTAGTGCTTTTGATTTCTCAAGTAAGCTTGCGACTACAGAAGTTGGACGGCGAATACGTAGGTTTGCTAGATCTTCAGGCTTTTCAACTTTTTTACCTTTAGTGTGCAGCATGCCTGGACCGTGAGTGAACAGGAATAGCGGCTTGGTATCTTTGTATTCAGACGAGATCAAACCTTCGTTATAAAGGGTTTGAATCACACAAGAACCTTGCGCAGCATTTTTCACAACACCTGGGAGTTCAACAACTTGAGTAAGTGGGAAACGGTTAGCTGTGTAACCTTGTACTGTCGCAGTTACGTCAATGATTTGGTGACTTACTGCATCGTATTGCGCTGGTGGCTTAGCAAGCATAGCGCTGGCGTAAATTTCCACATTGATGCGACCTTTAGAATCTTCTTTTACTTGGTTCGCCCAGTTTTCGAAGATGTCTTTTTGCGCAGCAGAAACCGCTGGCCAGAAGTGACCAAAACGAAGTGTTACGTCAGCAGCTGAAGCAGTACCAGCTGACAACATCGCACCCAGTGCGCAAGCGTAGGTTAGGGTAGTTATCTTATTCATGTTCGTATCCATACTTTGTTATTGGTGTATTTTTACAACCTAGACAGGCGTTATACCGGTTTTCGGTTGGCTGACTCTTTGTTTCTGTTTTTGGTTCAATCTCTTATTGGCTTAATCTCTTGTTGGATTAGCACTAAGAGCAAATTTGTTATTCATAGCCAGCGTGCCCTTAGATGAAGAAAGCTAGGGGGAGCTAGCTCAATCCTTATATGGATACGCTGGCGTATGAATTTTATTTATCAGTCGTTTTGTAATAGTTGTTCTAATTTATGTAGTGTTTCCATAGCGCCTAAGCACTGTGCGACTGAAGAATTTGGTTCGCGTCCCTCTTTAATTGCCGAGATGAACTCACGGTCAATAAGTTCAATACCGTTGTTTGATACATCCACACCTGACAGATCAATTTGTTTGTCGTAGCCGTCGTAAAGATCGTCGTAACGAGCGATATAAGTGCCTTCTTCACAGATGTAACGGAAGAAAGTGCCAAATGGACCATCGTTATTAAATGAAAGAGAAAGAGTACAAATCGCACCCGATGGCACTTTCATACCAATACTCATGTCCATCGCGATACCCAGTTCAGGGTGAACAGGGCCTTGCATTGCTTGTAAGCGACTCGACTCTTCACCGGTTTGGTATTGGAAAAGATCTACTGTGTGGCAAGCGTGATGCCATAGAAGATGGTCGGTCCAAGTTCTTGGCTCGCCTTTAGCGTTGGTATTGGTTCTGCGGAAAAAGTAGGTTTGTACATCCATTTGTTGAATGTGCAGTTCACCGGCTTTGATTTTGTTATGAATCCATTGATGGCTTGGGTTGAAACGACGTGTATGACCGGCCATTGCGACAAGCCCTGTGCGTTTTTGCGTTTCAACTAGGCGACGTGAATCTTCAACGTTGTCAGCCATAGGTATTTCAACCAAAACATGTTTACCTGCTTCTAAACACTCTATTGCTTGGCTTGCATGTAATTGTGTTGGTGTTGCAAGAATGACAGCATCAACAGTATTAAGTTGTAGAGCTTCTGTTAGGTTATGGCAGATCGCCGCATCAGGATATTGCTCACCTAACGCAGCCATTTTGTCGGCTTCTGTACCTACTAGAGCGCTGATTTTTACGTCATCAATCTGCTTTAGAGCATCAAGGTGTTTACTACCAAATGCGCCAGTTGCTCCGACTACACAAATATTCATAACGTTTCCTTGTATTTACTTGTTGAGTTAAACATTAAGTGGTTAATTCGATTGGTTTAAAACCATAGTGCTCGGGAAAAATTCAAGTGACTTGAATATATCCTTGAGCATAGAAATCTGCTGACTATCAATAGCAAGTGCATTGTCCTCTTGGCTTAGCACTCCTTCTATATAGATGCCTTTCACGTTTTCCACACCGCTCTTAAGCTGTTTTTTTTGCTCAGAAGGCGCTCTTAAATCCGCGACGATCTGCCCAGGTTTAATATGTTGTTCCAGTTCACTAACCCAAGGGTTCAAATCGGCATTACTGTCTGATACTAAAACCAGATGTGCGCTACTCACTGCATCCGATACTGAGAAACAACCTTGAACACCACAGACAATGAATCGCTCTAATTGTGCTTTACAAGTTTTTGACTCCAAAGCGGAAGGATCAAACGCTGTGATTACTCTGTCTGGTCTATTCAATCCAAGGTTGAGCATCGACTCTGCTGTATGGCCAAAACCGATGAAGGCTAGTCGTGAAATTTTTGGCATACATGTCCCTTATCAAGAGTAGGTTCTTATTCTGTAAATTCTCATTAACAAAACATTAGCAATTGGATTGAGGGAGGGAAAATAGGAAATTAGTAATGGCTATTCAAATTTTGAATAGCCAATATTGAATTGGCTATCTATTTTTCTTATAAGTCAGTAAGGGAAAGACCTATTTGTCTAATGGTTGAAATAAACGCTTCCTGCGGTGTTGTGCCTTGCCAGCTCTTACGTATGGTAATGCCGATTGCTCGTTTGTTCTGCTCTGTGTCGTAGTCAATAATATCAAACAGTTGGTCGCTTAATTCTCGGTGAACTTGGTGTTTAGGCAACATGGTAAGTTTGTCACTCCCCATGAGAATTTCTCGTACCAACATTTGCGAACTGGCTTCTATGATCTGAATTGGTAGTGCGTGGTCTTTACGCTGGAATATCTGTTCAAACATAGTTCTACCTGGGGTATTGGTTCTTGATATTACCCAGCCGTATTCACACAAATCATCGAGTGTAATTGGCGCCTTCTTCAGGCTTAGTGGATGATTTTTTCTCGCTAGGATCACGTTTGAAGTAAAGAACAATGTTTCTTGATGAACATCATAAGAAGGGACGGGAAAGCGCAACGCACCTACGATGATATCAACTTCTCCTCGACGTAAGTGGTCGAGTAAATCCTCGTAAATACCGTCGACCACACTGACGTTAAAGTCTGGATATTGCTCAGTAAATTGATTGATTGCTTGTGGAAGAATACAGGTTCGAGCAAGAGGCAAACTGCCAACAATGATACTGCCTGAGCTGATATTATTGTTAGCGTTGATGTCTGCAATGCCTTGATATATCTCATTAAATGCCAGCTTTACATCACGACTCAGGTTTTGTGCTGTTTTACTTGGACTGACGCCCAAACTGGTTTTTTCAAACAGAACCGTACCTAGATAATCTTCCAAATCTTTGCAAGCTCGGTAAAGAGATGACTGGGATATTCCTATATTGCGCCCAGCAGCTGAATAGTTTTGTGCTTCAGATACCGCAACTAAGGCTGTTAGCTGGGTGGTTGTAACAGCAAATAGGCTGGCTGTTTGCGTAGAAGCGGTTTTCTTATCAAGGTGATAACTGCGTTTGATGGCTTGGCTTAAGATGTCCAGTGCTCGTTCTACGCGAAAGCGAAATATATCACCTTCTTTGGTTAGGCTCATGCCGTCCGTCTTTCTTTCAAACAAAGCGGTTTTCAATTGTTTTTCGATTTTTGCCAGCGCTTGAGTTATGGCTGGCTGAGACAAAAAAATACTCTCCGACGCTTTATTAATGCTTCCATGTTTAACCACTGCAATAAAAGCAACGAGGTGTCTTAAGTTGGGTATTTTTTCCATGGCGTGCGCAATTATATATGGATTGGTTAAGGTGACTATATCAAAACTCAATAGCATTGTTTCAAAATGAAATGGCAAAAAGTTAACTCAGTGTAAATACTGTGAACCTACTCATTAAAGTTTGCATGGATCAGAAACAGGGAGCTAATAAAGTATGATCATTGACTGCCATGGACATTACACTACGACTCCGCCACAAGTGGGAGAGTATCGAGACAAGCAAAAAGCGGCATTAAAAAGCGACCCGACTCATAAAGGTGAAAAGGGCGTGATGCACATCAGTGATGATGAAATCCGCGAAAGTATCGATAGCAACCAGCTGCGTTTACAACGTGAGCGTGGCACCGATCTAACTATTTTCTCTCCACGCGCGAGCTGGATGGGGCACCACATTGGTAACGAGCACACAAGCCGTTACTGGACCGAACATCAGAATGAGTTGATTCGCCGTGTGTGTGACTTATACCCAAATAACTTTGCTCCTGTTGCTCAGTTACCTCAATCACCAGGTGTAACGCCAAGTAAGTCAATTCCAGAACTCGTTCGTTGTGTAGAAGAGATGGGTTTTATCGGTTGTAACTTGAACCCAGATACAACGGGTGGCTTTTGGAAAGATGCATCGCTTGCTGACCGTAGTTTCTATCCTTTATATGAGAAGTTGGTTGAACTTGACGTTCCAGCGATGATCCACGTAAGTGCGGCTTGTAATAACTGTTTCCACACCACAAGTTCACACTACCTAGGCGCAGACACTACCGCGTTCTCACAATTGCTGATGTCTGACGTATTCAAAGATTTCCCTGAACTAAAAATTATCATTCCTCACGGCGGCGGTGCAGTACCTTACCACTGGGGACGTTTCCGTGGTATCGCTCAGGACATGGGCTTGCCACCGTTAGAAGAATCTGTGTTGAACAATATTTACTTTGATACCTGTGTATACCATCAAAAAGGTATCGATTTGCTGCTTGATCTTCTACCAGTGAAAAACATTCTGTTCGCCTCTGAAATGATTGGCGCAGTGCGTGGTATAGACCCAGAAACAGGTCACTATTTTGATGACACTAAACGTTATATCGATGCAAACACCAAGTTGAGCCTTGATGAGAAAGAGCAAATATTCTCAGGCAACGCTCGCCGTGTATTTAGCCGTTTAGATTCCATCCTCAACAAAGCATAACGAAGGGATACATCCGATGAAAAACGAAGTTGTACAAAACGTTGAACGTGTAGACGAAGAAACCATTCGCGGTTTGGCTGAGTGTGGTGTTGCTACGGTTCATGAAGCTCAAGGTCGTAAAGGTCTTCTTGCTGATTACATGCGCCCAATTTATAGCGATGTATCAGTGGCTGGCTCTGCAATCACTATTTCTGGTGCTGCCGGTGACAACTGGATGATTCACGTTGCCATTGAACAGTGTAAACCGGGTGACATCCTTGTTTTCGCACCTACTTCTCCTTCGAATCATGGCTTCTTTGGTGACTTACTAGCGACTTCGGCTCAAGCACGCGGTGTAGTAGGTTTGATCATCGATGGTGGTGTGCGTGATGTAAGAGTTCTAAAAGGTATGAACTTCCCTGTGTGGTCAAAACATATCTTTGCTCAAGGCACAATCAAAGCCACATTGGGTTCTGTGAATGTGCCAATTGTCTGCGCTGATGAAGTAATCAATGCCGGTGATGTGATCGTTGCAGATGATGACGGCGTGTGTGTGGTTCGCCGTGAAGAAGCCGTTGAAGTGCTCAAAGCAGCGCGTGCTCGTGAAGCTTTTGAAGAGCAAAAACGCCTTCGTTTTGCCAACGGTGAACTGGGTCTTGATGTATACGACATGCGTGGCAGATTAGAAAAAGAAGGTCTGAAATATGTCTGATTATCCATTATCTGCACCTTGTTTGTGGATGCGAGGTGGCACATCTAAAGGTGGTTACTTCTTGGCGTCTGATTTGCCACGAGCAGAAAACGAACGTGATGAATTCTTGCTGCAAATCATGGGTTCGCCTGATGTAAAACAGATTGATGGGATGGGGGGGGCAAATCCCCTGACTTCAAAAGTCGCAGTTGTAAAACCATCCGAACGTGAAGGTGCAGATGTGGATTACCTGTTTCTACAGGTGTTTGTCGACCAAGCTATTGTTACCGACAAGCAAAACTGCGGAAACATACTTGCAGGCGTTGCGCCTTTCGCGATTGAAAAAGGCTTAGTGTCAGTTACAGGTGATGTTACCGATGTCACTGTCTACATGGAAAATACTGGGCAATACGCCGTTTGTCGTGTACCAACTCCAGATGGCAAAGTGAATTATCGTGGTGACGCTCGTATTGATGGCGTACCAGGTAGCGCGAGTCGAATCGAAATTGAATTTAAAGACACTGCCGGTTCTAGCTGTGGGGCATTACTCCCTACTGGAAACGCTGTCGATGAGATTAACGGTCTTAATGTCACTCTGATTGACAACGGTATGCCTGTGATTGTGATTGCTGCGGATGAATTTGGGTTACGCGGTAACGAAACGCCGCAACAACTTGAAGAAAACAAAGAGTTACGTTCGCAACTGGAAGCCTTGAGATTAAAAGCGGGGCCAATGATGAACCTTGGTGATGTGAGCGCTTTGTCTGTACCTAAGCTAAGTATTGTTAGTACAGCGACGCAGGGCGGAACAGTGAATACTCGCACCTTTATTCCTCACCGATGCCATGACGCAATTGGTGTATTGGGTGCAGTCAGCGTAGCGACGGCATGTTTACTTAAAGGTTCGCCTGCAGAACGCATCGCCAATCTGCAAACTGAATCTACGTTTTCTTCAGAAAACAAAATGACTTTAAGCATCGAACACCCGACTGGAGAGTTGAGTGTGGTGATGCAGTTAGATGAAACCAATAACGTGAAAAGCGCGGCGATACTTAGAACGGCGCGCAAATTGTTTGATGGTGTCGTGTTCGGGCATTAAGCCTGACTGTACTTATCGGTTAGCAAGTGCAGTAGACGCTATCAACATATAAAAATTATAAAACTGAAGGATTTAGAACATGGATAAAGATTACCTACCTTTTCATCCGCAGCCGAGTAAGCCAAAATTCTCGGTGCCTGCGGGTGCTGTTGACGCGCACTGCCATGTATTTGGTCCGGGCGAACAATTTCCGTATTCACCTAAACGAAAATACACACCGTGCGACGCATCAAAACACCAGTTGTTTGCACTGCGTGACCATCTAGGATTCAGCCGTAACGTGATTGTACAGGCGTCTTGTCATGGTACAGATAACGCAGCGCTGATTGATGCATTGGAATATGCAGGCGAAGTTGCTCGTGGTGTGGCGGTGGTCTCTCCTGATATTACTGAGCAAGAACTTCAAAAGATGCACGATGTGGGTGTTCGCGCGGTTCGTTTCAACTTCGTAAAACGCTTAGTTGACGCAACGCCAAAAGACGTTTTCTTAGGCATTGCTGAGAAAATTAAACCGTTTGGATGGCACATTGTGGTGTATTTCGAGGCGCAGGATTTTGATGACATCGCACCGTTCCTTGTCGAGTTGGATACACAAATTGTTATCGACCACATGGGGCGCCCTGATGTTGCTCTAGGTGTTGATCACCCTAACTTCCAGAAATTTGTAAAACTGCTTGCGGATAATCCACAGATTTGGACAAAAGTAAGTTGCCCAGAACGATTAACTCAAACGCCGCCGGATTACAGCGATGTGGTTCCTTTCGCCAAGTTGTTGGTCGAGAAATTCCCCAACCAAGTACTTTGGGGAACAGACTGGCCGCATCCGAACATGAAATCACATATGCCGGATGATGGGCATCTTGTGGATGTAATTCCACAGATTGCAACGACGCCAGCACTGCAACAAGCCTTGCTTATTGATAACCCAATGAAACTTTACTGGGAGTAGGAGGCAGTTATGGCTTACGTAAAAAACGAAGTACCGGTATTCGGAACCACATTCTTCGACGGCGCAATGGCTCGTAAAGGCTATGGTCTCAACAAAATGTGTTACACCTTTAACGAAGCCTCAGCTCGTGAAGAGTTTTTTAAAGATGAAATGGCGTATTGCGATCGTTTCGGACTAACAGAAGCGCAAAAGCAAGCGGTACACGATCGTGATGTACTAAAGCTAATTGAAGAAGGTGGCAACATCTACTACCTCGCGAAATTTGCAGGTTTGCTTGGCATGAACATGCAAGACATTGGTGCTCTACAAACTGGAATGAGTTTAGAAGCATTTAAACAAAAACTGGTTGATGCAGGGAGATAAGACCATGGCGCAAATACTTGGTGGTATCACCACTTCACACATACCCGCAATTGGTCGCGCAATTGATGAAGGGCTAGAACAAACCCCTTATTGGAAACCGTTTTTTGATGCTTACCCTCCGGTACGTCAGTGGCTAAATGAGAAGCAACCGGATGTTGCGATCATCTTTTACAACGACCACGGTTTAGAATTCTTCATCGATAAGAAGCCAACCTTCGCTATTGGTGTTGCAGAGCAGTACCACAACTCTGATGAAGGTTGGGGTATTAAACCTATTCCAACCATTCACGGTGAATCTGAAATGGCATGGCATATCTGCAATGAGTTGGTGGACAACGAATTCGATATCACTATCTGCCAAGAGATGAAGGTCGACCATGGTTTAACTGTACCTATGCAACTTATGTGGCCGGGTAATCATTATGATCATATGAAGATCATTCCTGTTTGTATCAACGTAGAGCAGCATCCAATGCCATCGCCGAAGCGATGTTACGATTTGGGTAAAGCGATTGGTGATGCAGTTCGTAGCTATGACAAAGACTTAAAAGTTGTAGTTTTAGGAACAGGTGGTTTGTCCCATCAGTTGGATGGAGAGCGTGCGGGTTTTATTAATAAAGAGTTTGACCTTTACTGCATGGACAAAATCGTAAATGAACCTGAAGCATTGACTAAGTTATCGATTCGCGACCTTGTAGAACAAGCGGGTTCACAAGGGCCTGAGCTCATTATGTGGTTAGGCATGCGCGGTGTGCTAAATCCAACCTTAGAGGTTAAACACAGTAACTACCATGTGCCAATCTCTAATACTGGTGCGGGCTTGCTATTGCTTGAGTAAAGGTCTGTGTGATTACCGTTTTGTTTAATGGAATGCCTGAAGGTGTGGTAACGCTTCTCACTGTTACCGCCTTCTTTACCTCAATGTTCACTGCGAGTTTTGGAGCGGGTGGCGGTGTAATGATGCTAGGAGTGATGGCTCAAGTTGTGCCACCGCAAATCATCATACCTTTGCATGGTTTTATCCAACTTGGTTCGAACAGCGGGCGAGCTATTATGAGTTGGAAACACATCGACTGGAAACTGATCTCCATGTTTGCGCCGGGTGTGGTACTTGGCGCAATAATTGGCTTCTTTGTTCTGGTCTCACTGCCACCGGAGGTGATGTATCTCTCCATCGCAGGGTTTATCTTGTTTCTATGCTGGGGGCCTAAAATTCCTTCGGTAGCTTTGGGCAAAACAGGCGTTTTGGTAGCAGGTTTAGTGACTTCGTTTGTCGGACTGTTTGTTGGCGCTTCTGGTCCATTAGTTGGTGCCTTTGTGAAGCAAGTGCATATTGCACGCTTAACAACAATTGCTACTTTCGCGATAGCGATGTCGTTGCAGCACGTTACCAAACTTATGGTCTTTGGTGTCGCAGGTTTTGAGTTTATGCCTTGGCTACCACTACTGATTCTAATGATCGTTTCAGGATCTTTAGGAACATGGGTGGGATTAAAATTTGTAAAACGTATGAGCGACGTATACTTCAACCGAGCGTTCAATATCGTTCTTACTTGCTTGGCGTTAAGACTGCTATGGCAGGCTTTATTTACATAATTGGCAGCGTAGCAAACCAACAAACACAACAGAGTCTTCTTCGGTTAAGCTCTAAGAAGGCTTAACTTTACGTAAGGAGAAGATGTGTTAAACAAGCAAGATACAGGACTTATTATTGTCGATGTACAGGGCAAGCTCGCCAGTTTGGTATCTGACAGTGAACGGATGATTTCAAACTGTACAAAGTTGCTCTCTGGAGCGCTTGCCCTTGAACTGCCAATAGTTTGGTTAGAGCAAAATCCTGAAAAACTGGGCAGAACGGTCGAAAAGCTCAATGACTTACTCGTCGGTCAAACTCCTATCTCCAAGTTCACATTTGATGCTTGCAGTGAGCCAAGCTTCATAGAACGCATTCAAGCTACAGATAAAAAATCATGGCTGATTTGTGGTATAGAAGCTCACATCTGTGTTTATCAAACGGCTATGAGCCTGAAAGAATTGGGACACGAAGTTCATCTGGTGGTGGATTGCATTTCTTCGCGTGAAGCGGCTAACAAAGCCCTCGCTATTGAAAAGATGTCTTCCGCTGGCATAAAGCGCACATCACTTGAGATGTGCCTTTATGAACTTGTTAAGGACTGCCGCGCACCAGAGTTCAAAACCATACTCGGTTTGGTGAAGTAGCTGACTACAACTCTCTGCAAAACGGATTAAAAATCTAACGCATTTTGTTACGGTATTTTTGTTCTATACACTTTGACCTTCACTTACTATCAAAGCGTTACTTATATCTTTGAGGTAAAAAATGAAGAAGTCGCTAATATCGTTAACGGTTATGTTCGCTTTAGTGGGTTGTGATGATGCCAGTAAAATGATTGATCAAGCACAAGCAGCAGCGAACAAAGCGGTGGATGGTTTGCAATCAAAAGCGGAATCGTTTGATCTTAATAGTTTGAATCTCGACGTATTAGGTGATGCTACGCAAAGAGCGATAGAGTTCACTCAATCCATTAATGATCTGATGAACACTGAGCTTGGTGACCAAGAAGCAATTTCAAAAGTGACGCAGCAGATCTCTAACTCTTATTACTGTTTGGTTGAAGCCTCATCAGAATCAACGGCAGAAAACCTGCTCGATAAGATTGTCTCTTCTGTAAAAAACGACCAGATGTTGGCGATAATCGAAAAAGGTGTAGGTAAAGCCTCCACAATCAAAGAGTGCGTTATCTAACGTTGCACAAATATCTAATTCTTCAAACCCAGCGTCGAGCAATATAAATAGAGGTTGGGTTTCGTTATCTTCACTCCTCTCACTGCATAAACTCCATTTTGTTTTGAACTTAAATTGGCTATTATCGCCAGACTAATTTTGTCAAATTTGCAATAAACGGATATTTAATGCTTACGCGCTCCGATGATTTAGAAATCCTAGTTAACGTGGTTGATAATGGCAGCTTTTCGCAGGCTGCCGATGCTATGGGGGTGCAAGTCGCTAAAGTATCCCGCGCTGTCAGTCGGGTAGAGAAGCAACTGGGTATTACGATACTCAATCGAACCACCAGACGTTTAGAGCTGACTGAAGAAGGAAAGCGCTTTGTTGACTCTGTTCGTTCAGGTTTGCAACACCTGCGACAAGCAGAAGAAGATCTTTCTCTTGGTCGCGAACTGCCAAGAGGGAAACTTCGGGTTGATGCCGCCAGTCCCTTCATGCTCAATCAGTTAGTGCCACTGATTAGAGAGTTTAGCGAAGCATATCCCGATATAGAATTAGAACTAACCTCAAATGAGGGCTATGTTGACTTGCTTGAAAAGCGCACTGATGTTGCGATCCGAATCGGTCGTTTGCCGGATTCTACGTTACATTCTAGTTTCTTAGGTAAAAGCAGCTTATTTGTTGTCGCCGCGCCAGAATACCTTGCAAGGAAAGGGATTCCCGTTACGCCAGAAGAACTTAAACAGCATGACATTATTGGTTTTACGACTCCAAGAAGTCTGAATGTTTGGCCAGTTGAAGGCGTTGACCATATCGAACCAACGATTGCCTGTAGCAGTGGTGAAACCGTGCGTCAGCTTGTACTTGCAGGTAATGGCATCAGTTGTTTATCTGGCTATATGGTAAAGCAGGATATCGCTGAAGGGCGCTTAATAGTGTTACTAGATTCCTATCGCAAAGAGTCGTCAGACCGAGAATTGATTAACGCGGTTTACTACAAATCGTCGCAAGTGGCTCGACGTATTTCGGCATTTATCGACTTTATCAAACCAAGATTTACGCTGTGATATAAAGGTTTACCCAGCTATTATTTTTGTAGAAATTGCAAAAATATTTTGTCCTTTCGTTGATTAATCACCACCAAGTTCATTGATAGAATCTGACCAACATAAAGCATTCACTTTCCAGTTGGGGATATTATGACTGACTCATTATTTCAACCACTTCAAGTAGGCCGTTTTCAGTTAGCAAACCGTATTGTTATGCCACCGATGACTCGCTCACGAGCAACTCAACCTAACGACGTAGCAAATGACCTTATGGCAACTTATTACGCCCAGCGTGCTGGAGCGGGTTTGATTATCGGTGAAGGTACACAAATCGCACCCAATGCGAAAGGGTATGCATGGACTCCGGGTATTTACAGCGATGAACAAATTGCAGGTTGGAAGAAAGTAACCGATGCAGTACATGCGAAAGGTGGTGTTATCTTCGCTCAGCTTTGGCATGTGGGTCGTGTTACGCACCCTGATAACATTAATGGTGAGCAGCCAATTTCTTCCTCTGCAATCAAAGCCGCTGGCGTAAAAGTGTTTATCGATAACGGCACTGATGCACCGGGTTTCGTTGATACCGCTATGCCGCGAGAAATGACACAAGACGATATCAATCTTGTGATTAAGCAGTTCCACCAAGCAGCGAAAAATGCGCTGTTGGCAGGTTTTGATGGCATTGAACTGCATGCTGCCAACGGCTATTTGGTGAACCAGTTTATTGATTCTGAATCGAACAGTCGTACAGATATGTACGGTGGTAGTTTGGAAAACCGCTTACGTTTTCTTGATGAAGTGGTTAAGACACTCTGTGATGCGATTGGTGCTGACCGTGTTGGTGTACGTTTGGCTCCGTTGACTACGCTCAATGGGACAGTCGATGCGAACCCAGTAGAGACGTATGTAGCTGCCGCGAAAGTGCTCAATAAACACGGTATTGCGTATTTACATATCGCAGAAGCGGATTGGGATGATGCACCTCTTATGCCGATGACGTTTAAACAGGCGTTACGTGAAGCTTTTACTGGCACACTGATTTATGCGGGCAAATACAACGTTGATAAGGCGATACAAGCTCTGAGTTCAGGTGTTGCGGACATGATAGGCTTTGGTCGCCCATTTGTATCCAATCCAGATCTGCCTGAGCGTATTAAAAACGGTCAGCAATGGGCTACGCACGATGCGAACACTTTGTTTGGTGGTGCAGAGAAAGGATTAACTGATTACCCAACGTTTACTGAATAAGCCAAAATATGTTGAATAAACCAAGGTCTGTTGAATAAACAGCGGTGTATTGGATAACGGCAATGCGAATAAAAATAGAACCTCTTTATTGAGGTTTTATTTTGCCTAAAATTTGTTGCTAGCCTTGTTCGTTATTGCTTTGGCCTATCTAAGCTGTCATGTTTGAAGCCTCTCATGACGAAACAAGGTACGTTAATGAATTTTGAAATTGCTACTGCAAACCGAGAAGACTCAAAACAGATTGCGCAGTTAACATCAGAACTGGGCTACTTTGCAAACGCGGATGAAACAGAAGATTGGTTAGCACAACTTACCGCGTCGCCAATGCATGGTGTGTTTATCGCAATCAAAGATAGCTGCGTTTGTGGATGGTTAGTGGTAGAGAAACGCTTGTTCCTTGAATCTGGATTAAAAGCAGAAATTACGGGTTTGGTGGTAGGGTATGATCATCGCCGGTTAGGAATCGCACAGGCTTTGGTAGAGAAGGCTCAAGAGTGGGCCGTAAATCAAGGACTAGAGAAGATCGTCGTAAGATCCAATATCGAAAGAAAAGAGTCCCACGTGTTTTATCCCAAGGTTGGCTTCGAAAAAAGTAAAACGACACACGTTTACGTAAAAGACTTAAGCCGTTAAACAAGAAAAGAGCTAAAGGGAATCTTTAGCTCTTTAAAATGGAATGTAAATCTAATGCAACAATAGGTTAAAGGCCGAACTGTTTATCCAGCCAATCGAACGATTCCTTTTGCATGTCTTCAGTGAAGGTATGTCCTTTATCTTCCCAGATTTTAGTTTGCAATTTGTCTTCAACATTGTTCGCTTTCCATACCGAATGCATGGTGCTAAATGCTGAGTTAACAGCATCTACTGGGAACAGTTTGTCTTGACCACCTGCGTATACCAGCATCGGTTTTGGCGCAGCCAGTGACGCAATATCAGGGTAATCTAAGTATCGAGCTATGTATGGGTGAAGCATTGAAAACGCGGATTGACCTTTAAGCTGGTTGTTACCTGGAACCATTAAACCTTTCATTGTACCCATCCAACAATCCACAATACTGGCTGTAATAGAGTCGGAGAGAGCTGCTAATTGCCAAGAGCGAAATGCACCCATAGAAAAGCCAATGGACGCAACGCGAGTTTTATCGACTTTTGCTTGGCTTGCGAGAAACTCTGAAGCACGAACATCTTCCAAAGCGATAATGCCAGCAAATGAAGTTCCTAAGTTAAATAGGTTCGATGCTAATGCTTGTTGCGAGTTGGTGGCGAATTCTGGTACAGAACGATCTCCCCAGCCCAATGCATCAATCGATAGTACAACGTAGCCACGTTTCGCGAGTTCATCCCCCGGATATTTACCAGAGAAGAATTTATCGGCCCAAGCTTGTGATGAAGCAAGACGAGCTTCGTCATTCCAAGTTTTAACAAACTTTTCCTTACCGATATCAAACTTACTGCCGTGATCGTGTAAGAAAAGTGCAGCAGGGAAAGGACCGTCACCTTTAGGCACTAACATTAACGCTAACACTCGACTTTCATCGCTGATATTGAATACTACTTTTTGTGCAACGTATGAACCACGGTCAACTTCATCAATAACCAAAGGATTAAATGGAGTGTTGTCTTGATACGGAAGAAGCAGTTCTCGTGCTTTTTCTAATCCTTGAGTGCGCCATTGTTCTGGAGTGAGTTGGTTCTTTTCCCAGCCCATAGAGAAAGGCATGCGCTCTTTCAGTTTTTCATAAAACAGTGGGAATGTCCGTTCAGCACTATCAAACGCTTGCGTCTGATAATCTGGACCGCTGGCAGCATCGGCATATGACAATTGTGGTGACAGAGCTAAAACAGAGGTTAGCAGAGTAGCAAAAATAGCGTGCTTCATAACCATCCTTATTATTAAAATGAAACAATGGTTTAAAATACACGCAGCACTATTTCTATATCGTTAGATTAATCACAAATGTGCATATTCTTAATGGGAGTCATTGAAAAGGGGAACTTTATCTCACTTTTACACGAGAAAACCCCTCTGCGTAGATCGGCAGAGGGGAGAGAAGGATCAAGCATTGATGAAGGCGTGGTGTAAGTTGCCTTCAAGTAAGGTTTCTACATCGCTTTGTCTCAGAGGTTTATGGAAGTAATAACCTTGGAAATATTGGCAGCCATTTTTGAGAAGGAAATCAAGCTGCTCTGCAGTTTCAACACCTTCTGCAATGGTCACAAGATCTAAGTTATGCGCAAGACTTATGATGGTTGAACAGATTTTTCCATCTTCCTGAATCGTATGGCATTCATCAATAAACGACTTATCAATTTTAAGGATGTTAATTGGTAGACGTTTAAGATAGTTCAACGACGAATAACCTGTACCGAAGTCGTCAATTGAAATGGATATGCCCAATTCTTTTAGCTGCGTCATTACTTCAATTGAGCGGTTAATATCGGTTACCAGTACACCTTCGGTAATCTCAATTTCAATCCAACGACCATCAATGCCGAACTTGGTTAATTGGCTGCGTAGTGTTGGAACGAACTCATCGCTCAGCAGGTGTTTGCCGGAAATGTTTATAGAGATTGGAACTAACTCTGAACCTTCGGCTTTGAGCTTGTGCAAAAAGTTTAGGACAGTCTGAATGACTCGTTCGCCCAGAGTAATGATCAAGCTTGATTCTTCTGCGATGCCTATGAATACAGGCGGAGATATAAATCCATCGGTTTCATGTTCCCAGCGGCTGAGTGCTTCCAGCCCGATGATGTGGCCTTTCTCGGTAACTTTTGGTTGGTAGACAAGATAGAAGCGTTCTGAATTGAGGTCTTCTTTTAGAGCCTGTTCATAATGGAAATCTTGGCGTGCGCGCAACGCCATTTGGTCATCAAAGAACTGGTAGTTATCACGCCCAAGTATTTTGGCTTGATACATAGCAATATCAGCTTGCTGAATGAGCTTGTCTGCTTCGATTTCGGCATTGTGTGTCATGCTGATGCCAATACTGGTCGGAATGTTCAGTGTTTGGCCTGCAAGTTCTATTGGCTGGCGCATGACATTGAGAATTTCGCTAGCTTTATTGTCAGCAATTGACAGGTTGATATCTCCGCGCATCAGGATAATAAATTCATCGCCACCCCAACGAGTGATAATGTCCGCCTGACGAGTAACGCTACTTAGCCTTCTTGCTACTTCGCACAGCAGCTCATCACCAGCTTTGTGGCCCATAGTGTCGTTAATACGTTTGAATTTATCCAAATCCAAGAAGAATACGATGATGGCTTGGTCAGAACCGCTTAAATTATTGAGATAGGTTTTCATCTTCTCAACGAGATAAGTTCGGTTGTAGAGACCAGTCAACGGGTCACTATAAGCAAGTTGTTTTAATTTGGCTTCTAACTTACGTTGACGTGTGACATCACGAATATTCAACACATATTCGCCTTTGGTTTGATCCAGTTGTTTCGAGTAGGTAATCGAAACCTCTGCGGGGAACTCATTGCCTCCCGTACGCTTCAACTTGAGATTGTTACGACGGTTCAGCAATAAGCCTTCTGGGAGCATAAAACCGTGCTCAAGACTGTCAGAAAAACGCGAGTGAGATTGCTCTGGAACAAAAGTTTGGATAAAACTCTGTCCTTTGGCTCGTGATGCTGAGCTGTCGAAAGTTCGTTCTGCCGAGGAGTTGAATTCTAAGATGTTTCCTTTCAAATCTAAGGTGACAATACTGTCCATCGAAGAATCCAAAATAGCACTTTTACGCAGTTCGCTAGTTTGGTAATTATCGATTGCTTCATCCCGGGCAGAGATTTCAGTCTGAACCCGTTTGATAACTTTATTGTACTGAGTAGCAACGAGACCAACTTCGGTAAACGGGTGCTCAGGAACGGGTGAGGAGAAGTCGCCTTTATCTTGCTGATGTTTCATAGAGGTGAGTAGGTCTAAAAGCTCTGTCGCGGCGTGATGCTCCGCCACGTTCATACCTTGCTCTTCATCTTCTTGAGTAACACGTAATGGGCTTATGTGGTTTATTACTTTCGCTGCGATATATCCGATAACCACACACCAAGCACTCATACACACTATGCCGAGTAGCTGAATTTCAATTTGTTCAGTACGGGTTAAACCTGTGCCTATTTTGTCGAGATCACCTATCAGGCCCACTGCAAGAACGCCCCAAATACCAGTGAACAGGTGAGCGGGAACGACACCCAGTGCGTCATCTAAACGTAGTGAGTTAATCCACTTTTCACCGAAGAACACAATGCAGCCAGAAACTAAACCAATCAGCGTAGCGCCAATGGTGTCAACCACATGGCAACCTGCCGTAATACCGACTAAGCCACCAATAATACCGTTGAGTATCAACGAAACATCAAAGTGGCGGTGGTAATAGTAATGAATGACAGAAGCCGTCACGCCACCCCAAGCAGCCGCAATACAGGTATTAAGAATAACCATGGGTACTTGAGCATTAAAAATTAAGGTACTGCCGCCATTAAAACCGAACCAGCCAAACCAAAGTAGCAGAGTTCCGAGAGCAGAAAGCGGGAGATTGCTACCTTGTGGAAGTGTCACTCCCTGATCAAACCGACCAATACGTGGTCCTATGATCATAATGATTACTAAAGAGAGCCAACCGCCAACACCATGTACTACCATTGAGCCTGCGAAATCGACAAAACCTATAGATTGTAACCAGCCTGGGTTCTCAGGGTTAAAGGCACCAGCCCAAGCCCAATGACCCGTCACTGGATAGATGAGGGAACTTAACACCGTTGCGATAAGTAAATAGCCTTTGAAAGACATTCGTTCAGCAACCGCACCAGACATAATAGTTGTTGCTGTACCGCAGAACATGACTTGAAAGAGAAAAAAGCTAGTATCCCAAGGATTTTCGACGTTATTGAAAACGGATGGAAAAGGATTGATGAAGCCGTAATAGCTTTCACCAAACATGAGCGAAAAGCCGAACAGCCAGAAAATAATGACTGAGATGATAAAGTCAGCAATATTTTTTGCTGCAACGTTAATACTGTTTTTACTGCGAATTCGGCCGCTTTCGAGACATAGAAAACCTGCTTGCATTACAAACACGAGTAATGCCGAAGTTAGCAGCCAAAAGTAGTTATCCATAACCACTATTCCATCTAATGCTAATCGTTCAATGGCATGAAGCTACATGCGTTTTGTGAGTATTCGATCGCGAGCAGCAACACTTCACATATTTATCAATAACATATAAAACAATGTACGTATTAGCAACACAAATATAATCAAAACAGAGATTTATTTACATTAAGAACAGTATCCTGAGTGAACAATTAGGTGGCAGAAAATTGTGTTGCGATGAGACATTTTAGAGAAATTAGATAGCATCAATACACGTTGAAACCTCTGAATCTTTGGGGCTTAGGAGTGTACGAATAAACCCGCAATAAATATTTATATTAGATGCAAGCAAGGTCTACATAGCTGCAAACTTTCGTGACAATGTAACGAAAATTACGAATCGTTTTTTAACGTTATGATTTATCGTCAATTACTTTATTTATCCATTGCTCAGCAAGCTTATACCATTGCGCATGTGTCCCTGAAGTTTCTCTTAGTGCGAAGCCATGTGGCGCGTCTGGATAGATATGAGCTTCAACGTCATTACCATTGATTTGTGCAGTCTTAATGAGATTCAAAACATGATCAACGGGTACCGCTTGGTCATGGAGAGCGTAAGCAACAAATAGAGGAACTGTGGGTATGCCATGGGGTTCTGCATCGATTCCGATTGGCCATGCGTTGTAGAAGTTCTGTTTCTCAACTGGTGGATAATCAGGTTTACCTGCTGGTGCTTTATACTTGTGATGATTGGCATTGATAGGGGCGTATGTAATTATCGCGCCAACTGCTCTCACTGGCTCTTTTTGACATGCCATAACACCAGCCATGTGACCGCCAGATGAAAGACCAACATGAATAAGTGGAAGACTGGAGCGCAGCTTAATCAATTCTAAGCAGGTAAGCCCATCTCGTAAGGCGATATCAAAGCTATTAATACTTCCATCTTTGTTGACTGCGCCCGGTAGTCGATGGGTAACTACATAAGCATCAATGCCTATATTGTTAAGCCAATGCGCGATTTCGACGCCTTCTTTGTCATGAACCAATTGCAGATAACCTCCACCACCAAACACTAAAGCTTGAACTTTAGCGGGATGTTTGGCTTTAAAGTAATGAAGTTCTAGTCTTGATATGTGCGCATAAAACCTATCCGGCCAATCGCCGAGAAGCTCATTGGGTTCACCGTCTGACAGCACAAAAGTTTCTTCGGGTAAGATAGGTTCGTTAACTGGAAAATGCATATCAAATCCTTTTATAGCTAGTATTGGTCTGAATAGGGCTTATTAGTGAAAATGGCGTTTGACCCAAATGTCGAACAGCTGTGGCCAGGCTTCAACAGGTAAACCTATGGTGTCTCGAATACCAAAGCCGTGACCACCATTTTCAAAAATGTGGATCTCAGTAGGGACTTGATGAGTTTTCAATGCTTGCCAAAAGACAATGCTGTTTTCCACTTTTACCGCTTTATCATCGCTGGCGTGGACGAGGAAACACGGTGGCGTGTTTGGCGAAACTCTGGTTTCTGTTGAGAAAGCCGTTAGAGCATGTTCATCAGGAGAATAACCCAGTAGTTGCAGTCGTGAGCCCGGGTGACCAATAGTCTCATCCATAGTAATAACTGGATACATCAAGGAGAAAAAGTCAGGGCGAGCACTGATCGATTCCAATTCGTCGACACTTTCATAGGTTTCCATTTCAAAGCAGGTCGCCAAACTCGAAGTAACGTGCCCACCAGCAGAAAAGCCAATCACGCCAAGGTGTTTTAAGCCCCAACTGTCGGACTGAGAACGTATGATTCTCATGGCTCTTTGAGCGTCAGCAAGGGATACGCGATTACCTTCTTTGTGCCCATCCGCAGGCATACGATATGTCATGACAAAAACGGTGTAGCCTTTTGAACTGAGCTTAATGGCGGTATCAACGCCTTCTTTATCAAATGCCACTCTTTTGTAGCTTCCGCCGGGAATTAGCAGTACGCCTATACCATTCGGTGTTGTTGACGGTACAACCATGATTTCAGGATGGGTGATTTTCGATATTTCACGCTCCATAGGCGCATCTGTAGAGTTGTTATAGGTGAATTGAGGTTTTATAGCAGGTGAAGCGGTAGCATGTGGCCAAATGGAAAGTACAGAATACTGTGGGAACCATTCCTTAACAGAACGAAACGTGTAAATTGACATTGCTACAGCCTTAATACCTAACATAACTGAAAGCGCAATCTTGCCATTTTAAAGATTGAGTAACCTTGGAAATTAAGCCAATTCGACTCGAAACCGATTCATTTTTCAATGTCGGATTTAAACTACTTCACAGAATATAAACGTAAAGGCGTTTGGAAAGATGAGGATAATAAAAAGGTTAAGGGCAATAAAAAAGCTAACGCATACGAGGAGTAGGGTTAGCTTTTTTCAATGTCGTTAGTGTTTAAGCGATCGTTGCAAACACTTGCTGCTGTTGGTCTTCAAGCTCTTCTTTTGCAGAACGGACTTCAACAAGGTCTTGGGACAGCTTCAGAACTTTACTGGTATTGAGCAAGATTTCTTGGTTCAACTCTGGATGCTCGTTAAGCGTTAGTCCATAAGAAGGAATCATTTGCTTGATTTTGTCTTGCCACTCTTCAGTTGCCATTTGTTCAGCAAAACAGCGTTGTAAAAGCTCAATCATAACTGCTGCTGATACTGATGCGCCCGGTGAAGCACCAAGTAATGCAGTTAGGCTGCCATCAGCTGAGTGCACGAGTTCTGAACCTAGATGGAGTTCACCACCTTTACCTGGAACTTTTTTAATAATTTGAACACGTTGACCTGCTTGCCACAGCGTCCAATCTTCAGATTTTGCGCTAGGGAAGAACTCTCTAAGCGCTTTCAT
This sequence comes from Vibrio sp. HM8-C, assembly GCF_058630515.1. Taxonomy (NCBI): domain Bacteria; kingdom Pseudomonadati; phylum Pseudomonadota; class Gammaproteobacteria; order Vibrionales; family Vibrionaceae; genus Vibrio; species Vibrio sp. HM8-C. The sequence continues at coordinate 201,758 of NZ_JBMMKS010000005.1, forward strand.
ACGATCTTCATTGCTTTGAAGCAGTTCACCAACCAGATACTTGATCAAATCGAAGCTCTTAAGGCCAACCTGCGTCATTGGAAGTAAGTTTGATGGTGTCACAGAACCGAATAGATCCAACAGTGATCCTTCTTTCAGGAACTTACTAGAGAAGCTTGCAAATGGGCCGAAAAGAACGACTTCTTTACCATCAATGAAACGAGTATCCATATGTGGAACTGACATTGGTGGAGCACCTACCGCAGCTTTACCGTACACTTTTGCTCGGTGCTGTTTAACAATCTCTGGGTTCTCAGTTACGAGGAATTGTCCACCAACAGGGAATCCGCCGTAGTTGCGTGATTCTGGGATGCCAGACTTCTGCAATAGTGTTAGCGATGCGCCGCCAGCACCGATAAATACGTACTTGGTGTGAACAGTGCGAGATGTGTTATTTACCAAGTCTTTAACAGTTACCTTCCAAGTACCATCAGACTGGCGATTCAGTGTTTTCACTTCATGCTTAGTGCTCAACGAAAAGTTTTCATTCTGGCTGAGTATGTCAATCATGTGGTGCGTTAAGGCACCGAAGTTTACATCTGTACCAAAACGAGAGCGCGTGGCAGCAATTGGTTGGTTTTCGTCACGATTTTCCATGATTAATGGAGCCCATGACTTAATTTGTTCTTTATCTTCAGAGTAGATCATGCCATCGAACAGTGGCGAACTACGAAGCACTTGAAAGCGTTTACGCAGGAAATCTACGTTGTTCTCGCCAGTCACAAAGCTCATGTGCGGCACACTATTGATAAAGGTGCTCGGATCTTTGATAAGGCCTTCCTGAACCAAGTAAGCCCAAAATTGACGAGAAAGTTGGAATTGTTCGTAGATATCTACCGCTTTACCCATCTTAACTTCACCATCTGAAGTTTGGGGAGTGTAGTTCGATTCTGCTAGGGAAGAATGACCAGTACCTGCATTATTCCATCCGTTGGAGCTTTCTTCAGCGACTTTATCTAGTCGCTCAAACATTTGAATAGACCAATTAGGTTCCAATTGTTGGATAAAGGTACCGAGCGTTGCGCTCATGATACCACCACCGATTAAAACCACATCGACCAGTTTGTCAGCAGCATTAGTACTAAGCTGGTTGAATCCTTTTTGACCAGTTACGTTACTCATTTTTGGGCCTAAATCTCTCTAAATCGCAAACATTACAAGTGCTTATCTATGATTAATTTTCTACAGCCACCGACACTTTTACGCTCAATATTTTATTTATGTTTTGTGTATGAGCATTGCCTGTAGAAAACCCCTGTTTATAGCTGTCAAAAGTAGTAAGTAAACAACCAAAACAGGATTGAATGTTACACAATTTTAAAGATATTTTTAACAACAATTTAATCTAAACTAGAAATATTTACTGTGAAATACAGTAATACTCAGGAAATTAGTATGGTCATTATGGTTACAAACTGTTCGGTGTGGCTTTTTTCTATGCAACATTTGTTATAAAAACAATCTAACAATGATGTAATAATCCAACGGTATGAAATGTTGTAATTGTGATGCAGTTTGTAATCTTGAAGGAACGATCTGATTTATCAAAGTAGCTGTTCCATGCCTATAAAAATGAGGCCATTAAGACTACTTTGTTCAATAGTTATTGATACTTGGTTGAGGATACTGAACTCAACAATTCGTTGCTGATGTGGTCAAGATGAGGTAACTATATGCATAGCAACTTCGCGTATTGAATCACTAAGGAAGGGCAATGTTTAGTCATATTATGGTTGGCTCCGACGATATTGAAAAATCTAAAGCGTTTTATGACGCAATCTTAAAAGTTTTAGGCTATCCGGAAGGTGTTATCGATAGTAAAGGGCGCTGCATGTACATCAATTCACATGGCGTTCTTGGTGTTACAAAGCCAATTAACGGCGAAACAGCCACACATGGCAATGGCATGACAATCGGTTTTAAAGTAGCAACTCCAGAGCTTGTGGATGCGTGGCACACCGCTGGAATCGAAAATGGTGGAACGACCTGTGAGGATCCTCCGGGTGTACGAGCAAGTGCTGAACGAAAACTTTATCTCGCATATTTGAGAGATCCTTTCGGCAACAAGCTTTGCGCTGCACACTATTTGCAGGTTTAGAGAATAATTCGTAAAACTTAAAGGCTCGTTATGGTGAAATAATGAGCCTTTTTTAATGTTACTTATTTGTCACTATGAGAAGTGCGGTACTTATGAAGTAAGTCCCAAGGGATATGACACAAATAATGGTCTTCTTGAATCCGAGATAGGCGATGCTGATGTTCTTCATCACTGGCTACGAAGTTTGTCAATGGTAGAACTTCTACTGCGATTCTATCAGCGTCGGTTCGAGAAGAAATGTAATCTTGAGCTTCAGTTAAATGAGCAGGCTCATTGCTATAAATTCCAGTACGGTACTTTAGGCCAACATCATGACCCTGTTGATTGAGGCTATATGGGGCAATGATCTCGAAGAGATGTTCAACAAGCTGTGTAACCGATATAACTGAATCATCAAATTCCACACGTACACATTCTGCGTAACCATCGTATTCTGTCTTTGTTGACTGAGTTGTGCCGTTAGCACGGCCTGCTACAGTGTCGATCACTCCAGGAACATACTTAATAAACTCCTGAACGCCCCAAAGGCAGCCACCCGCTAAGTAGATATGATTCATTTTCAAATGATTTAGGCATGAACTGGTTGAAAGTAATTGTTTTTAATAAGAACTTGAGCTGAATAGCTGGTGCACAGCAGCTCCAATAGTCGCTTCACTTTTTCCGCTAAGTCAGAATACACACTTTGAGGGGCTGCTTTCTTCAAGTTAAAGAAATAATAGCCTGACCAAGTCACAAGGTAGTCACCAAGCATCTCTTTTACATGCTGATCTTGCTGGTCTTCTATTAGCATCCCCAAGATGATTAGCATCAGGCCAATATGGTCTTCTGGGTCAGTCGCGTCTTCTCGTAAGCCAAGTCCACAATGTTCAATGAATTCGCAATATTTCTGATGGGATTGACCAAATTGAATTGACTCGCGGTCAAGGTACATAGATGACCAAGGTGGAGCAGGCATATCATCTTGAAGTGTGAATAAGCGATCGTGCTCATTTTGTAATGCTTTTTGATTGGTAAATTTGAAACTATTTAAAACCTGATTCACTTCTTTTATCGGAGTTTCAACTTCATCTTCCTCGAAGAACGTTCCAAAAGGAAATTGATTAAAATCTCTAGGAGGGTAATAGAAAAGTGCACCAAAAAGCTTACATACAATAGCTAATTCAGGTCGAGAGAGATTTTGTAGTTCCACAGCATTACCTTTTTCAAATTCCTTTTACTGTCAATTACCCTATTAGTTTTAAACAGTAATTAACTTTGGCGAATATAGCACTATTTGGCGTTTTATTGCGACACGTTTCATTTTGTTGTGACATTAATTGGTACTAAGGTTTATTTTGCGATTCGTTCTTTGGATTAAAGAAGCATGGAAAGTAGTGAATTGATTTTCAAAAGCAGAGAGAGCACTAGTTTTGTAACAACAAAGAAATGTTGAATTAATTGGAAGGAACAAGCCGTGGGATATCCGTATCCCCGTGGCTTTGAAGCAATTAGTTTGTTTCTTTAGCGTTGAAGTTGTAATCGACATCAACGATAGCACGGTATTGGATATCACCGTTGTTGTTTGCGATTTCTTCAACTGTTACTTCTGATTGACCAACATTGATGTTTTTAACCAGTGTGTATGATGAAACTGGAAGTTGGTGGCGAAGTTGTGCTTGATCCATTGCTTTAACAGAATCTGAAAGGTCGAAACCTGCGTTATAAGCTTCTGCTTTGGTGCTGAAAGTGTCAGTTTTGAAAGTTGCGTTGTCACTTACAGTTGTAGTTGAAGCGAATGCAGATGAAGCAAGTAGAAGACCTGTTGCAAGAATAATTGTGTTTTTCATGATTAGTACCTTTTGAATGATGGACTTTATAAGTTGTTTAAGTGTTTGATTAACGAGTTTCTTTCGCGTTGAAGTGGTAATCCACATCTACAACAGCACGGTATTGCACTTCACCACGCGTTACTGCGAACTCTTCAATTTTGACTTCAGTGTTATCAATAGCGATGTCATTTACGTTTTGGTAAGCATCTACTGGTAGTTGGATGCGTAGTTCATTTTGGCTCATGTCTGATAAGTTTTGAGCAACGTTTAAACCTGCATCCATTGCTTCCGCTTTAGTCGCAAAGCTTGAAGTAGTCACAGTTGTATCGTTGTGAAGCGTAACGTTAGATGCAAAAGCAGAAGTTGATAGAAGTAGGCCTGCAGCTACAGTCATTAGTTTGTTCATAATATTCACCTTTGAAGAATAGACTTAATTGTTTCTTACTGGATGTCAGACTTATCTGTCATCCGATGGGAGCATTATGGTTGAAATATTTAGTGTGATGAAGATCACTTGTGGCATTTTACTATGGACAATTTAGCACCAATGTAGGGGTTGAAATTTAATAAAAAGTCCTACTAGCCTGTGAAAGGAAATTCACAAAAAATAGAAAATTACTGAATAAAGTACTTTTGAGTTTTATAGAGACGAGTTATTGCGATCAATGGAGTTAACACATTGATTAAAATGATGTCATTTGAAGGTGAGAGGGAGGCTTGTCGACTAGTCGTTGAGGTACGATTCCCATACTGGCGGAGTGCCAATAGTCTCTTGAACTGTTTCAATGAAAAGTTTTACTAAAGGTGGTGGATTGCGATGCGAATAAAGAGCGTAGAGGCCGCCAATTAACGATACTTGAAAATCAGGTAAGAGTTTTATTAAGCCCAAATCATTAATGTTTTTGGTTAGCATCATTTGACCCACGATCACATAGCCTAAGCCTTCTTGTGCAGCGTCCATGAGCAGTTCTACTTCGTTGACATGGTATCTCCCTTGGGCATTGAGGATAAAGGATTCCTCCTCTGACTCGGAGAATAATTTTACCTTATCTAACGTGAAAGATCGGTTTGAATAAATGACTGACGGTAGGGTTGAAAGTTCTTCTGGAGTATCGGGAAAACCGTGTTCTTCAATGAATGCTTTCGACGCTAAAATAGCCATCTTATGATCAGCGAGCTTCTTGGCAACAAGGTTTGAATCATCAGGAACACCAATGCGAAAAGCGATATCAAATCGGTCACCGATAAGGTCTACTTTTCTATCATCGAGTATCACTTCAACACTGACTTGGGAGTATTTTTTAAGGAAGTTGTTGACCGCTTTTTTTAGGTAAGTTCGACCAAATAATTGCGTGCTAGAAAGCCTTAAAATACCTCTAGGTTCGTCGTTAAATGTGTTGGCAAGATGACGAGTTTCGTCGAGAGTATCGCGTATTTTTTGTGCTTGTTTAACAATCTCAAGCCCAGCTGGTGTAAATGATAATGAGCGAGTGGAACGATTTAAAAGTCGCAAGCCCAATGAATCTTCAAGCTTTTTTATCTGTTTGGAAAGTACTGATCTATCAAGACCTCGAGCATCAGCAGCCTTGGCAAAAGAGCCTTGTTGGTGCACTTCCAAAAGCATGACTAATCGGGTCGCTAGATCCATCTTAAATGTCCTGATAGTAAGGTGTGTTGACTCAATACTTTTTCAATTTGAAGTTCATTTTTCATATTCTAAAGATAGTTTAACGGCCCAAAGAGGGCCGTTAAATATTCGAACTTTTAGAACCTTACACTAAGGTTTCTAACATTGCAGCATCGTATTCAACAAGATCTTTGTTTTGTTGTACACGACTGACGTAATCAGGGTTCGCAATGAATGGACGACCAATAGCAAGTAGGTCAAATTTGTCATTTGCAATCGCTTGAGCACCTGTTTTCGCGTCATATCCACCTACAGCCATCAGTGTTTTAGAGTAGGTTTCTCGCATGTATTTTGAAACTTTACCGCCAAGGAAATCAAATTCCATGCTGTCGTCAAACATACCTTCGTGTAAGTAAGCTAAATCGCGCTTTTCCACTTCTTTTAAGAAGTAATCAAACACCTGACGATCTCGTGCATCTGTAGTCATGTGAGCATAGCCTGCAGGTGATACTCGTAGACCTGTTAATTCTGCACCTATACGTGCAATTACAGCATCAATAACCGCCAAAGGGAAACGAGACATGTTTTGCGGAGTCTGACCAAATTCATCTGTTCTGTGGTTGGTATCGAAGTGTAGGAATTGATCGATTAGGTATCCGTTAGCACCGTGAATCTCTACGCCATCAAAACCTGCGTCAATCGCGTTTTGTGCTGCTTGTGCGTAGTCTTCAACAAGTTGTGCAATTTCTTCGCTGGTTGCTTCTTTAGGTACGGTGTAAACCAATTCACGCATACGAGGAACAGTACCTTCAAATGCAACAGCTGAAGGCGCTAATACATATTCACCGCCCCAGAAGTGTGGGTGAGCAACACGCCCAGTATGCCAAAGTTGAGCAAAAATCTTACCGCCACTAGCATGAACAGCGCTGGTGACTTTTTTCCAACCTTCAATTTGAGCTTCGCTATATAGCCCTGGAGTATTTGGGTAACCTTGTCCATCAGGACGAATAATGGTTGCTTCAGAAATGATCAAACCTGCATCAGCTCGTCTAGCATAGTATTCAACCATTGCATCGGTCGGAACTAGGTTCGCATCAGCCATGCAGCGGGTTAACGGTGCCATAGCAATGCGGTTCTTAAGAGTGATTTTGTCGTTGAGCTTATAACTTTCAAATAATTTAGTTGTCATATGCATGTTCCTTACATGGCTTAGTCGGACTTTATGTGCACATGCTAACTCTTTCTTGAATGAACATTCAAGTTATTTTTTGAACGTTCATTCAAGTATCTTGTTAATGAGTTTTTAAACCAGTACACTTAGTGGGTCTTAAAGTTATCGAGCAATGTGTAATGAGAAGTGCAGAATTTGACCGAGAGTATGTATTGCGCTCTGCAATGAATGAGTTCATTGCCAAAGGTTATAACAAAACCAGTATGCAGGATTTGAAAAGAGCAACGGGCTTGCATCCGGGGTCGATTTACTGTGCTTTCGAAAACAAACGTGGCTTATTACTAGCTTCGTTAAATCATTACGCTGAGGCAAAATCCCAGTCGTTTGAAGAGTTTTTTGTTGAGGGCGAAGCCATTTTGAAAGGTTTCGAACTCTATCTGAACGACATCATTGAATTTAAAGAATGTCACGAAAACAAAGGTTGTCTGCTGCAAAAGTCATTAAGTGAACTTGAACAGCAGGATGAAGAAGTGGAACAGATTATTTGTGGCATGCTTAACCAATGGAAAACCAACATTAAGTACAAACTTGATATCGCAAAGGCAAACGGCGAGATTCAGCAAGATACCGATTGTGAGTTACTCAGTGACTTTTTGGTTATGAACATCTATGGTCTTCGATCTTTTGCCACGACAAAGCCTTCAAAAGAGTGTTTGGAAAAGCTAGTTAAGAAAATCGTTCAAAGCTTAAAGAACAGTTAACGTTAGACAGCCATAATTTATCGTTTCTTACTCAAGTTGCCTCATTGACGACAGCTATCATTTGATTCGCAAGTGATGGCTGTTTTTGTATCTGCATCAACTACTTGTTTTTGGTTGGGCGTAAATAGAATAAACCGCAATAAAATTATGGTCTTAACGTAATTTTTAAAACAGCCACGTATTGCTTAACTTTATGCGTAATCAATAGTAACGTGCACCTTCAAGTGGAGAAATTTCCGCATGCCTGTGCTTGTTTTATTGAGTTATTGAATATGTTTGAACACTTTTTCGTTGCAGAAGTTAGCCCAGATAAACTTGTTACAGGTACGTACAATGCTTGGCTTGTTCTGATCTCTATTTTTCTAGCCTCTATGGCTTCGTTTTTCGCATTACGATTAGCAGCAACAGCTAGACATATACAGTTTGCAAGCCACAGACAAATTGCTTTGTTTTCTGGATCATTCGTGATGGCAGGTGGTATATGGAGTATGCATTTCGTGGGAATGCTTGCTTTCGCTATGCCACACAAAATGGAATACGACCACCACATCACTGCGCTCTCTTTTGTGCCTGCTGTTTTAGCCAGTTATTTTGTTCTCAAATCACTCATCAACGAAACAGATTCTCTAAAAATTACCTTAAGAAACGGGTTAGTGGTTGGCGCTGGCATTGGTGCTATGCACTACTTAGGTATGGAAGCGATGATTATGGATCTCGATCTTCGCTACGATCCATACTGGTTCGCTCTATCTATTCTTGTTTCTGTCGGATTGGCGACAATAGCGCTAACAGCCCGAGCTAGGCTAAGGCTCGCTTTCCCATATCTACGTTCTGTTCATGTAAAGCTGATTAGTGCGGCAATCATGGGTAGTGCCATTTCAGGTATGCATTATACCGGTATGGAAGCGGCTCGTTTCATAGAGGAAATGGAGTGCGTTACGCCAACCAATATGGAACAAGACAACACTCAGCTAGCGGTCATCGTTTCAATCTTCACTCTGCTGATTTCAACATTGGCGGTTAACGTCAGTTCACAGCTTCGATACCGCCAATTGTTAAGAGAGAAAACAGCAGGAGAAGCAAGACTTCAAGCTATCCTCGATACGGCTGCAGATGGTGTCATCACTATTGATGCTCGAGGTATTGTCCGAGGTATTAACGGAGCTGCTTGCAAAATCTTTGGCTGGTTAGAGCATGAAGTGGTTGGACGAAATGTGTCGATGTTGATGCCTTCTAACCACCAAACGCAGCACGATTCTTATCTTGAAAACTATTTCAAAACAGGTAATGCCCAAATTATAGGTTCGCCACGCGAGCTTTATGCACGACATCGGTTTGGTGACTTAATACCTGTTCGTTTAGCTGTGGGGCGCGTCAATCTGGATAGTGGCGAAACTCTGTTTGTTGGCTTCGTATCTGATATTTCCGAACGTAAGGCAATGGAAGAAAAACTCAGAGAGAGCGAACAGCGTTTAAGCTCATTGATGCAAAACATTCCTGGGGCATCTTTCAGACGTTTACTAGACCACAACTGGACACCTGTATTTCTCAGTGATGGTATTGCCGAACTCACTGGCTACAACGCTGAGGAATTCTTATCTGGTGAAGTAGCTTTTGCGCAATGCGTTTATGAAGGTAAAGATCGCGACTTATGTTCAAACATGCGCGCAAATATCGACGAGCGAGACACTTACGAAATTGAATACCGAATTCACCACAAAGATGGTCACACTGTTTGGGTTCTAGAAAACGGTATGGTTGTTAGAGATGACCAGCACAATGCCCTGTGGGCAGACGGTGTGATGGTTGATATATCAAGCCGTAAACACATGGAACAGGAATTGGTGGAGGCTAAACAGCGCGCTGAACATGCCGCAGAAAGCAAAGCGTCGTTCTTGGCGAATATGAGCCATGAAATTCGTACCCCAATGAATGCGATCATCGGCTTTACCGACATCCTGCTTGATTCTGAAATCAAAGGAGATGATCGCAAGCATCTACAAACTATCTCGCAATCTTCTCGATCTCTACTCCATTTGCTAAACGATATTCTCGACAGTGCTAAGTTAGAAAAGAACAAACTGGAAATTGAACAAGTTCCATTCAAGCTTGCGGCATGTGTAGACACTGTTATCTCTACCTTATGGCTAACGGCAAAGAATAAAGGTATCGAACTTAATTTAGAGATGGCTGACGATTTACCGCAAGTAGTTCTAGGTGCGGAAGATCGTATACGCCAAGTTCTGATGAACCTCGTTGGGAACGGTATAAAATTTACCGAGAATGGCGGTGTATCACTAACAGTTACCCCAGTACAACAGAAGCCAGACTGGATAAGATTTAGCGTGATTGATACGGGGATCGGTATCGAATCCTCTCGATTGAAATCGATATTCGATCCGTTCACTCAAGCAGACGCATCAATGAGTCGCCGATTCGGTGGCACTGGTTTAGGTACGACTATCTCTCAACAGTTAGTCGAGCTAATGGGCGGGACGATTCAAGCAACCAGCGAACTGGGCAAAGGCAGTTGTTTCACTATCGAGTTACCACTTCCACAGAGTGAAGCGACTACGGTAACAACTTTTACACAGATGGTTGATTTGCCAAGTTTACGAGTATTGGTGTGTGACGACATTGAGCAGAATATTAACTTGTTGAGAATTCTTCTTGAGCGGCAAAATCACAAAGTATTTACTGCTCAGGATGGCCTTGAAGCTGTTGTACAGTTTAAAGCAGTGCAACCGGATATCATTTTAATGGACATTCAAATGCCCAACTTAGATGGTTTGGGCGCGAGCAAACAGATTCGTGAGTGGGAGAAGCAGAACAAACTGTCCAGTACGCCTATCATCGCCTTAACTGCGAGTGTTTTAGCTGAGGATCGTGTTGAAGCTCGTGAGTCAGGTATGGATGGCTTTGCAAACAAACCTGTAGATTTTGCTCATCTAACTCAAGAGATGGCTCGAGTACTTAACATAGAGACGAGTTCTGCAAATGTTCACGCAGGAACAGCAGTTCACAGTACGCCCGCAAAATACAAAGTAGTGAACGTCAACAAAGCACTTAAGCTGTGGGGAGATGAAAATTTATATCTGGCTGAGTTACTTCGCTTGAGTAATAGACATTCAGCATTAGTCGGCACACTTACTCAATTAGCTAATAAGCAAAGCTGGTCTGAGCTTGCCGAACAAGCACATGCATTAAAAGGTTTAACCGGTAATCTGGCGCTAATTCCTTTGTTCCATGCGTTCGCCGATCTTGAGCGAGCAGTTGACGGACATATGCCTGCGCAAATTCAGTCGTCTTTAATGCAGATTGAGAAGAACTGGGCAGATCTGCTAGAAGACATTAAGCAACTGCAACTTCAATATCCAGCGTCTAAAACGAACGTACCTGAATCTAGGCTAGAAAATAGAGAGTTGCTGGCACTGCTTGAAGAGTGGTTAGCTGCAACCCAATCAGGTGAGCTGCTTGATGAGACAATCGTTAAACTTCAGCAAGGCTCACCAGATATCATTAAGAAGTATATTAACGATGCGGCTAATAGCATTGATGAGTTTGAATTTGAAACTGCAGAGCAAGCCATTCGCAAAGCGATTGAAACACTGAAGCAAGAAGGATAGAAAATGACTTTGTTTACCCAACAATTACCTCGAATCCTTGTTGTCGATGATGAGCCTGCAAACCTAAAAGTCATGCGACAAGTTCTGCAAGACAATTATCGACTCACTTTCGCTCGTTCGGGGCTGGAAGCGTTAACTCGTTTGGAACAAGAGAGTGTCGATTTGATTTTGCTTGATGTCATGATGCCTGAAATGACGGGTTTTGACTTATGTAAATTGTTAAAAGAAAACCCTAACACTTCATGTATTCCCGTCATTTTCGTTACCGCGCTTAGAGATTCGATTGATGAAGAGAAAGGTTTTGCCATTGGTGGTGTTGATTACATCGTTAAACCGATCATTCCAGCAATTGTTCGTGCTCGGGTTAAAACACATTTGTCTCTAGTGAAGGTGGAAGCCTTGCGTGAAATGCAAATTGACCTTATTCAAAGGCTAGGGCGTGCAGCGGAATACAAAGACAACGAAACGGGTATGCATGTTCAGCGCATGAGTCACTACACCAAATTACTCGCCATGGCAGCGGGTATGGCAGAAGAACAAGCTGAAGAGTTAAGAATGGCGACAACGATGCATGACATAGGCAAGATCGGTATCCCTGATCATATCTTGTTAAAACCGGGAAAGTTGGATGAACAAGAGTTCATTGAAATGAAAAAACACGCCCAGATCGGCGGTAACATTCTTTCTAATCCACGCTCTACGCTGATTTCTCTTGCATACACTGTTGCCATATCACACCACGAGAAATGGGATGGTTCAGGCTATCCTAATGGTCTAGTAGGTGATGATATTCCAGCTGAAGGCCGTATTGCGGCTATTGCAGATGTGTTTGATGCATTGACCAGTGAAAGACCATATAAGAAAGCGTGGCCGATTGACGAAGCTATAGAGTTTTTAAAAAGTCAGTCAGGTAAACACTTTGACCCGAAATTGGTGACGTTATTTATCGAACAGCTTCCAGCGATTTTGGAAGTAAAAGAGAAATTTAATGAGACTGTTACTTGAACATCTCAAGTTATAAAAATTGAAGTCGTTCTTATTAATCTTTCAATGAAAATAGTAAGTTAGGCGTTTTATGTTTAAGCCGTTATTAAGGATCACCGATGGATAATTCCCACAAGATTCATAGTCAGAAAGTCTATTACTGTGATGATCAAGATTTAGCTAACGCACAGATGCAATGCCTTGAAGTGCTCTATGACTACAACAACACTCGTCCCAGTGAAATCACCAAACGTAAAACGTTAATGGAACAATTGTTTGCTGAAGTAGGTGATGGTTGTTATATCGAACCTCCACTGCATGCAAACTGGGGCATCCACACGCATTTAGGCAAAAATGTTTACGCCAATTTCAATTTAACGCTGGTGGACGACACTCATATTTATATCGGTGACTCTGTGATGATCGGTCCAAACGTCACTATCGCCACTGCTGGTCATCCGATTGATCCGGAAAAGCGCGTAAAAGTAGCTCAGTTTAATATCCCAGTGAATATTGGTAACAATGTTTGGATTGGTGCTAACTCAGTAGTGTTGCCCGGAATCACCATCGGAGAAAACAGTGTAATTGGTGCAGGGAGTGTAGTAACGAAAGACATTCCAGCCAATGTGGTCGCCGTTGGAAATCCGTGCAAAGTATTGCGAGAAATTGGTGAACACGACAAAGAGTACTACTTCAAAAACAGAAGATTTGAACAATAATTCTGTTTTTGAGTTTACGTACATAAAAGCCGCTCACGTTAGCGGCTTTTATCATTTTTAATCAGAGAGTTATCGTAACACTCTAGGACTTTTTCAGATCATCGATGTATGGCTTAAGCAGTTGCATATCGTCTTGGGACAATCGGTCAGAGGCTGTTGTCGCTTGATGCCAATAAGGATAGAGCAGTGGTGGTCGGCTTATTTTCTCTAGCATCGATAGCTCTTGTTCACTCAATTTAAGATTGGCCGCGAGCAGGTTATCTTTTAGCTGTTCGTTAGTACGAGCACCAATAACTACCGAACTCACAGTATCACGGCTCAGTAACCAAGCCAGAGCAACTTGAGCCGCCGATACTTGTCGCTCTTCTGCAATTGCCACTAAAACATCAATAATATCGTAGAGTTTTTCTGTGTCGTAAACCGGTGGCTCTGTCCAGCCAAGCAGATGACGAGAACCTTCAGGATCCTTTAAGTCGCGTCGATATTTTCCAGAAAGCAGTCCTCCAGCGAGAGGGCTCCAAACAAGTACACCAACATTTTGGTCACGCGCGATAGGCAGAAGTTCGTATTCTGCTTCTCTCGCTTGTAGCGTGTAATGAATTTGCTGAGATATAGGACGAAGATAGTGGTTCTGAGCACATTGACCAAGCGCTTTCATAAGTTGCCAGCCAGTATAGTTTGAAACACCGTAATAACGTACTTTGCCGCTACGAACCAATGAATCCATCGCCTCCAGTGTTTCATCAACTGGTGTAATGCCATCCCATTCGTGGATCTGATAGAGATCGATATAGTCTGTGTCCAAACGTTTTAGTGACGCTTCACAGGCGTTGATAATGTGGTAACGTGACGCTCCTGCTTGATTCACACCATTACCCATAGGAAACCTTGCTTTTGTAGCAAGCAGAATCTCTTGTCTGTATGACTTAACCGCTTGACCAAGAATTTCTTCTGAAATGCCGCCAGAATATACATCCGCAGTATCGAACAGATTGACTCCGGCATCCATGCATAACGCGATTTGTTCTTTGGCTACACCTAATCCAGTGTTTCCAACGTAGGCAAACTTACCTTGGCCACCAAACGTCATTGTGCCTAGAGTGAGTGTCGATACACGTAAACCAGAATGGCCGAGTTGACGATATTCCATGAGCAGAATCCTTATTTGATTTAGTAGCTTTGATTATGAAGCTTTGGTTCAGTAGCTATGCGCTCAGATGTGTAAAATGAGCGGTAAGTTTAACCGTATCAAACCACAGGAAAATAACGCTGTGAACCTAAACACAATAAAGCCAAGTTGACGAAATTGTGCATAGATTCAGAGGAATTCAACGAGCAAAACTGGCGACTTACCTAATGCGAGACATTTTAAAACCGCGATAGTTAAATTCTTCAAATTGCAGAGTATTTCCGTTGTTCACAAACAAAAACTCCATATCTCGGTTTTTGTTTTTTACAACGATGCGGTGAAGTGTTCCTCTATCAGTTTGCGAAGTTGAATATGATGAGACTTCAACGTCTTTTACTTTTTCCTTCAGCACATATTGATACGATTTTTTTAACTCTCCACGAGCCAGATCTAACGTAACTTGGTTAAGCAAAGGAACGAAGGGGTATGCGTTTTTGTCTAGCTCGGAAACCTTATTTTTGTTTTCTTGATCTGTAATTTCTAGGGAGCCGAAATTATAGGTATACGCCTCTTTGTCTGAGCCTATTCGTTCAGAATAGTTGGAAGAAAGAGGGATGATTTGTCCGTCAAGTTGTTGATATGAACCTAGTTCAATCACATTCGCCTTAATAAATAAAAAAGCGCCATAAGCACGCGACTTGTAAAAACAGGTGCTATCTTTACAAGTAGATGACATGACTACCTGACCTAAGTTAACAGGGCCAATATCAACGGAAAATTCTCCATTCACGCCCTCAATAGCTTGAGCTCTGCTAGTCATAGCAACGGAGGAAAGCAGTAATAAAATAGATAAATGTTTAATTATCATAAGACCCACATTTAAAGGCTGGTTAACCTACAACCATATTTATAAATCTATACGAATTAATGAAATTGTCCTAACTGATACAACAAAAATAATAAGGACTTATGTTGCATATAAATATTTGTAAACGTACAGGTATTAGGCATCAAAATTCAGAGATTGTTCAGGTTTTTTGGGGAAGAAATTTTTGCAAAACGTTAGCTCAACACGCTTATGTTGCAATACTTACAGCTCTGCCATTTTATGCGCTAGCAATACCTACTGGAGCCGTTCCAGATACAACTGAATTCGAACGCTCGAACTCAGACTTGCGTTATTCAGTGCCGCTGACTGAAGAAGATACGTCATGGGTTGATGAAACGAATGACTTTCTTTCAGAGCTGGTTCTGGATTTCAGTGAGTTTATTGACCATGGCCTTGCTAAGGATGAGGACGAAGAACCATTTCCTAACAAGAGCTACATTAAAATCATTTCCGCAGGAAAGTATTCACACAGAGGCAATTTAGATACAGACGAAAGCATCGCTGTTCGCATTGATTTGCCACACACTGAGCACAACTGGAAGATTATTTTTGAAACGGATCCTGACGACTACGATGACTTAGAGAGCAAACAACGTGGCCTTAATACTTCTAGCCCTGATTCTAAGGGAGCGTTTGGTGGTATTCGTCTGCAAGATGAGCAAATAAGTCACTGGAAAACGAGCTTTGACATCGGGATTAAAATTCGCTTGCCATTTGATCCTTTTGCACGAGCTGAAATATTTCGTGTGGGTAAGCTTTCTGAAGAGTGGACAGGGCAGATAAGTCAGGAATTTTTCTATTTCAATTCTAAAGGATTAGGTTCGCTCAGTGCTCTCAATTTCTATTGGGACGTCGATGAAGCTGCTGGGCAAATATTTAAAATTGGTTCAAGTGCTCAGTACCTTTACGATGATGACAAATGGGAAGTTCTACACCAAGCGCAATACTTTGACCGTATTAACGACAGACATTTAATGCAGTATTCGATGGGTATTAGTATTTTGCCCTATGACGAAGACGAAGTGAGCAACATGTGGCTGTCTGCGTCTTGGATTCATAAGCTCTATAAAAACTGGTTGTTTCTAACCGTGACACCACAACTAGAAATACCAAGAGAGTATGACTACAAACTTAACCCAGGTATTTTTGTTGAGTTCGAAGCGTTCTTTTCTAAGAATCGTAAGGCTGATCGCTTAAACCGATATATTCCAAAGCCAACTAATAATCCTGACTGAAAACAGTTTGAATGTATAAAAAACGCCTCATATTGAGGCGTTTTAGTGACAATGTAACCTTGTAATTTATAGGTTAAAAACTCGTTTTAGAATATCCATGTTTTCTTTGGTCACGCCTTCTGGCTCATAGCCTGACGCTGTACACATCAGGTACAATTTTGCGCCTTTGTTAGCCACATCTATGTAATCAAACGCTTGAAGAACGTCTGCGCCTGAGGCCGTTGCACCGTGTTTTTCCCAAATAGCAACATCATGTTCAAGTAGTGCTGCTGTTGTTCCGTCTGCCATTTCTTCAGAAGATGGCAAACAATATGGAATCATCGCAATACCGCGAGGGACGAATGCACGAACTTCTGGCAACATTTTCCAACAAGTATGAGTAAACAATTCGCTGCTTTTAGAGATGTCAGGATGGTGCGAAAGTGCAATAAGCTCAAGAGGGTGCGTGTGTACAACGGATCTGTGGTTAGAACCGGTTTTGATTTTGTCGACCAGAATTTTAATGTGGCTGATGAATTCGGAAGTTGGTGCAAAATCAGGGCTCGCTTTGCCACCCCAAAGAATTTGATAACCGTTCGCTTCTGCATTGATTTGCAATACACATCCAGCGTATTCAGGGTCACGCAGTTCGCGAATACGTTGGCCAGTACCTTTCACGTAGTAAATGCGTTTTGCACTTTCCATAGGTAATTGAATAGGTAGTGCTTTTACAGGTGCATCGACTGTTGGGATTTCATCAAATAGGTCAGTCACATCGACAGAAATGTTACCGCCGTTACGCTCTGCCCACTCGCGTTGCCATAGGTATTGAGAAACTTCGCTGACTTTTTCGATTTCGAGCATTACTGCGTCGTTTAGTTTAATCATGATGTTAGCCTTTTTATAAACTCAACAAGTCAGACTGTGTAATCTGACTTGCATGAGATTGAATGTGTGAAATTAACGTGTTGCTAGTACAGTTGCTTCGTAATCTTTTACGTCTTTGATCCAATCGAAACCAACAGGCACTTCATGTTGCTGACAGTGGTAATCCCATACTGCTGCCCATGGAAGCGAGTGAGTTTCTTCAATTAGACCGAGACGAGTTGTGTAATCGAACGATGCTTCAGCAGCTTTAAGTGCTTCAACAGGTTCTAGTAACGCTTTAAGTAGCGCTTTTTGTGCGTTGCGAGTGCCGATAACCCAAGCTGCAATACGGTTGATAGACGCATCAAAGAAGTCCAAACCAATCGCTACACGCTCTAGCAGGTTATTGCGTACGATTTCACGCATGATTGCTTGAGTTTCATCGTCAAAAGATACTACGTGGTCTGAGTCCCAACGAACTGGACGAGTCACGTGAAGTTGTAGATCTTTTACGTAGATAGAACATGCACTGATTTTGTCACTGATGACTTCCGTTGGGTGGAAGTGACCAGCGTCAAGACACAGAGCAGTACCGCGCGTTGCTGCGTAAGCTAGGTAAAACTCGTTGCTACCCACCGTAAATGCTTCTGCACCTATGCCGAATAACTTACTTTCAACCGCATCTTTGTGGTAAGCCGTATCGATCTTCTCTGCGAGTGCTTTATCAAGAGAGTCAGCTAGACGAGCACGAGGAGACAGACGATCTACAGGTTGATCTTTCATTCCATCTGGAATCCAGATGTTCATGAACGATGCAGAACCTAGCTCACGGCCAAAGTATTCAGAAATCTTGCGGCTCGCTTTCACGTGGTCGATCCAGAATTGACGAATCTCTTCATTTGGGTGAGACAGTGTTAAACCGTCATCCGCTTTCGGGTGTGAAAACAGCGTAGGGTTAAAGTCCAATCCTAAACCTTTCTCTTTCGCCCATTGAACCCAGCGGTCAAAATGTTCTGGTTTGATTTGGTCACGCTCAACATGTTCATCTGCATCGATATAGATTGCATGTAGATTCACGCGTTTCTTCCCTGGAATAAGTGAGAACGCTTTTTCCATATCTGCACGCAACTGAGCAGGTGTTTTAGCTGCACCAGGATAATTTCCCGTAGCTTGAATACCGCCACTTAAAGCGGTGTCTGGAGACTCGAAACCACGAACATCATCGCCTTGCCAGCAGTGCATAGAAATCGGAGTTTGATTTAGTAGTGCCAATGCCTTGTCTGTATCGACACCGAATTTTTTGAATACGGCTTTTGCTTGCTCGTAAGCTGAAGTGATCTGATCTTTACTCATCTTTATATACCTTACTTAATAATCTGTTGGAACTGGGACTTGATTTGTTCTAATCCCGCTATTGGTTTGGCTGAAAACTGCTTAACATCTGAAGAGGCATCAATAATTTGGCGACCTTCTTCTAGAGATTTAATAATGTCTGAAGCGATAAATTGGTTAATTACATTGCCTAAAGCGGAAGCTTCTGTTGGTTCAGTTGTAACTTTAATCTGGCAAACATCGGCGCACAGTTGATTAAGGAACTGGTCTTGAGTACCTCCGCCTACGATACGTAGCTCTGTGATTTCCTTGCCGGTGACTTCGGTAAGCTCAGTCAACACATTGTCGTAAGCCAGTACGAGGCTGTCATAAATACAGCGAACCACTTGTGACAGAGTTTCTGGAGCTTCGAGATCACGCTTTTTGAACCAGTTCTTAATCGCTTGCGTCATTGACGATGGATTTAAGAAATCGTTGTCATTCGGATTAACGATGAATTTAAACGGTTCAGCTTGGCGCGCTAACATGGCGATGTCTGGGAAGGTTAGAGATGGATTCTCCGCTTTGATGCGTTGAATTAACCATAATCCCATGATGTTCTTTAGGACACGATAGCGACCATCAACACCACCTTCATTGGTTAAGTTGTATTTGTACGCAAGTTCACTTGTGTAGGGATCAAAACTTTCAATACCAACGAGTGACCATGTACCTGAACTCAAATAAGCCATGTTTTCGTGAACAATCGGCGTTGCTGCTACTGCGGACGCTGTATCATGGCTTGCAACTGAACAAACAGGTATTTGTGTATTGCCGATGTGGTATTCACCGATGATGCGGTTTGGCATGGTAGGCGGTAAGAACCAATCCATCTTTGCACCACAGGCTTTGATTAGCGTTTGGCTCCATACTTTGTCTTTACAATCTAATAGCTGGCTAGTAGAAGCATTGGTGTACTCACAATGTTTCACTCCTGAAAGTTTGTAATTTAAGTAATCTGGAATGAACAAAAGAGTATCGATGTCACCAAACCATTCAGGGTTTTGATCGCTAATCGCCTTCAATTGATTGATGGTGTTAAACGGCATGAACTGGATACCAGTTGCACAGTAGATATCTTTTAAAGTGAGCTGGTTATCAGCGAGAAGTTTCTCTTGAACACCTTCGGTACGTACATCACGGTAACTCACAAATTCGCCGAGATGCTTACCGAATTTATCAAGGAGAACGAAATCAACACCCCAAGTATCAATGCCTAATGAAGTGACCTCAACGCCTGAAGCGACGACTTTATTAATACCAACTTTGATCTCTTCTAAGATTGAATAAAGATCCCAGCAAGACTCGTTGCCACGCATAACTTGCTGGTTTTGGAAGCGGTGAAATTCTTCTAAATGAATTTTTCCATGTTCCAGATATCCGACCATGACACGACCACTTGACGCGCCGAGGTCTATAGCAATCACTGCTTTCATAATGCTTAACACCTCTGAATATTTAGAAGTATTAAAGCGGTTTTCAAATCAAAATAACTTCAAAATTCAGCCATAGAAAAATGGGCTAGGGAGTTTTTACAAAGAAAAAGAAGTTTTAATTCAAAATTTTCAAATTGCTTGATGCGATAAGCAGATTTTGGGACGGCTTAGACATGAAAAAGCCCACAGTTGTAGTGGGCCATAAGGAGAGATATTTGAAGCGATTATTCGCAATAAGCAATGGCTATCGCTGAAGCCAATCTTGCATTATTAAGAACCAACTGAATGTTGCTGCTTAAGCTATCACCACCAGTTAACTCACAAACACGCGCAAGAAGGAAAGGTGTTGATGCCTTACCATGGATGCCTTGTTCATCAGCTTCACGTAGGGCTTGTTCGATTGCACTATCAATTACATCTTTTGGCATAGCATATTCAGTTGGAATTGGGTTAGCGATGACAGAGCCGCCTTTTAGTCCGAGCTGTGTCTTAGCTTTTAGTACTGCTGCAATTTCTTCGGCAGAATCTAATCGGTAGTCAACGTTAAAGTCGCTCGATTGAGTATAAAAAGCAGGAAGGCTTTCTGTTTGGTAACCGATAACAGGTACACCATGAGTTTCTAAATATTCAAGCGTCAAACCAAGATCAAGAATCGATTTAGCGCCGGCGCAAACAACAGCTACATTGGTTTGTGCTAATTCTTGAAGGTCTGCTGAAACGTCAAATGTGGTTTCGGCGCCACGATGAACACCACCGATACCGCCTGTTGCAAATACACGCACACCAGCCATATCAGCCAAAATCATTGTCGCCGCTACGGTTGTTGCGCCGTGTTTACCCGAAGCCACGATAAATGGAATATCTCGGCGGCTAACTTTAGTTACACTTTGACCTGCTTTGCCTAACAGTTCGATCTCTTCTGGTGTTAAACCAACTTTAAGACGCCCGTTAATGATCGCGATAGTTGCTGGTGTTGCGCCTGCTTCACGGACAGTATTCGAAACTTTGAGAGCAGTTTCTACGTTTTGCGGATAAGGCATACCATGAGAGATGATGGTTGATTCGAGGGCAACCACAGGCTGATTATTATCTAATGCAGCACGTACTTCAGGGTGGATATCAAGAAAATCATTCAACATGGTTCATCTCCATTAAACGGTGGACAGCGCGATCTGACATGCGCGGGTTGATAGTGTCATAAGATTGCGTTGCGAGCTCTGCGCAACTAAAAGCAAATTCAATGCTCTTTTTCCAAGGCCACATTTCTAATGTGGCGTGTGCTAATCCAGCCATAAGTGCATCTCCAGCGCCTGTTACGTTCGTTACACTGGTGGTACGTGGCTTAAGACGTACGGTTTCTGATTGGTTGCTGGCAAATATGCCTTTTGAACCAAGACTCAATACGACTTCTTTAACTCCTTGAGCGTGTAAAGCGTCACAAACTCTAGGTAAGTCATCATCTGAAGATACTTTGATACCCGAAAGTAATTCGGCTTCAATGAGGTTAGGTTTTAACAAATCGATCTGAGCCAAGTAAGGTTTGAGTCTTATCGCTTTATTCGCTGAAACGGGATCGACATAGATGCGAGTATTGTCTATGCAGTTGAATAGATAGGCTAAAGCATCGTCGCTTAAATTGGCGTCTATAACCACTAAATCACTATGAGAAATCAGTGACTTGTGTTTGGTAAGTTGATCAGCATTTAATTGCTCTAACACTTTCATATCGTTCAGAGCGATTTGCATCTCACCTTCGTTATCGTGGATAGAAAGATAAGTCGCCGTTCTGCCTTGTTGGCAACGGAGAATGTGTCCGACGCCAACACCAGCATC
Source organism: Vibrio sp. HM8-C (assembly GCF_058630515.1). Classification (NCBI taxonomy): domain Bacteria; kingdom Pseudomonadati; phylum Pseudomonadota; class Gammaproteobacteria; order Vibrionales; family Vibrionaceae; genus Vibrio; species Vibrio sp. HM8-C. Next base: position 223,330 of record NZ_JBMMKS010000005.1, read on the forward strand.
AATACAGGCTGAAATCAGTTGTTCACCCCATTGGTCGTTGCCAATGCTGGAGATAAGTTCAACTTTGCTTCCGAGACGAGCAAGGTTGTCAGCAATATTTCGTGCAACGCCGCCTGGGCTGTAATGCAGAGTTCCAGGGTTGGAGTCGCCAGAAAGTAGTGGAACCGATGCTTTACCGCAAAGATCCATATTTGCGCCACCAACGACAATCGCGGTTTTCTGCGATGTAAGAATATAGCCTTTGCCTTTAATGAGTCCTTTACTTGTTAGGTTCATGATATGCCCAGCAACAGCGCTACGACTGATCATAAGTTGGTCAGCCAGTTCCTGCTGTTGAATCATGGGGTTCTCGCGTAATAGGGCGAGTATCTGTTGCTCTCTAGGTGTCACAAACAAATGTCCGTATATCAAACATATGTTCATACTAACTTAGTGGATCTGTTTGTGCGATTGAATAGATTAATGTTTCATTAGTTGCATATTGAAATGTGATTTAGATAAATTATTTGCTGTTAAATTAACCTGATGCACGAATTTTGGAAATCAGACACCATCTAGATACTGGTTATCGGGGGAATAGGTTGTGTTTAGCGATAGGGGAACTGATAATCCGGGCATTAAATTAGAAAACATCGGCTTCAACTTTGATTAAAAAAAATACCGATCGCGAAAAATTGACTATTCACTTTCCCTCTTTAGTGAGGCGTATAGGCGGTGAAAAGGCGAAAGAGTTAAAAGCAATCGCTTTAGGACACCAGTGTGAACTAAAAAGAATTCGTCGTTCGAGGAACTGGCAAATTTCAGGCTTTGTTGAGCAACTGTCTTCATTTCATCAACAAATTAAAGACAGTCAAATAGTTAGCGATTACCCATTTATTGAGCTAAAAATTGCTGAAGCAATATTGCCGTTTGAACAAGCATCGTTACCTGCACGTTTGGCTGAATTGATTGCTAGGAACGAAAATATTACTTTAGCGGAACTGATGGAAAAAACGGGCTGTACTGTCGCACAAGCCCGTTTAGCGAGAGAAGATGCCGAATTCAGTGATTAATTCAATTCAGCCAACAATTCTTTAAGCACAACTAATACGCCACTGTCATCGTTACTCGGAGCTCGGAAGCGGGCATAAGCTTTAACTCCATCGTGCGCGTTTTCTACGGCGTAAGAGTGATAACTTGCCTGCAACATCTCCACGTCATTGAAATAGTCACCAAAGCTCATGGTCTGCTCGTGCGTAAAACCAAGCTGTTGTTGCAAGTGCTCAATTGCATCGCCTTTTGAAGCGGCTGGGTTCATAACATCCAACCAAATTTTTGCACTCACCACCACTTTTTGTGAATCACCAAAAGCTGGATTGATCACTGGGTAAATATGCTTTTCTGAACCATCAAAATGGCAAATTGCCACTTTTAAGAAATCGTCTTCTATGGCTGTTAAGTCTTCGACAATTTCGCAGCGGTGATAGTATTTTTGAACTTCGTCTCGAGCACGTTGATCTTCAGTTTCAATGTAAGCAGAACGTTTACCACATAAAACAATATGTGCGCCTTCGATAGTGCGAGCGGTTTCAATCAAACCATTAATGACGTCTGATTCGAGAGGAAGGCTATACAGCTCTTCGCCTTTATACATCACTAAAGTGCCATTCTCGGCGATGAACATGATTTGATCTTTTACCTTTGAAAAGGTGTCCAACAAGCTGTAATACTGACGACCAGAAGCTGCTGCAAATAGGATTTCTTTATCCACGAGCTGTGGATGAAGAGTGAAAAATTCAGGGTCGAGCTGTCCGTGTCCGTCTAAAAGTGTACCGTCCATATCGGTAGCTATAAATTTTATGTTACGTTGTGACATATAGTGAATACTCTTATTTGTGAATGCGCACGGTTGAGGAATTTGGGGCTATTTCCAGTCGAGAGTGCGTACCATACAACGTATCGGTACAAATGATAAGCGCCAAGTAAACATATCCTCATACACTTTGATTTAATCCATGATCACCAAAATCTTACTGTGCGGCTACTGGATAAGTGAATAAAACTAAATGGGCAAAATTAAATGCAAAGTGAGCAATGACCGAGCACCAAAGGCGTCCGGTAAAATGAAAAACCAGTCCGTAGCCAATACCTGCGAATGTCGCGAACAACACCAACAAAGGCCCACCAGCAAAGTGAGCTAATCCAAACAATAGACTTGCCACTAATAAACCGATCCACCATACATAGCGCTCTGATAGTGATTTTTGAATGAGACCTCGAAATAGAGCCTCCTCAGCAACACACGTAATCATTAGGTTATTGATAGCAAATATCCACCACCAATCAGGTAAACCAACTTCAATTTGTAACGCACCAATTAAAGAAGCAACTGGCAGTAAGCTAGCGAGTAGCGCAACAGCAATAAAAAGCCATTTAACATTGGGACGAGATTTATTTCCTAACATCGTGGGGTATGCAAACAGAAGAGCGAAAAATGCTATGGGCTTGTCTAAATTCAAATACATGGAAAATGGCAAACTGTTAGGTCCCGCATAAACCTCACTTAAAACCAATAGGTTATTGAACCCAGGTATTTTGTGAATGAACAGAAGTGCAGACAAAAGCAAAACGATCGACCAAGCGATATAAGCTATTGCTTTGAAAATAGCCTTTTTGTTGAACACAATTAGGTTAACAGGTATCTGGTGTTGATGTGCATTTGCCAATTTAGGGATAGAGTACGCAACACTAAGAAGAACAACAGTAGTGGCAAATGCAAACACGTCAATACGCTCAACAACAAACGCCGATAAGATTGAAAGCGCAAGCAATATAATGGTGATTGGTTTGTGAGACGAGAATCCCAAAAGGATCGAAGCTATAAGTGGTAACCATACCCAAACGGTCGGGTCTAAGACCATCAAACTTTCCTTATCTATCATTAGCTTTTCAGGAAAACGAGAATAACACTAAAAAGAGACTAGTAAATGTGTCTAGCACTGCACCATGTGTTGTACCGTCAATAAATCAAAGTATTCAAGATTCATATCAATAGCTGATTTTACATAGGCTGAACAATCGTGTTGGCTTTTTCGCGTAACCTTGCGCCCGCGATAGGATTGCAAACCAGTTTCACAAGTTGAAATGGACGAACATAAAGATCTTATTTCTATTGAAACACTACCAATGAGACAACCCGTTTGAAAAGTACAGCCCGAAAATTGATAAGCAGCATTAAGAAATCGTTAGTCACATTGATGGTATTGGCTTTGGGTTTACCAGTTGTACTCGTCATTATCTTGAAATTTGTTAACCCACCAATATGGGGATGGCAAATTTCACGCACGCTTTTTCCGCCTAAAGGTTATCCAGAAACGTCTCAGCATCAGTGGGTGAGCCTTGACTCAACCTCGCCAACTATTCCACTAGCAATCATAGCTTCAGAAGATCAACGCTTTCCACATCATTGGGGAGTCGATCTTTCTGCACTTTTGGCTGTGTTACAAAGTAGTGGTGACCAAGGCCCCCAACGCGGAGCTAGCACAATTACTCAGCAAACAGCTAAGAATGTATTTCTATTTCCTAGTCATACTTATTTGCGTAAAGCGTACGAATTATATATTGCATTGCTGATTGAAATGATTTGGGGCAAAGAGCGAATCATGGAAATGTACTTAAACGTTGTGGAATTTGGACCTGGCATTTATGGGGTACAAGCTGCTAGTCATCATTACTTTGGTGTTTCTGCAAGTCAGATTAGTTCGTATCAAGCAGCACAATTAGCCGTGGTATTACCCAACCCTTATAAGATCCAACCAGTACCTATGACTCAGTATGTCCAAAAGCGCGTGAACTGGGTATTACGACAAATGGGAAATCTAGGTACATTTTCATATTAAATATGATTGAGAGTTGTCATTTTGCAGATGGATTTTCTGGCTCAATTTCAAAATTCATTTTGCAAGTTGCTCGTAAGTCACGAAAAAGATTGAACTAACATTGCTACTCTGTGAACTTTAGACTAAACCTAACGATGTATTGTTTAACAGGAGTGAACAATGTTTGTCTCAAAAAGTTTCCACAAAAAAATCGTTTCCGATTTAGAGGAAAAATCAGCATCAGCGAGTGCTTTTAGAGATTCTCTTAAAAGAACGGTACCTTATATCGAATTTACGCCAACAGGTAATGTTCTCTATGCAAATGACCTTTTACTAACCGTGTTCGGCTACCATTTAGATGAAGTATTAAATAAACACCATAGCGTACTGTGCTTTCCTGAAGACGTAGAAAAAAGAGAATATAAGGAACTTTGGCAGTCATTAACCAAAGGTGAGCCAACCAATGGAACGTTTATACGTAAAGATAAGGCTGGCAATGCAGTCTGGTTAGAAGCAACGTATTTCCCAATTGTGAAAAATGGTAAGGTAGAGTCTGTTGCGAAAGTGGCGTCAGATGTAACAACTGAACAAACTGAACTTGAGAGAAACCAAGCTTTATTAAAGGCAATGGACAAGTCACTTGCTGTTATTGATTTTTCACCTGATGGCACAGTGTTAAGAGCGAACAAAAATTTTCTAAACTGCTTTGGCTACTCGTTAAATGAAGTCGTGGGTAAACATCATAGGCAATTTTGTGAAGAAGAGTTCTATCGAGACAATCCTAGGTTCTGGAAGGATCTGACTACGGGAAAAATTCAAAGCGGTCTTTTTAAACGTAAAGACAAGCATGGTCGCACCATTTGGCTAGAAGCCACATATAACCCCATTTATAACCATGCCAATCAAGTTGTTAAAATCATCAAGCTCGCGAGTGATATAACTGAACGAGTAGAAAAGGCAATGAAAGTTCAAGAAGCAGCTTTGATTGCGTGTAATACCGCTCAGGAAACCGTTGATATTTCAGAGAAGGGTAAAGAGCGAGTTGAGATTCTTCTTTCAAACTCTGAGGATATTAACGGCTCAGTTCAAGGCGTTGGAGCTTTGATAGCTCAACTTAATGAACAAGCGAAGAGTGTAAATGCGATTGTTTCAACCATTACAGCGATTGCAGAGCAGACTAATTTGCTAGCACTTAATGCGGCGATTGAAGCCGCTAGGGCCGGCGATCAGGGTAGGGGTTTTGCTGTTGTTGCTGATGAAGTACGCCAATTGGCTGCACGAACCTCTCAATCAACCGCTGAAATTGCAGAAGTTATTGCTAAGAACACCACAATTACTCAAAGCATAGATACACATATTCAAGCGGCACTAGAAAAAACCAACTATGGCGAAACACAAGCCATCGAAATTAAAGCGGTTATTGATGAAATTGTATTAGAAGCAAATTTGGTTTCAGAATCAGTGAAAGATCTATCGCTTTAGAAAAGCTTTCGTTAGTCTTACTTTGAAAAGAGATGCTCAGCCATCTCTTTTTTGTTTTTCTATACATCGTAACTCTTCTATTGCGTGTTTGTTGTTAATTAAGAATGATAAAACGTATACGAAGGAAACGACTTTTAAACTTTGCCAGGTATATTCGAAACAATCTTTTATATCCATCGACATATAACCATTTGTGTTAGTAAAACGTTTTATCTATAACTATTGTTTGCGAGGTAAAACGATTTACTTGAATATATTGTTTTGTATATCAGTCTATTAGCAAGTCATATTGTATTTGAAACATGGTGTTTTCTTTTAGTATTTTAAATTTTAAGGATGGAATATGACTAAATATTTGCGGGCTTTGGCATCCCCATTATCGCAGCTATCGCTCATAGGGCGAGCACTGATGTTGCCAATTTCGCTACTGCCAGCTGCTGGTTTATTACTCGCATTTGGTGATAAGTTTGGTATGCCACTAATGATGCATGCTGGTGGTGTTGTATTTGATAACTTACCGTTGTTATTTGCGATTGGTTCAGCCGTAGGGTTGGCATCTGAATCGGGCATTGCAGCTTTATCTGCGGCGGTTTCGATACTTATTATTAACTCTACCATAAGTGCTCTACTTGGCATTACTCCAGAGATGGCAAGCGAAGGGGGAAAATATGCGTTAGTGCTAGGTATACCGTCGTTACAAATGGGTGTATTTGGTGGACTTATTTCTGGGATCTTGGCGGCGTACTGTTATAAACGCTATCACGATATAAAGTTGCCTGAATTTTTGGGGTTTTTCTCAGGAAAGCGTTTTGTTGCTATTTCCTGCGCATTCTACTCTTTCCTTTTAGGCCTGCTTTTACCTTACGTTTGGCAATACGTTCAAAATGGCATTGATGCACTATCCACTATAGTGAACGGCGATAACCAAATGTTATCCACTTTTATCTTTGGTCTTACTGAAAGAGCGCTTATTCCTCTTGGATTACACCATGTATGGTATCCATCATTCTGGTTTACTTTCGGCGAATATGTGACGCCGACTGGATCAGTGATAAATGGCGATCAAACCATCTGGTTTAAAATGCTAACCGACGGAGTGAAATCATTTAGTACTGACACATATAACGATGCGGGTAAATTTATGCAAGGGGAGTTCCCGCTCATGTTATTTGCTCTTCCTGCAGCGTGTTTGGCCATGTACCACGAAGCGCACACTAAAAACAAAAAGATTGCAGCTGGTATATTGTTTTCTGCAGCACTGACCTGTTTTATTACCGGAATTACCGAACCAGTTGAATTTACGTTCATTTTTGTTGCACCCATCTTGTATGTATTTAATGCAGTAATGGCGGGTTTGTCATACATGACTATGTATGCGTTAGATGCACACATCGCTAAGTCTTTTTCTGCTGGTTTGATCGACTATATTTCCTTTGGAATTATGCCTTCACTAAGTGGTTTTGAAACGAACTGGGTAAAAGTGATCATCATTGGTATACCGATGGCAATGATCTACTATGGTGTATTCCGAGTTGTGATTCGCAGGCTAGATGTTAAAACACCAGGGCGCACTGACGTTTCAAACAATCTGGATGAAATAACAGATGAAGAACTAACTACCCAAATACTGTTAGCAATTGGTGGCATGGACAATATTGCAAGCTCAACGGCGTGTATCACGCGTCTGCGTCTTCAGGTTAAAGATAAAAGCAAAGTTAATAGGGATGCATTAAGTGATTTGGGAGCGAAAGGGGTCGTTTACGTAGGTGATGTCGGCATTCAGATCATCTTTGGTGCACGAGCTCAGTTTTTATCAAACCAAATTGAATCACTACAACAGCAAATGGCCTAGCAAAAATAACTTCTTTAAATGAAGCGATGGGGTATCCCATCGCTTTTTTTATGCAGAGTTACGATGAACAAATCTTGCTGGCAAAATGATGCTTGTATGCGCAATCTCTTCAGGTTTTCTTATGTTATCAAGAAGACGTAAAGCCGCTGATTCTCCAACACTATACGGATCGGTACAAACACTAGAGATCGAAGGATGGCTTAACATAATTTGTTCTGAATCATCGAAGCAGATCAAGGCCACTTGATCATCAATGAACATCTCTTTACCAATATCTCTACCCGCTTTTCTTATGCCATTAGAGCAAGTTAAGGCACTAGTCGTGTCATGACAAAGGACTGCTGTAATTTGAGTATGTTCGGTGAGTAAAGAGGTGATGGATTGAGTAAAAGCCGCTGAATTGAAATTACCATCAATAACCCACTCTTGCCTAAAAGGTAAACCATACTGGCTAAGAGTATAACGGTAGCTGGCTACACGTTCATCCTTACAAGGTGAACCGTTTCTACCACCGATATAAGCAATTCGGCGATGCCCTTGTCGCACTAAGTATTCCGTTGCGAGCTTAGCACTATGTGTATTGTCTGGGCTGATATAGTCGATGTCACAGTTTAGTTTTGCTGATGAAAGACAGATCAATGGAATTTGATAACCTTCTGGCTTCTTGAGGGATGATAAGTGTTCATCATCGACAGGAGAGAATATTACGCCTTCAACGCCTTGTTGGTATAAAGACATTAGCTTTTGTTCAAACACCTCTATATTTTTACCACTTTGCGTTAGATACAACATATAACCGTGGAGTTCGAGAACTTCACTAATACCAGCAACCATGCGATACGTTGCAAAGTCGTTAATATTGTTCACCATAAGACCAATAGTCTTTGTGGATTGAGTTCGCAGATTTGCGGCGGTTTGATTACGTACAAATCCAAGTTCTTCTATGGCCTGCTGCACTCGAGCCTTAGTTTGTGGAGAAATACGGCCTTTTTGGCTTAAAACCAATGACACGGTAGTAACCGAGACATTCGCATGCTGAGCAACATCCGTAATCGTTATTTTCTTATTGGTATTTGACATAAAAATCTTAAGTATTTCGATTAAATTGAGTTTAACAAATAGATGTTATCTCACCATGTTTTGGTATTCGAATCGTAAAACAGATCAGCTATTTGTTTAATCTTTTCGTCAATCTTATCAATTGAGATATTGCCGTATCCAAGTACTGCTCCTTGCCAATCACGTTGCCTAAATGCAGGGTTTTCGTAGTAACTCAATGCGCGAATCACTATGCCTTCTTCAAGTGTTTTCTGTGACAATGTCACCTCATCAATACCTTCAACCCATTTTAGCGTTACATGAAGTCCGGCGGCTTGGCTGATTATCTCTACATCTTTATTAAAATGCTTCTGAATTGAGCTCAACATTTGTTGATGTTTGTCTTTATACAGCCTACGCATTTTTCTAATGTGGCGAAGAAAGTCGCCGGATTTTATAAAGTCAGCCAAAGCTGACTGGATATGAGCTGGTGAATCGCCCGTCAATGCATCTTTAATCGCTAAACATCTATCAACTAAAGCTTGTGGAACGATCAGGTATCCCATGCGTAAGCTGTTAAACATGGTTTTGCTAAACGAACCTACGTAGATAACCCGTGAGTCCGCGTGAATTTCAGCAGATAAGCCTTGCAAACTGGTATAGGGACGATGAGCAAATTGGAATTCGCTGTCGTAGTCGTCTTCAATAATCCAGTGATTCCCTTGATTAGCCCATTCAATAAGCTTTAGCCTTTGATCAGTGTTTAATGTAGTTCCCATCGGATACTGATTACTCGGTGTTATATAGAGTGCACGCGCTTTACTTTCGAATATGCTTTCTATGTCGAAACCCACATATTCATTCACATGAACGGGTTCAAATTGATATTTGAGTAGCTCAATAATTTTTCTCATCTTGGAGTAGCCCGGTTGCTCCATTAATACAGAGTCATTGGGTTCCATAACCGCCATCAGTGCGATCATCAATGCTTGCTGAGCTCCAGAGGTGATAATGATTCGATCAGCGTCGCAGTGCACAGAACGGCTTGTTGCGAGATAGTCGCTCAAAGCAAGTCGTAGCTCGGCATCACCTTGAGTCCCTTTATTACCAAGCAGAGAATGCCTTGTTGAGTGAACCTGTACGTGTTTATTCCATTTAGCGATAGGAAACTGTTGAAGATCGGGAACGCCCGGTGCGAATGCAGTGTTATTCGGTTCTACTTTTTGTATTTGTACTGTCAGTGTTTGCTCTTTGTGTTTCGTAGGCTTAGACGTTGGTAAGTAGTGATCAGGTAGCTCGACAGCAACATAAAAACCAGAACCAGTTCGAGACTCTAGATAGCCTTCTGCCACTAATTGTTCATAAGCGGCAGTGACTGTATTTCTGCCTAGTTTTAACTCTTCAGCTAACTTACGAGTTGATGGCAGCTTACCGCCTTTATGCCAAAGTTGTTTGACAATTTTTTCGCGTATAGCGTGAAATAAGCTTTCCTGTTTGGGTGATTTGTCATCATTGAGAACCAAATCACCAGAATCGATAGGCTGCAAAGTGGATCTATCCTTAATCCAAAACTGGTTCTTATTAAGGTACCAGTGTGTTGTTACATTGCAACCATAAAGAACGATTTAAATAGGGATAGACAATGCTTTCAAATACACCAAGAACACAAATAAAAAAAGCAGTGCACAAGGCGCAATTTGAACTTGAGATACTTCACCAGATCATTGATGAAAGCCTAATCGCTCATATAGCGATTAATAACGAACAAGGACCTGTTGTAATCCCAATGCTGGCTTGGAGGGTAGATGATCACGTCTATATCCATGGTGCAAATAATAGTCGATTGCTACGCTCGTTGAAAAATGGCGCTCAAACCTGTTTGACCTTTACCCTGTTTGACGGCTGGATTTTGGCTCGTTCAGCTTTTCATCACAGTGCTCATTATCGCTCAGCAGTTGTGTTTGGTAGTTTCTCAATTGTTGAAGACAATAGGGATAAAGACCGTTTGTTGAATCACTTCGTTGAACATATCGCACCGGGAAGAACTCAAGATGTTCGTTTGAGCAATGAAAAAGAGCTAACTGCGACTATGCTACTGCGTATTCCGCTAACAGAGGCTTCTGTAAAAGTCAGTAATGGTATCGTCAACGATGATAAAGAGGATTTAGATTTGCCTGTATGGGCCGGTTATATGCCGTATAGAACAGTCGTTGGGCCACTAAAACCTGTTGAAGAAATGAGTGGTGTTATTCCAACCCCAGATTACAGCTCAGCATATGGCGAACGGTGGAATAAAAACTAATTGAACGGTATGAAACAAAAAAGCTCCCTAATTAGGGAGCTTCAACTATTAGCAATCTATTTGCCAATATTAGCAATTTATTAGCCAATCATGCGTTGGCTATTTTCTTCAAACTCATTAATCACAATAGTTTGAGCACGTTTGAAGAAGTTAAAATCTGTTGCGGTTGCACTAGTGTAAGCGCCCATCACTCGACCGATAACCAAATCGCCGTTTTCAAGTTTAGGCAGCATAATGTTTTCTGCAATCACATCAATACTGTCACATGTTGGTCCTGACAGTACACTTGGTACGAACTCGCCGTCTTGTTTCAATGTCACAATAGGGTATTCAGAATGGTCGAAGATCAAACCACTGAAAGAGCCATATACACCGTCGTCTAAGTAGTACCAAATTTGGCCTTCACGCTCTGCTTGACCCATTACTGAAGCAACACTTGTTACTGCAGGAGCAACAATGAAGCGACCAGGTTCTGCAATCACTTGAACAGTTTCTGGTAACTCGTTTAGCGCTTCGTTAATCGGCATACAGAATTGGTCAATTGGCATCACTTGTTTAGTGTAAGTAACAGGGAAACCACCACCAATATCCAGTGTGCTCAACGCTGGTAAACCACGTACAAACACTTCATCCATCACTTCTTTACAGCTACGAATTGCATCCACGTATTTTTGTGGGTTAGTTGTTTGAGAACCCACATGGAATGACAGACCTTTAATGTGAATGTTCCAATCTTTCGCTGTTTCGATAATCACTAATGCTTGCTCTGAAGAACAACCAAATTTTTTCGATAAGTCAGCGAAGGCTTCAGAGTTACGGAAGCTCAAACGAACGAGTAATTCAACTTCATCTTTATAAGGTTTGAATTTTTCTAACTCATTTAGGTTATCAACCACAAACACGTTACAGCCATACGCCAATGCGTCACGAATGTCACGGTCACGCTTAATTGGGTGAGTGTGGATTGTACGTTCTGCAGGTACGCCTTGTTGTTGCACTAATTCAACTTCACCAGTAGTAGCTAAGTCAAAGCATGCGCCTTCTTCCAAAAGTGTTTTAACTACATTTGGATGAGGTAGCGGCTTAAGAGCAAAGTGAAGAGCTACATTCGGTAGTGCATTGCTTAGTGCACGGTACTGAGAGCGAATAATATCGCAATCAAGCATAAGTAAAGGAGCACCAAACTGTGCAACAGAAGTTTCGATTAGATCGATGGTTTCTGCTGATAGAGCTTGAGAAGAAAAAGATTGAAAATCCAATACAGAAGCTGAATTAGCCATAGCAATTCTCCAATATAACAAGGCACTTTTCATGGTCTTGGATGATGAAAAGTGGAGCGTCAATAAAAGCGCGTTTGCGCCGTCAAAGTCACTCTTGGATAGTTGCTCTATCGCCTTGCCACAAAACTACTGTGATGTACTCGGATTGGCTATCATCAAGAAGCAGGGCGATAATAAGGTCATACTTTTTCTCACGCAATAAAAAATGTCCCAATGAAACTAAAAATTTTTTATCGAAAAGATAATTAAATATGATGCATTATTATTCACTGGCTAGAACCTACTCCATTAGGCTCTTTAACACGAGTTAATGACCTACTTTAAGTAGAACAACACCAGACAAAATCAGAAATACACCAATATATCTAACCAGTGAAGACGCATCTCCGTAAACAAGTACACCGACTAGAAATGTTCCTGCTGCACCAATACCTGTCCATACAGCGTAGGCAGTTCCCATTGGAATCACTTTTTGAGCCATAAATAGGAGTGTTCCGCTAAGCGCCATAAAACTAATAGCAATCGCTATTCCTAACCATTTGTATTGCCCACTTTGTGCAAGCTTTAAACCTACAGGCCAACCGATTTCGGTTATCCCAGCTAAAACCAAATACAACCAACTCATTAGTGATACATCCTCATATAAGTAAACTTGATTTGCGACTAATGGTATCTATATCTATGATGGATAAAAGTTGGTATCTATCTAAAAAATTCATATGTTGAGTCTCGAACAAGTAAAAATGATGGTAATTGCAGCCGAGCTTGGTTCTTTTTCCGCTTGTGCTCGAAAAATGGGAAAAGTTCAGTCAGCTGTTAGCCATGGCATCAGCACTTTGGAAATCGATTTAGGCGTCGAGCTTTTTGATCGTACTTCACGTAATCCTAAATTGACCGTTGCAGGCGAAAGGTTGATTCGTAGTGCAAGAAACTTAATTGCCCAAGCAGACGAATTTGAAAAAATTGCACAATCAATTGAAAAAAAAGAAGAAAGCTCTTTGACCATAGCTATTGATGATGGAGTAATGAACGGCAAACTGGGTGAATTGTTTAAAAGGTTAGATGAGCAGTTTCCTTCAACTCAAATCGATGTTTTAACTATGGCATCGACTGATATTTGCCAAGAAATTACGTCAAACACAGTTGATCTCGGAGTGATGTTCACTGAACTAGATATGACAAAAGAAGTGGATTTTTGCTATGTCGGGAGCGTGGACTACATCGCAGTTTGTCATCCTCTATATCCACTATCGAAAATGGATATAGAGCTCCCATCAGATCTCTCTGCATATCGCCAGATAGCTGTTAGAGGCAAGCTCAAGCAAGAATCACACAACTTAACCAGCATTTCTCCGAAGGTTTGGTGGAGTTCTAGCCACTACAATGTGTTAGAACTGGTCAAACAACAAGTTGGCTGGGCTTATTTACCTCTATCACTTGTTGACGAATTAGTGTCACAAGGTCAACTGATCAAAATCAGCATTGCTTTTGACCATAAGGCTTGGAACGTGCCTGTAGATTTGGTCTGCAATAAAGGAAAAGACAAAGGACCTGTGTTCCAATGGTTATTTGATGAACTAAAGATGATCTTCAACTAGCACGATAATGTGATATGTAACCATTTGTACATACCGTAGGAGTAGAAAATAGAGCTTGATTTGCATCAATGATATTATTCGGAAAAATTGATGAAGATGATTAATACTTTTAGGTGATACTGTACGTTATAGAGCTCTATAGTAATGATTATTAGACCTAAAAGGATGGTTGTCATGAACGAAATTTTAAATCAAGTCGATAAACTATTAGCAAAACCCGATCTTGGGAAATTGATTTTACGTGTCAGTTTCGCGGTAATGTTCCTGTTACACGGAATTCATAAGATACATGGCGGAACTGAATTTATCCAAGGTATGCTTGTAAAAAATGGTTTACCAGCTTTTGTCGCTTATGGAGTTTATTTAGGTGAAGTTGTTGCTCCAATTCTTATTATCGCTGGTGTATTCACACGCTTGTCTTCAATTGTCGTAATTGGTACCTGTCTAATGGTTGTGTACTTGATGCACATGGACAACTTCTTTACGTTAAATAAAGTTGGCGCTTGGGCTGTTGAAGGTGTAGCCGTTTATCTGTTTGCTGCTTTAGCAACGATGTTCTTAGGTTCAGGGAAATATGCCCTTAAGCCTGACGCATAAAATGAACTAGGTTTCGATTTAAGCCGGATGATATTTCTCATCCGGCTTTTTTATTCCCAAAGCTAATTATCAGAACAAACCTCAGATCTCAAAATAGTACAAAAATTGAGCCTATCATTTAGCTGTTGCTTGAGACGCTTGAGCCTTTTCAACTGCTTTGGGAGTACTTTTGAACTATGAATTCAACTCAATCATTACCAGTCCCTTGTTTGTTGGATACTTGGTCTGCCACAGAGAATGCTCTCTACCGATGGTTGACCCAGCATTGCTCGTGTCATGACTTGGCACACGATTTACTTCAAGAAACGTTTCTAAGAGCTTTACAGAGAGAAAGAGCGTTTTGTGACATAGAGAATCAGAGAGCATGGTTGTTTAGCGTTGCAAAAAACTTACTCATTGATGAATGGCGTAAATCAGGCAGATTAGAAAGCCTATGTGACGTCAATAATCAACAGTTAAAGGAAACTGAACGCGAACCAATTGAAAGCATGGCACGATGCTTACCTAAAGCGCTCGCGTGTTTAAGTGAAGATGATCGTTCCGTCATTGAATTTTGCGATTTACAAGGTCATAGCCAACAAGAATTTGCTAAAAGGCATCGCCTTACCGTCACCGCTGTAAAATCAAGGATTCAAAGAGCTCGCCCAAAATTACGTGAACAGCTAAAAGTCAATTGTCACATTAAATTTGATGAGCACCATAAAGTATGCTGTTTCACCCCTAAATCTATATAGAGATCCAGAATAGTTATTGCGTCAATTTAAGAAATTTTCTGCGTCTTTTTAACACCTAGTTCGTCTTAAGTTACTACGAGTATAGAGCGTTGTAATTTGAGTCGTATATTAGGAGTCATCAAAATGTTCTGGATTTTCACTTCATTAGCCAATTGGGTTACATATCAGATATTGGGCTTAGACAGTGAATCGAAAATCGGTCAAGCGATTCATTTCTTTGTTGAAGACACCAGTAAGATACTCGTTTTACTAGTGGTAATGATCTATCTGATTGCTTTGGTTAGAGCCTCACTTAATGTCGAGAAAGTAAGAGATTATCTTTCAGGCAAAAAGCGGTTTGTAGGCTACATAATGGGTAGTGTCTTCGGTGCCGTTACACCTTTTTGTTCATGTTCAAGCATTCCCGTCTTTCTAGGCTTTACCACTGCTGGAATTCCCTTGGGTATCACCATGGCATTTCTCATTACTTCACCATTAGTTAATGAGATTGCTGTTTTATTGCTAATTAGCTTACTAGGTTGGAAATTTACCTTTCTTTATGTGGTTGCAGGTATGGTTATCGGAATCATCAGTGGTTGGTTTCTCGATATGATCAAAGCCGAGCGGTGGCTGCAACCTTTTGCTGCAAAAGCATTGAGTAGAGCCAATCAATCGTCGTCAATCAACCGCATCAAACAAACTGATACAACAATGTCATTTTCTGAGCGCAATACGTTTGCCAAAAATGAAACTCGCGAGATATTTGTGCGTGTTTGGAAGTGGGTGTTGATTGGTGTAGGAGTAGGGGCAGCACTGCATGGTTATGTACCTGATGGATGGATAGAAAGCAACCTAGGAAGTAAGCAGTGGTGGTCTGTTCCCGCTTCAGTATTGATTGGTATTCCTTTGTATTCCAATGCAACAGGCGTGATCCCAATTATGGAAAGCCTGTTAACCAATGGGCTCCCTGCAGGAACGACACTGGCGTTTTGCATGAGCACCGTCGCTGCAAGCATTCCCGAGTTTGTCATGCTCAAGCAGGTTATGCAGTGGCGTTTATTAGGAATACTGTTCGCTCTTTTACTTTCTGCATTCACCATAATTGGTTGGATGTTCAATATTATTACTGTGCAAATTTGAAGGAGTCATCAATGAAGATTTTTAAAGTACTCGGTTCTGGATGTGCTAATTGCGTTAATACGGCAAAACTGATTGAAGATACGGCAAAAAAGGCAGGTATCGATGTTAAGGTTGAAAAGGTCACGGATGTTGAATCGATAATGGACTACGGTGTTATGTCTACGCCGGCAGTGGTTTTGAATGAAGAAGTGATACACGCAGGGGGAGTACCTTCTCAAGATAAGGTAAGGAGCTGGTTTGATTAAAGTTTTACGCTGGGCTTTATTTATTACAACGCAACAAATAAAGCCCTATATAATCATAGAGGAGAAGGGTTTACCTGATTCTTACCATTTTTCTTAGCTTCTAATAGAAAGTTATCTGCTCTTTCAAACGCTGATACAAAGGTATCTTGTGGTCCAATTTCTACAACCCCAAAACTGCACGTTATGCTTTTTTCTAATGAGGGAAACTTCAGCGCTTCAATACTCACTCTAATTCTTTCAGCTGCTTGCATTGCATGGGATAAATCGTCTCCCGGCAATAACAACATAAATTCATCGCCACCGAATCTACCAATAAGATCGGCTGGTCGAATTTCCTTTGCCACATTTTGTGCAACGACCGTAAGGACTTTATCGCCAATTGTATGACCAAAGGTATCGTTGATATGCTTAAAACCATCGATATCAAACAAGGTCAACGAAAGTGGCTGTCCAAAACGACGACAACGGTTTATCTCGTTTTTCACATTTTTAATGAAAAATTGACGTGTCTGAGCTCCGGTTAAGACATCTCTTTCCGCTAAGACTCTTAAGTTTCGGTTATCAATAAGAATGTGCGGAACCCACAAGCCAAAGTATGTGTTTGCAGCCAATAATGAAATGGTAAATTGGTATACCATCGCATGGTTGCCTAGCTGTAACCATGACACCAAAATAGCCGTAGAGGTACTTAAGAGTGCAAGGCTTAAAAAGGCGCGACCTGCACTTTCAGTAAAGACTATCCACATCTGAGCAATACCCAAGAAAAACACACAAAAAACAATGCTTGAAGATGGATATATAGCGACTAAAACGCTAATTAGAGCCAACAATACAATGGCTATAGTTTGCTTGTAGATGTAATTCTGAATTGGGGTCTGTTCATATACGGATGAAAAATTTTCAATCAGCCATTGGCTTTCATCTGGGTAAAATCGGGAAAGAATTACCACCATAATAGGTGTGATAACAACAACACCTACGAGATCTCCAACCCACCAAGGTCCCCATATCGACATCACTTCATTTGGTGAAATAATGCCTGTGATAGCCAAGCCGTTGGCTCCACCAATAGCAGCAACAAGTGATGAACTTGCAGCGATAATCAGAAAAAGCAAAATCAAATAGGGAATGCGGTAAGTTTTTCCTGTATTGCTGAGCTTTCGTAATATCGCAGCACCGCTCCAATAAGATAAGCAGTGCACGGTAGCAAACAGTAATCCCGTGAGAAGCAAAGTCGAAAAACTCTGTTGTCCCTCATAGATGCTATTTTCCCAAAATGTCGTACTGACTGAAGCGACTAATACTATGGGAAATGCTCGCCACCCCAAAATGAGAAATATGGCGTAAGTAACGCCTGATGGTGGGAACCAGATACTGGCGTGAGGAGCATATTCCATCAAAGCTGCGGCACGCCACAGAGCTACCCACGCGAGAGTAATCAGTACCGACCTTGATATTACGCCAAACCATTTACTAACAAACATCGAATGTTCTTCTTGGCATGATCCTTCCATCCCTAGACTTCCTTTATACTTGCTTTTAGTTCCTTTAGGGAAAGCACTCTATTGTTTTAAATTTTAACGATATTATTAATTATTTTGATGTATACATTCCTAGATTAGCTTTAGCTTTGAAATATTTCCAATTTTCCTAAGGTATGAGACATCATTTAATATTAATACTGCTAAATTATTACTATAGATGCATATTTCCATTAAAATTCAATAAGACAGCTAATCACGAAGGACCTGTTTTCTGTGTCAATGAGAAAAATCACGCTGCTTTCAATCTGCCCACTTACTTTTGCCTGCAACGTACAAGCAAAAGGGTATGATTTTATTCAAAATTTCTTAGAGCAAAGCTTTGCATACACAGTTGTATTGAGTGACAGTGATGTTTTCACCGTTGGTATAAAGGATTTTAATCCAAACGAGTTATTCAATACCGACAATCCCGAGTTAGGAACTGAAGATTCAGTTGCGAACAGGAAAAAATACGGTATCTCAACGTTACCTATGTCATTTCGTTTGAATGATGAGGAAGAGGAAAACAAACACGAGCTCTTTTTCCGTCTTTCAGGGCTTGCGACCGATGAAAAAATTAGGTGGGCGAATGAAACCGTTGATGACGATTTTCGTCAGGTTATTGCTGACATCTATACCGCTTACCGCTATGAATACAAATTTGACGAACACTGGACGATAACGCCGGGAATTGGTGCTCATTTAATGCGTTATCAAAATACCATGGATTACAACAGTGCTACCGGACAATCATATGCCCCCGTTTTGGACGGTTTGATCTTCAATACCACTGCTTGGGCGAATATTTATGAACCCCACTTAAAGCTGAGTTATAGAAAAAATGAAGAGTGGGGTAAATGGCAAGTATCTTCAGCAGGGCATTACTTTTATGGTTATGGTTGGGGTGAAGCCAATGAGGGCGAAATAGGTAATACTGAGGGCTGGTATATCGTAAACAGTGCCACAGTTGTTTATGACATTGATCAAATTGGAAGGTCCGTTCAATCGGTTTACAGCACAGTTCGAAGAGTTGATGTTGGCAGTGACATCTCAGTTCCGTTGGGCACAACTTTTTATTATGAAGCAACTGTTGGCTGGTTGATGACTCCACCATTTGAGATAAGTTTTGTTGATAACATTGGGTTGGGGCTGACGTTTAACTATGGCAGCGCATTTAAAGGTGGAAGTCTTGTCTTGTTCTTCAATCAAGATTAAGCAGCAACTTTTATTCGGTTTCTACCCGCTTTCTTCGCTTGATACAGAGCTTCATCAGCTCGCTTAATTGCTTCTTTTGCGTTTCTTTCTAATGTGCTATCACAAACACCAACACTAATTGTTATGTTCACGGAATGGCTTCGTTTATCAGAACGTTTTGTTGCACCGAACTTGTCATCTTTAGGTCGGCTATCAGCATCTCGAATCACTAAGTCGTATTGTTCAATATCTTGTCGGATAGCTTCGAGATACTCTTGAGCTTGCGCCGCGGTTTTACCTTTGAACAGAATCGTAAATTCTTCACCACCGTAGCGATATATCTTAGCTTTGCCTTTAACTAAACGAATACGACTCGCCACCAGCTTTAACACATCATCACCAGTATCATGACCATAAGAATCATTAAATGATTTGAAATGATCAATATCCACCATAGCAATAGCAAACTTGCGTCCGGGCGTTCTCATATCGATATCGAGAGCATGACGCCCAGGTAGCTGAGTTAACTGATCGTTGAAAGCCATCTCATGGCTAGCTGAGATCAAGTAAAGCATCATCAATGCACCGGACAGTGAAAACATAGTACTGGATACAAACTGAAGCTGAAAAAAGATAAACGTCGTTGCTGATGTTAAAACCGCTGTATAGATAAATACATCCATGAGGCGGTTTTTCGTTAAAACAAAGATGCCTGTAATGCCAATCATGGCAAGCAAATATAGAACTAATATAAATGGGAGCTTTGATATCTCTGGTACAGAAAACAGGAAAGTATCTTTAAGGCTGCCAAAATCACCAGACACATAATAGTCAACGGTGATAAACGCCCACACACCAAAGAGAGCCAAGAGTATTAAGTAAACAAAAAAAGCGCGGCTAATTAAGTCACCGTTTTTAAACGCATAGCTGAGTAAACAGGCGACTGGTAACAAGAAACTGAGGATTGATAGCTCTAACAGCGTTGACCCAGAATAAAGGGGAGTCTGAAGTCGATTCTGAATAACCCAATAGCTAATCAACATAGCGCATGCAACCATCGCCATTCTACTTTGCTTAAATATGTAGGCTATCGCTATAGAACTGAGAAATAACGCGTAAGGTAAACCACCCGCTAGTCCAATATTAGCTCGGGTTAGAACAATGACGTTGTTCATTCCATACCACATAGCTGCAAGAAGCATCAAAGGGAATGCAAAACGAAACCAAGGAGAAGTAACTAAACTCGGCGACATGCTTGTAAAATAGCCAACAGAATAAATACTAATTGTGATTATGATTCATGAACTAAGAATAACTTTATTTAATGAATTTCCAAGCTTTTTGCTAAACTTTAGTTATAAAAGCGCGCGCTTGAGCAAAGATTGTTCAAGATGGCTCGATCTTAGTTTGATAAAAGATCATTGATGCAATAACTTTGTTTGAACGTATCACACCGATTAGTCGGTTTAGGAGAATTCGAATGCAACTGAATGTTGAAGTACACAACTATATGGAAACACTCGTTGGGCAAGTGATAGCACAAGATAAATATGCTATGACATATAATCACGACCAATTAGCAGATCTAGCGTGCTTAGCTTTAAGTCAACTTCGTCCAATCTATATCCGCTTTGATATAGATTTTCTCTCTGCATTGCCGGAAGAGCGTCTGGTTATCTTAAAAGAGCATGCTTTAACCGCTGTTGAAGCAGCCGAGAGTATGATTGCCGATGACAGGCGCAAAAATCGCGACTTCGATATACCAATTGTTATGTCTCAGACACAATTTGATGAAGATGCCGAACTTGAATGGTATGAAAAACCTATTCTTGGGCACAAGCAGCACAACTTACCATAAGGAGTTAATGTGGGACTTTTTTCTCGTTTATTTGGTGGTAAAACAGAAACCAAACAAGCAGTCGTTGAACCTGTTGAGTACAAAGAATTTCTAATTTATCAAGAAGTCATTTCTGAAGGTGGACAGTATCGTGTTGCTGGACGTATAACCAAAGAAGAAGACGGAGAATTGAAAACGCATCGCTTCATCCGTTCAGACGTGCTTTCAAATAAAGCCGATGCGGAAGAGCTGATGTTGAAGAAAGCACAAATGTTCATAGATCAAATGTCTGGTCGGATCTTTTAACAACCCTTCAAGTCGTTGACAGAAATCATAAATTTAAGAGCTATAAGTGGATAATCTTGTAGCTCTTTATTTATTTTGGCACTACGTAAATTCAATACTTGCCTATACTGGTTTGAGCTCTTACTTGAAATAAACGCTTTGTAATTTAAGTAGAATTGATAAACAGTCGCTAGTTAACGTTATAACCAATAAACCTAAAATATTATTATAAATATCTTGAGTTTAAATTAGGCGTTAGATAAAAAAAGAATATCCACAGTGCCAATAGTCAAGGAATCGCTATGCAGATTGGTGTACCAAAAGAAATACTCGCGGGAGAAACGCGAGTCGCTGCTTCTCCGTCATCGGTTCAGCAGTTAATTAAACTCGGTTTTGAGGTCACTATCGAGTCTCAAGCTGGTGCTCTCGCCAGTTTCGATAACGCTTCTTATGAACAAGTTGGAGCAACCATCGTTTCAAAAGACGACGTTTGGAGCTCCGATTTAATCTTAAAAGTTAATGCTCCAATTTCTAACGATGAAACCGATGAAATTGCCCTAATAAAAGAAGGAGCAACATTAGTTAGTTTTATTTGGCCTGCTCAGAATCCAGAATTGATGGAAAAGCTATCCACAAAAAACATTAACGTGTTAGCAATGGATTCTGTACCTCGAATTTCTCGCGCCCAAGCTTTAGATGCTTTGTCATCAATGGCTAATATCGCAGGTTACCGTGCAGTCGTAGAAGCAGCTCATGAATTTGGTCGTTTCTTTACTGGTCAAATTACTGCTGCAGGTAAAGTTCCGCCAGCCAAAGTATTTGTTGCTGGGGCGGGTGTTGCAGGTCTTGCTGCTATCGGCGCTGCAGGAAGCCTAGGTGCCATCGTGCGCGCATTCGATGTTCGTCCAGAAGTAAAAGAGCAAGTACAGTCAATGGGCGCTGAGTTCTTGGAAGTTGATTACCAAGAGAATTCAGGTTCAGGTGACGGTTATGCAAAAGAAATGTCTGACGAGTTTAATAAAAAAGCAGCCGAACTTTACGCTGACCAAGCAAAAGACGTCGACATTATTATTACAACTGCTCTCATTCCGGGGCGACCAGCGCCTAAATTAGTCACCAAAGAAATGGTCGACTCGATGAAGGCGGGTAGTGTGATTGTCGATCTAGCGGCAGCTAACGGCGGTAACTGTGAATATACCGTTAAAGATCAGGTCGTAACGACACCAAACGGGGTAAAAATAATTGGTTATACCGACATGGTCGGACGCCTACCAACACAATCCTCACAGCTTTACGCAACAAACTTAGTTAACTTGTTAAAACTATTGTGTAAAGAAAAAGACGGCAACATCAATATCGATTTTGATGATGTGGTATTGCGCGGTGTCACTGTGGTGAAAGAAGGTGAGATCACTTGGCCAGCACCACCAATTCAAGTTTCAGCTCAACCTCAAGCAAAACCAAAAGTAGAACCTAAGGCTAAAAAAGTCGAAGAGCCTACTTCACCAGCTAAGAAGATCATTGGTTTGGCTGTTGGTGTTGGCGCATTTGCATGGGTAGCAAGTGTTGCTCCTGCTGCATTCTTAGGACACTTCACTGTGTTTGTCCTAGCATGTGTTGTTGGCTATTACGTTGTATGGAACGTAACGCATTCACTGCATACACCGTTGATGTCAGTAACCAACGCTATTTCTGGCATTATCGTGGTAGGTGCGTTGCTACAAATCGGTCAAGGTCATGGCTTTGTAAGCTTCTTGGCATTTATCGCCATTCTTATCGCAAGCATAAACATCTTTGGTGGCTTCACTGTGACCAAACGTATGCTTGAAATGTTCCGTAAAGACTAAGGGAGTAAGCAATGTCTGCAGGATTAGTACAAGCAGCTTATATTGTTGCTGCTTTATTCTTTATCATGAGTTTGGCTGGATTATCGAAGCAACAATCGGCTAGAGCAGGTAACTACTACGGTATTACGGGGATGGCGATCGCACTTATTGCGACCATTTTTAGCCCAAATGCTGAAGGGTTTACTTGGATTATCATTGCGATGGTGATTGGTGGCGGAATTGGTATTCATTTCGCTAAAAAAGTAGAAATGACAGAAATGCCGGAGCTAGTTGCAATACTTCACAGCTTCGTAGGTATGGCAGCCGTTCTTGTTGGTTACAATAGCTATTTGGCTGCGCCTGAAGTTGCGACGCATGCCGAACATGTTATTCACCTAGTAGAAGTGTTTGTTGGTGTATTCATCGGCGCTGTAACCTTTACAGGTTCAATCGTTGCTTTTGGTAAGCTACGCGGGATCATTAAATCATCGCCGCTAAACTTACCTCATAAGCACAAAATGAATTTGGCTGCGATCGTTGTTTCAACGTTACTAATGTTCCATTTCATTAATGCTGATGGCAGCATGTTCGCAATGATTGTGATGACGCTAATTGCTTTTGCTTTTGGCTACCACTTAGTGGCTTCAATCGGCGGTGCGGATATGCCAGTTGTTGTGTCAATGTTGAACTCATATTCAGGTTGGGCCGCCGCTGCTGCTGGTTTCATGCTAGCGAACGATCTGCTAATTGTCACAGGGGCATTGGTAGGTTCTTCAGGTGCAATTCTTTCGTACATCATGTGTAAAGCAATGAACCGCTCTTTCATTAGTGTGATTGCAGGTGGATTCGGGCAAGAGGTGATTATCAGCGAAGATGCAGAGCAGGGTGAACACCGCGAAACAAATGCCGAAGATGTCGCTGATATGCTTAAAAACTCTAAGTCAGTCATCATCACTCCTGGATATGGTATGGCGGTAGCGCAAGCTCAGTACCCAGTGTATGAAATTACAGAGAAGTTAAGGTCTTTAGGTGTAACCGTTCGTTTTGGTATTCACCCAGTAGCTGGTCGCTTACCTGGTCACATGAACGTACTGCTGGCTGAGGCGAAAGTACCGTATGATATAGTTCTTGAAATGGATGAGATTAACGATGACTTCTCAGATACAGATACAGTGCTCGTCATTGGTGCTAACGACACAGTTAACCCTGCTGCTTTAGAAGATCCAAACAGTCCAATCGCTGGTATGCCAGTACTTGAAGTTTGGAATGCACAAAATGTAATCGTATTTAAACGTTCAATGAATACCGGTTATGCTGGTGTTCAAAACCCGCTGTTCTTCAAAGAAAATACGCAAATGTTATTCGGTGATGCAAAGCAAAGCTGTAATGATATTCTGAGTCACATCTAAACTAATTTAAGAAAATCTATATAAGAGCAACTACGGTTGCTCTTTTTTCATCTAATTAATGTGACATTGTCACCTAGAACTAAATTCATCCATTTCGTACACATTACAATCAATAAAACCGCAAATAAGTATTATTGACATCGATATAACATGGCCGATGTTCATTTTGAGCATAATACGTTATAGTTTTTTAAACGTATGATTTAACGAATAATCAAATTGATAAAAGCGATAAAATTAACATTCGCCCTAATTGCAACGACTTTTTCGGCAACTACATTGGCAGATTCGCTCCCAGAGCGTATTGATCTGTTTGTGTCGCTTTTTGATTATGATTCAGCTGTAGATTTTTATGATATTCGAGGAATACAAACCGATTACCCAACCCGTCTCCTAACTCCTGAAAGCATGCTACCTCAAACAGCAGAATACCCAATTAAGGATATTCAAATGCTGTACAAGCTAGCTCTAAATTGCGCTGGAAACCTTCCTCTAAATCCACTTGTCACAGAACCTCTCGTTTTTACCAGAGCTACCTGTAAAGGAACGCAACTTTCGTCTCGATGGTTTGCTCGTAGTGGCTTGATACACCCCGGTGGTGGTACATACGCTGAACGCTATGTGAAGAAATACCCAGACAAACTCAGTGAACTTGAGCAATACATGCATATTCAGGAAAGAGTAAAAGCATTACCAAATACGCTATTGGGACGCCTTCAAGCTATGGATGAAGATTCCATTACAGCTTTGATTTCAGGCGCAATGATGTTTGCTGAAGGTGATGAACTGTGGTTAAGAAAGGGCGATGAGTATTATATTTTTGATAAAGATACATGGGATACTAACTCAACCCAAGCAGGATTAACCTACAGTATCGCTTCGGTTGACAACACATGTTTTGTTCAACGAGGGAATATTTGTTGGAATATCGAAGATCATTCAGATCTCTTGCGTATGAGTATGATCGCTTTGGTCATTGCCAACATCTTGCTGGTTATAGGTTGGTCTATCTATCGTTGGAACAGCAAACGGCAAGAGATGAAGAGTCGTATGTTAGTGTTACAAATTCTGACACATGAGTTGAGAACTCCAATTGCAAGTTTATCTCTAACTGTAGAGGGATTTAGACGAGAATTTGAACACTTACCCAATTCCTTATACGATGAGTTTCGACGTTTGTGTGAAGACTCTCGTCGTTTAAGACAACTAGCTGAAGCAAGTAAAGACTATTTACAGTCAGACAATAAACCGCTTGCTACTGACTGGGTTCCATCAGTAGAAGAATGGCTTCAGTTTAAAGTTGAAGAAGAGTTTAACAACAATATCGACCTTGTGATAAATAACGATATTGCAGCAAAACTAAACGTATATTGGCTAGGCACATGCATAGACAATTTAATTCGCAACGCAGTGAAATACGGCGTTGCTCCGGTGACGTTAGAAGTGATAACAAAATCTGACTCTGTCACGATTAAAGTCACCGACCAAGGAACATTAACAAACAAGGATTGGCGTCACTTACGCAAGCCATTTGTAAGTAAAAGTGGCTTAGGACTTGGCTTAACTATAGTAGAATCGATGGTCGATAGAATGGGCGGAAAGATGACCCTAATCGGCCCACCTACTACTTTTATATTGGAGATACCCTGTGAAACAGACGTTGCTTCTTGTTGAAGATGACAAAAACCTAGCTGATGGTCTTTTAGTAAGCTTAGAGCAAGCCGGTTATGACTGTTTACATGCAGAGACAATCGCAGATGTTAAACAGCATTGGGATAGTGCTGACCTAGTGATCCTAGATCGCCAGCTTCCAGATGGTGATTCTGTTCAACATTTGCCAGATTGGAAAAAGTTAAAAGATGTACCAGTCATCTTGTTAACAGCGTTAGTAACAGTAAAAGATAAAGTAGCAGGCTTAGACGCTGGAGCTAATGATTATCTGACAAAACCTTTTGCTGAAGCAGAATTGTTTGCACGTATTCGAGCTCAGTTACGTTCTCCAGAATCAGATGGTCAAGACGATACAAAAGTTGTGTTACCTGAGCTAACAATTGATAAAGCAACTCGTGATGTATTTTATAAAGGTGATTCAGTAACACTGACACGCACTG
This sequence comes from Vibrio sp. HM8-C, assembly GCF_058630515.1. Classification (NCBI taxonomy): domain Bacteria; kingdom Pseudomonadati; phylum Pseudomonadota; class Gammaproteobacteria; order Vibrionales; family Vibrionaceae; genus Vibrio; species Vibrio sp. HM8-C. Next base: position 249,619 of record NZ_JBMMKS010000005.1, read on the forward strand.
AGTTCGATTTATTACTTTTCTTAGCGAGTAACTTAGGCCGAGTATTTACACGTGATGAACTGTTAGATCATGTTTGGGGTTACAACCATTTCCCAACAACACGTACAGTAGATACGCACGTTCTTCAGCTACGCCAAAAATTGCCAGGTCTCGAGATCGAAACATTGCGCGGTGTAGGGTACAAGATGAAAGCGTAATCAATGCGAAAATTAGCACTTATATTTGGCACGCTATGTAGCGTGCCATTAACTGCCAATAGTGTAGAGTGGTTTGAAAGTAATTCCCCTCTAACACAAGCACATCAACGACTTTTGAATAATGATCTTGAAAATATGTTTGTATCACTTGTTGAAGTGTGGCAACTGGAACATAACAAGAACATTAAAAATCATCTTAATGATCTATTGCTACAAGCTCTTACCGTTGATTGCGGCAAGGGACTAGATGCAAACCCACTTCCTAGCTGGATAACCTCCATTAATATCCGCCGCCTTGATATCCGTAGCCCTGGTAGAGACGCTTACCAAGTCTTGGTTGACGCAAAAAGCCAAAAAGAAATCAACTCTATCCAACTGACTCAATGGGTCGATAAGCCTTTGTCTAGTGATACGACTTTCAATAAAATCAATCGTGACAATGTCACTAACAGTTCTACTTCTTTTATTAAAAGATACAACCTTAACAGTAAGCCTGATATGGGACTCTACCGCTTAGATATATCAACAGCAGACAAAGAGTCGTGGAGCACTTGGGTTATCTTTACAGAGAGTAAAGCGAAGCAGACTGTACGTTGGGCATCAAAAGATCAATGGACGGTAGACAAAAACGCGCTTCTCAATCGCTTCTGCCCACTACCTAAACTCGGTATCAACGTATATGACTATATCGATGGTAAGTACAAAGAAGTATGGTCTAAAGAATTTGAATCTGATTATCCGACCACTTTAGAGGCTACAGACCTTCAACCTGATAGATATATCCTTGCTGTTTCGATGACTCATTTACGTTGGCAGGGAGCTATATCTATTGAGCAATCTCAGGTTATCAGCAAGACATACGATATTTCCGTAGAGGAATAACTAAAGTTAGTACACAATATGCCGTTATAAACGAAAAGGAACTAACGCTTTATATCGTCATGAAAAATAAAATTAAACTTCTCACACTTTCTATAGTGCTAAGCGCTCCAACAGCGTTTGCAGCTAACTATGCAATTGAAGCCCGTGGTGATGCGATGGGTGGAGTAGGCGTTGTATCAGGCAGTTTTTTAACTGGACCATTTTACAACCCAGCTTTAGTTGCAATATATCGCCGTAATGACGATGTTGGCATGATCCTTCCTAGTATTGGATTTTCATATAACGACCAAGATGGAATGGTGGATGATTTAGACACTATTTCGGATATTCTCGATAACCCAGACGCTTCGCGTATAGATGAGCTAAACACTACATTAGATCATATAGATGGCAGCATACTTAATGCTGAATTAGGTGGTGTAGTCGCATTTGCAATTCCGAACCAATTTATTGCTGCTAACGTTTACGGGAAAGCATATACAGAGACGTTTTCAAATCCACAAATAGCGACAACTTGTTCTACACCTTCAGATGCGACGGCGTGTACATTAGAGAAAGCACAAAATAGTACAGTAAACGCAGTATCAGTTGCTGTAACTGAGGTCGGAATTACATTAGCCAAATATCAAACATTCCTAGGACAACATGTAGCTTTTGGTATTACACCAAAGTTACAACGTATCTATACCTATGTATATGAAGCTAGTATGTCAAACTATGATTTAGCTGATGTTGCAGACAATGGAAACGGCGAAACGATGTTTAATATCGATGCCGGCGCATTATGGTTTTATGGACCTTTTAGAATCGGTATCGCGGCTAGTGATATGGTTAGTCGAGATGTACAAACATTGACAATTCCATCTGCAGTTTCAGGAAATCCATCGATTAGCTATCAATATGAAATGCGTCCTCAATACACTGTAGGTGCGGGTATTGTTGCTGATTACTTTACTCTAAGTGTTGACTACGATCTCAATGAAAAAGAACGATATGTAGATTTTGATGACAATACTCAAATGATTAGAGTAGGTGGCGAAATAGATATTCTAAGACAGCTTAAATTCCGTGCTGGCTACTATAAGAACCTAGCCTACGATAACAGCGAAGGTACTGTAACTGCAGGTATTGGTATTTCACCACTCAATCTTTTCCAGCTTGATCTTGCTGCTAGTTATACCAATGAAAACGCAATGGGGGCTTACATTAACTTCCTTGCGAGTTATTGATCAAGTCATTATAGTAAGGCTCCTTTAATTGGAGCCTTTTTTATGTTTGATGATTTCCCACCACTATCCCATGCAGAGCAACAAGAAGCAGTCGAAAAGATACAGAGTTTAATGTCTCAAGGTATTAGTACTGCACAAGCGATAAAAATAGTTGCCGAACAAATTAGGCAAACAAAACAAGAAGAACAAAAAAACAAATAGGGCACGAGAGTGCCTTTTTTGTTATCTGCAATTTTTACCCGTGTAATTATTACTACTTTAATATCATTCTCATACAAGCGGCAAAGCTCAAACATCTAACTAAGATATCCACTCTTCTGAAAAAGTTACACACCTTCAATCTCATGTGAACGTAAAAAAACCGTACAAAAATCATATTAAGTATTATATATCATTAACTTATGACAGTATAATCATCTAGCAACCTCTTTAATTAGTTTGCGTTTGTAATTTTATTACACAGGACTTTCAGAGGTAAAAATCAGGTAGTAGATAATCCTGTTCTGTTACGGTGTGATCGCTTACTAACCATTGGGAGCCTATTTATAAAGGGAGTTGGATTATTGTTATAGGTATGACGCCTAACCATGTGTATATCATTTACGATTTCATGATGATGGTGTTGGATAGTGCAAACCGATACTTGGAGCAATTCACTACTTATCAGATACCAATGACCAACAGTTACATTGTCATGTACAATTAAGATTAATCATTGAAAGAAACAAATAAGTTTTATTGGCATAATTGGGATGGCAAAAAATCAATTAACGATTTAAATTTATGAGCAATCTTGATGTAGGAAAATGCAGGAATGTAAGCAGGTTATCAATGAGTTACGGAACTATTATGATAGGAAGTGTTATGAGTTTACAGATTAATAACCAGTGCGCATTATATTGGATTATGACAAATAGTCGTTATTTAACAATAACTTACCATATGTTGTATTTATATACTAAATCCCCAAGATTGTCACGAAATGCATAAAAATAAGATATTCAGAGAGTTTGTGTGCAATCTGAGTATCGAAGAAACGGCAGAATTGTGTTTTAAAAGTTCGAGAATGGTCACACTGTGGGATAATGGAAAACCTATTCCACCGGAATGTAAACGGCTCATGCGCTACGCGAAAAAGCGCCAAATCAGTGATCATAAGTCGTGGGATCAATTCACTATGATCAAAGATAAATTGGAATTACCGACAGGTCAGTTGGTTGCACCACAACAAATTTTAATTGGTATAGCATTGTTAAGCATCCAATCAGAACTGGAACTTAAAACAACCTCCAAACTCATTAAGTACTCTAGATCGTTAGCCCGAATGCTTGTTGAATCAAAAATCTCTAAGTAAATGAATTTACTAACTATTGTAATGCGTCACTAACAAGGTGATATGTGTCGCATTGCAAAACACCTTTCTAAGACTTTAATTACACTATGATAAACGCTTCATATATAACGCATGCTTTTGTTTAAGCATGTAAAAAATGAAACGTCACAGGCATACTAAAAATTATATATTCCGCGAGTTCGAGTGCGGGTTAACAGTCGAAGAAACGGCAGAGCTTTGCTTTAAGCACATAAAAACGGTTAAAGAGTGGGATAAAGGCAGAGCAATACCACCTGAATGCAAAAGACTTATGCGAATGTATCGAACGCGCGATGCGTCAAAAGAAGCAAACTGGCATCAGTTTAAGATTACTAACGGACTGCTAGAACTGCCCACAGGTTTACTTATCACACCGCAACAGATCCTTTTAGGTGCTGCATTAATCACTGAAGGATCTGAATCCACAAGAAAGACATCTTTATACTTAATGAAAACGGCTAGAGCGTTGGCAAATATTCTAGTTCTGCGAAGCGATTTCAGTCCCCAAAACAGAGAACGCCGATAGTTCGGTGGAATTTACCCCCGTAATACAGATTCGGGGGTTTTGCCTTTCCTTCAAGCGCATCACGCTTGTGCGTGCGCTCGTTCCGAGCACACACTCAATCGTAATTGCGCTTTATTAGTCAGACGGAAAGCCGCTATTCGTATGCTGCAAAGCTATGAGCAACTTTTGATGCTGTAGGTTATTAGGTCGTTGGGCTTGGCAGGAAGGGGGAATTTGATTCCATCAGAAGAATAGGGAAGCTCCGCGCCACTTAACGACGCGAGACACTCAGCATTTGTGTGGGCTTGGTGCCTCGGTCGCGTAACACGCTCCCTTATCCCTTCGGGTAATTAATTTTCAGGCTTACCATCAAGTTTTTGTGATAGTTTAGCTTTCGCTTCTAGATTCTTTAAATCGATAATAAAGTTCACACTAGATGCTATAACTGCGTATATACATAGTAGTTGAGCATAGGTTAATGCTAGTAGCCCAAAAACACCAAAACCATTAAATAAGGCCTTGTATTGTATATAAATAGATGTTTTGACGATCAGTGTTCTAGTGGCAATACCTAGTAAAAGCAAAGCCAGTACAGTTGCAGAAATAACAACTACACCTACAAGAAGCTTAACTCGCTTTAGATCTTCATTTGAGAACAAAGCAGATACTTTCGATGGCTGAACAATACTCAACACTGCGTTGGGATATACATACGCAATCCATATACCCATTATTGTAAAAATCATCACTGATGTGTTTTGCAAAATAGTAAACAGCGGCTCAACATCGCTAAATCTAATGTTGAACCTAAAGCAGTAACTAATTAATGCTAAAGCCGTGATCACTAGACCATGACCCAAAATCGTTTTCATTTTAGATTATCCGTAGCAACGCAGGATCTACAAATGTGTCTTGTGGCGTTTCAGCTTCACCACCAAAAGGTGCAAGCAAACCATCTCGCCTAAATTCAAGTGCGGTAAGTAAACGTCGAGCCGTATAATGACCAGTTTCGTCAACACCACCACCTGTAGTATCGTCAATTGGTAGAACACTTTTTACTACAAAGCTGTTTAACCAGCAAATGCCCCCAACACCTTCTTTTCTAAATCCAATATTGCGCCAACCATCTAAGCCACCATCATAATCTTGATTGTATTGCTCAAAGATTTGCTGCAATTCTGCTGCGGTTGGTTTAGCTTCGATGTTAACTTCAACTTTACGAGTATCTTTAGTGATTTCAGCAGACACAAAAGGAAGACCACCAAATAGGCGAGTCCAATCGGGCTGATTCTCAGCTCTTGCAGCTATGACATCTCTCTTTACGAAATGCGTAATATCGCGAGCAATTGCACCTAAGTCAGCTTGGGTTGTCAATTTGGTAAACTGTTTAGATAAGATTTTCAGCCAGAGATTTCCTGTCTCACCAACTTTTTGAGGAGGAAAGCAAACGGTAGTATAGGACCCATTTTTACCTTCTTTAACTGATCGGTTCTTTTCTCTAATGTCTGCATGTAACCAAATGAAATCTCTAAGATACGAGTTCATTAAATGTGTATCTGCAATCGAATTTGGAAATCGAATCGAGGCAAATAGATTTTTAGACGGAATATACCAATAGTATGATGCTTCACCCCAAATTACTCGGTCACCTTCAGCAGCGGAATTTGCATCGTAAAGCGTATTGTCGTCAAGCCTAGCGTCAGCTTTTATTCCATACACTCCATCACCACTACCAATTGCCCGCCATAAAACAATCATATAGTCGCCAGTAGTCGCGTCCTTTTCAATTGCTTTGAGGTACACCTTTTTGCGATGGGCATATCCAGGGGTTTCATCATCCCACAAAAGAGTATCTTCAAGAGAGATTCTATCTTGAAACCAAGCGTGAAGCGATGAGAGAAGGACGTCCATATCTAATGGTTCGTTATACTCTTCATCTTTACCATAACGATAAAATCCAAGGTGAGTATATTTGAAGAAAGTGACTAAACCAGTACTCATTAATTCATCTCTTAAAAACACATAAATATTAATCAATAATATTCATATATTATTCTTATTAAAGACAGTGTTCTGTAAAGTGTGAAGTCATACTTGTTCTATATATATTACTACGTCGAGAGTGCGATTAGTGGCTTTTTCAGAATCTGACCGAAACAACACGCCTAAGTAGGGAATGTCACCAAGAACCGGCACTTTCATGGTCACGGTTTGTGAATCTCTTGCCATCATGCCGCCTAGTGCGATGGTTTGACCGGATTTGACTGTCAGAACGGTATCGATTTGTCGCTTACTCGTGACAATGTCACTGGCTTCCACGGATTTATCAACACGACTAAGCTCTTGTTTTACCCTGAGTTTAATATCGCCATTCAAACCAATCATAGGCTGAACCCAAAGCGATAAACCCACGTCTTTACGCTCGATAGTCTGAAACGGTTTACTACTTCCATCTGTCTCTGTGGTGTACGAGCCGGTGATGATAGGAAGCTCCTGACCAACACTAATCAATCCGCTGTGTCCGTGCAGGATGCTGATTTCAGGGCGGCTCAATATCTCGGTTTTGTCATTGGACTCAATCCAACGCACAAACGCATTAAAATCATCACTGGTCGCGGTAAAGTTAGGAGAGCCGGTCAAGAACGCAATCGCTGAACCATCGAACGCCGTCTTAATTGCACCCGCACCGGCAGCGAGATTCACGGTTAAATCTCGTAAATCACCGTCTACCGTTTCCACAATCACAGCGCGTATCTTCACTTGTTTGAGTGGTTTATCGACCGTATTAATGAACTCGGCAATGTCACTGTGCATCGATTTGGGCGCGGTGATCATTAGCGCAGAGCCTGCAATGATACTGTCTACATTGGTCACATCAGGCACATCGAGTACGGACGATTGCACCACGAGCGACTTTCTCAGTGGTTCAAGTAAATCATCAGCAGTCAGATAGAGCAGCTTATAGGTGCGTGTAACGATTTCATTGCCGCCAGTGAGTTTGTTGCGCTTGTCTACCCGAATGACCGAACCCGATTCAATGTAAGTGAGGTTATGAGCGCGCATGACGCTAAACCATACATCACGAAAGTTCGCCGCGCCCGAGGCTTGATAGAGCTTCAAATCACCGTTCACAGACGGGTCAACGATGATGGTCTTATCAAACACCTTACTGGAGATAATAAAGAACTCGTTGAGCGTCTTACCGGCGAGGTTTGCTTCAAAGGCAAAAGCTCGGGAAGCAAGACACAGCAAGGCGAGGGCAAGGATGCGTTTCATCAGTAGAGTCCACCTTTGTTAAGCGTGACATTGTCACCATTTGAGCGATTTTGGGCTGTTTTGCGGCGTTGATTGCTGTCGGTTTCGACCTCGAACGGGTCAAAATAGCCATAGCGGGCAATGTTAAAACAGGCGTTGGTTTCCAGTGCGTAGGCTGAACCTTGCTGTGTAAAACAACTGCATTGCTTTCTCACAATCACACAAGTGAGTTCTGGATATTGGTTTGCATCGAACGTGAGCGAGTCATACACCGGCGCGGAGAACGGCAGGGAATTGAGCCTAGGGAGAAACTTTTCCATATATACTGTGTTTATATCCAGTATTTTTACTTCTTCCGTATTTTCGGCACTTTCAACGTTGGAAACCTCGCTCTGAACCACCTCAATGGCAGCCGGTGTGACCTGTTTTTGAAACCACGAATAGAGGTAGAACGCCGCCGCGCTGATACCTAAAATGCCTACAGTTAAACCGATGATGCCTTTCTTTAACTGTGGATCGATTTTGACCTTTTGCGTGTGCTTGATGGAGCTGAGATAGACGCCATAGTATTTGTTATCGCGTTTAACTTTCTCTTTCTCAGCCTTAGCGAGTTCGGTCTTGTTGGCAGGGTCAAAGCCCTCGATGTGGAAATATCGATGCAGCCAATCACCGCCGATGAATTCGTAATGGACGTAATACTGCATACGCCGGCGAATCACTTGGTCAACGTCTTTGAAGTCTTGGGAGATGTAGACCAAATCAATGCCTTTGTGCCGGTGCGTGGTCACGAACTTCACATCAGGGGACATGGCTTTACCCGCCGTTCTGTTGCCCCAAATGTTCTGCACTTCATCAACCAGAATCACCGAACCGGCAGGCAGTGTATGGATCTCGGTGGGATCATCAAACGCCGTCCAAGACAGGTTCAAGTGTTCAATGTCCTGATAGGTGATGGATTCTTCATCGAGTTCAAGCACCGCTAACGCTTCTTTAAACGCAGCGAGGCGCTTAGGGGATGCGAGTTTCTTAAACCAGTGCATCCACTGTTTGAACGGCTCGTGCTTCTTGTAATGAAACGCCAGATAGGGAAAGTCTTCGAGTGTGGCCAGACGTTGCTCGGTTTCAATGCGCAGCAGTTTAGACTCAAGCTCCTTGTTGTGACTGTTGGCAGGGAAATAGACGCCATACAGCCACCCTTGGAAACTGTCACACACTTTGTAATCGAGCAGCATGACGCGAATGCCGTGATAGTACACAGGACGCTCCGCGAAGTTGTCGTTCTCGATGATGAACTTAATCGCATTGAGACTTTTGCCTGTTCCCATGCCGCCACTGAAACCGTGCAACATTGCTTTTGCTCCTTACGCAGGGTCAACCGGTTTGCGCCACGATGGACGATAACCGGTTGCCGACATTAAGCCGTTCAAGGTAAAGGAGAACACCACACAGGTGAGCACCACGTTGATATAGGTATCCACACCCGCCATGCCCATGAGCGCCGCGAGTTTTGGTGTCACGCCGTTCATGTTGGTCTGTATGTAATCGGCAACGGTATCGATCGCCATCGATACGCCGGTGTAAGCCACAAGAGAGAACCCGACCGACAGCGCCACATAAGTGGCAAGCCCTTTGGCAAGGCTTGGAATGAGAGGGACTAACACCGTGGCTAAAAATCCGATGAAGTACTGCATATTAAACGGCTCCTTGTGTGCGACCGATGATGAACAATCCCGTTAGCCAGGCGAACGCAATAAGTAGGGGTCTTAACAGTTCGGCGTAGCGACAAGCGGGATCAAACTTAAATTCAATGGATTTGGATTCGCCAAAAGCGCGAAACGAAATGCGCTCAGGCGCAGGACAACCACCGCCACCAAACGAGACACCGCCACTCAGATACTTTTTGTTTATGCGTGAGTAATCAATGGTATCGTTTTGCACCAGTAGCGTTTCGTTGTTGAGTAACTTGATGCCCTTAAACGCTTCTTCAAGTTGGGCGAACTCATCGACCGTACACGTGCTGTCGTACTGGACTTTGAGCAGGGCGCATTGAATGACATCACCGCGACACTCGAAAATCGATTTGTCACAATCGGCGCTTGCCATCGGTTGCTCGGTTTTTTCGTCCTCTTCCTCTTCTTTGGGCTTTTCTTCTTTGCCGGTTTCATTAGGAATGAGCGCACTGCTATCGCCTTGGATAAGATGCTCCAACATTTCACGCATCAAGCCGAGTTGATGCTGAGAGAATTCGTTGCCCCGTGAGAGCTGTTCAAGCAGCTGACCACCAAGGCTTTTCAAGTTGCTGTTCACGTTTTCCAAGTGCTGATTGGAGAGCGAGACTTCTTGCACAATCTCATTATCACCGGCAGACAGCTCTGTATTGTCGGGCTTTTCCATCGGTGTAGGATTCGGCTCGGGTGGGGATTGTGGCGGCTCTTGTTTCTCACACAGTTGCGGATTCAAATCGCAGAAGTTGGGGTTCTCTGTTGGGATGTCTGCACCTGTACCGGCAGTGCCATCACCGGCTCCGTTCTTTGAGCCATCGAGTGGCGGCAGCTCAGGAATAGGCTCGTCTTTCTTTTCGGTTTGTGGCGGTAGGGCGCAGGA